>JANDJG010000069.1 GCA_024331085.1 Nitrospira sp. | reverse complement strand
CTCAAGGGCGTCCATCGAATCGGAGAAATTCTCACCAGGGCCCGGATCGGCTGATGACCGTTCCCGACTTGCAGCGGTACAAACGGGACAACAAGAAAATCGTCGTCGTGACCGCCTACGACGCGCTGTTCGCGCGCATCGTCGAACAAGCGGGCATCGAGACGATCCTGGTCGGCGATTCGCTGGGAACAGTCGTGCAGGGAAAACCTACGACGTTGTCGGTGACGATGGGAGAGATGCTCTACCATACAAGGTTGGTCACCCATGCCGTTCGACGGTCACTGGTCATCGGCGATATGCCCTTTATGTCGTACCAGGCCGGCAAAGAAGAGGCCCTGCGGAATGCGGGACGATTTCTTCGAGCCGGGGCCCATGCCGTGAAGTTGGAGGGAGGGGCGGCCGTCGCCGATCGCGTGGAGGCCATGACCGGCATCGGAATCCCTGTCGTCGGGCATCTCGGCATGACGCCGCAATCGGTCAATCGATATGGCGGCTACAAGGTGCAGGGGAAGGACAAAAACCAGGCCGAACAACTGATATCTGATGCCAAGACGTTGGAGCGGGCCGGGGCGCAGGCGATCGTGTTGGAGGCGATCCCGGCTCCCTTGGCCAAGACCATCACGGAGCAGCTTACGATTCCCACGATCGGCATCGGCGCCGGCCCCCACTGCGACGGGCAAGTGCTGGTGCTGTACGACCTGCTCGGTCTGTTCGATGATTTTGTGCCGAAGTTTGTCAAACCCTATGCAAGTCTCAAGACAGAGGCGCTGCAAGCCATCCGCCGATATAAAGAGGAAGTCGAGCAGGGGAAGTTTCCGTCGGATTCGGAATCTTATCACTGAACGCCGATCTTGCTGAAAGGCGCGCCTT
Organism: Nitrospira sp.; assembly: GCA_024331085.1. GTDB lineage: Bacteria > Nitrospirota > Nitrospiria > Nitrospirales > Nitrospiraceae > Nitrospira_D. The sequence goes on along the minus strand of JANDJG010000069.1, from coordinate 13,782 downwards.
CCTCCTTACCGTTCCACTGAATCGATCGAGTCAATTTGAAAGACCGCCCGATCTTCAAGCCGCACGGCCGTGAGGCGCCTCCCCCACACACATCCCGTGTCCAGGGCGATGTGATCCGGGGCCAATCTGAGACCGAGGGCAGCCCAATGACCCGTGATGACGGTCGCGCCGTGGCCGCGACGATGAGGGAGTTGGAACCAGGGAGCAAATCCGGTCGGGGTTGAGTCGGGCGGTCCGGAAAAATTCGACATCACACCTTTTGGCGAGCAGGCGCGCAATTTTGTCAGCACGCGAGCGATCGTCGTCAATCGTTCCCATCCGCGGAGCCCGTTCGACCATGATCGTGGCGGATCGTGAAACAGATGTCGGAGAAATCGTCGGTGGTCAGGTCCCGCCAGGACCCTCTCCACCTCGCGCGCGTAGTCGATCGCCTCTTCCACAGTCCACTGGGGAAGCAGGCCGGCGTGGACCATGAGGTACGCCCCTTCACGGTGATGGAGGGGCTGATGCCTCAGCCACGACAGCAGATCATCTCGATCGGGCGAGGCCAGCACATCGTGCAACGTATCTTTGGGCCGTAACGGAAGAGTCCCTTCCGCCACGGCGAGCAAAAAGAGGTCGTGGTTTCCGAGGACGATCTGCGCCGACGACCCAAGTTCCTTGAGATATCGGAGGACGCCCAGCGAATCGGGCCCCCGGTTGACGAGGTCGCCGACCAGCCAGAGCCGATCTTTGGATGGATGGAAAGAAATCCGGTCGAGGAGAGCCCGGAGAGACTTCAAACAGCCTTGCACGTCGCCGATTGCATAGATGGCCATGGGAAGAAACCGTCAACCGTCCGGAGTTTTCGCCGAGTCGAAACGGCGAGCGGCCGTCCGATCGATGAACGACCGGAGAGGTTTAGGGATACCGCGCTTCGATTTTGCTCGAGAGGCCTCCCCGGGCGCTAAACGTACCGGTCACCTTGGCCCACACCGGCTTGCAGGCCTTGACGACGTCTTGCAGGATGCGGTTGACGGCATTTTCGTAGAAGATGCCGAGATTGCGGTAGGCGTGGATATACAGTTTGAGCGACTTGAGCTCAAGACATTCTTTGTCCGGCATGTAGTGGAGTGTGATGGTGCCGAAGTCCGGCAGCTTGGTTTTGGGGCAGATGGCCGTGTACTCGGGAATGTCGATCGTGATCTCGTACCCTTTGTATTGGTTCGGAAAGGTTTCGATATCGGGGAGCGGCGCATCGATTCCGCTCTTGGCGTGCTTTTCGTTGTAGCCTAACTGCGTCGTCTTGGTGATCGTGCTCTTGCGTCGCATTCTTCTCCTCGCAACATCACACCTGTTTCATCCAGTCGGTGTGGCCGATTTTTTCCAACTCGACAAATAATGCAACCCACGGGCATTGCATGTCCGGGTAGACCTCGCAGAATCCGCCCTTGCGCACGCCTCCGCAGGGGCCGTGGGCCATGAATTTGGGGCACTCGGCTTTGTGGGAATCATCCGGGATCGGCGGTCGCTTATGGACTCCACCGACGTTGTCCCCGGCGTCATCTTCTCCCGGAATCAGCACGCGGCGAATCATGATCCGACAGTGTAAACGGATCCGAGCGCATCGGCAATCGATTCGTTCGTGGCTCGCACGAACTTTTCGTCTCCTTGCGATAGACAGGTTTCGGCAGACAGGCTTGCGGAACATGGATTTGAGGCGAACGGCCTACAGGGGAGACCGCCACTAGGCCTTCTTTCGTCCGACATGGGCCTTCTGAGAAGTTGAGTGAAACGCACGGGCGTTATACTGTAGCGGCGTCAATCGAGTGCTGCAATCACAAGAGATTGACAGGTTTTTTGGGGCTTTGCTACGATGGGGCGCGGTGGTGTCGGAAGACCGGGCGAAGCATCATCATCCTCTCCCTGTCATCCTCGATACAGGTTCTAAGGAACGGTTGCCAAAAGACAGTCGCCCAAGAGACAGGTGCATTGAGCAGCGAAACAATAACGGGCCGGCGTTCTCGGCAGATTAATGGAGGTGCTCGATGAGTCTCGATTACGTGAAGTTTTCAAACGGCTTCGAAAAGTTCATGCCCAAGGAATACCGGGACATGGTCGAACATGGTCCTTTCGGGAAGAAAGTCACCGTCTCGCAGATGGGAAGCTTCAAGGAAGTGCTCGAAGAGCATCCCATGTGCGCCGGTTGCGCCATGACGCTGTTTATTCGGCTGGCGATGATCGCGTTCCCGAACCCGGAGGATACGATCACGGTCGGCACGGCCGGTTGCGGGCGCCTGGCGATTTCGCAGGCGGCGATTCCGTTCGTGTATGGGAATTACGGTGATCAAAACGGCGTAGCCAGCGGGTTGTCCCGAGGTTTGCGGTTGCGGTTCGGCGACAAGCCAAAAGACGTGGTCGTAATGGCCGGAGACGGCGGGACCGCCGACATCGGTTTTCAGCAGGTGCTGCATTCGTGGTTCCGAAAGGAACGTTTTACGACGATCATGCTCGACAACGAGGTGTATGGCAACACCGGAGGTCAGGAAAGCGGCATGACCAACAAGGGAGCCGTGTTGAAGATGGCTCCGCTCGGCAAGAAGTTTGAGAAGATGGATATGGTGCAGTTGGCGAAGGTGGCCGGTTGTGCATATGTCGCGACCGTCGTTCCGAACAATCCCCGTCGCGTCGAGAGCGTCATCAAGAAAGCGGTATTGGTCGCGCGAGAGATAGGGCCTACCTACATTCAGGCGTACACGTCCTGCAATATCGAATACGCGATCCCGACCGATAAGGTCATGGAAGACGCCAAGGCGGTCGAGAATGACCGGTATCAATTCGTGGAGTACGTAAGCGAAGAGGCCAAACAATACCTCACCGAACGCTATGGCTATAAGGAGTTTCTTGCCAAGCAGGCCGCTCCTGCCGCGGCGATTTCCGGGAAGGCCTGAGCGTTGAAGGAAGGAGGGCAGCAATGGCAAGACGGTTCAATATTCGAATGGCGGGGGTCGGCGGCCAGGGGGTCGTGACCGGCTCGCATATTCTGAGCACGGCGGTGATCAATGCCGGAGGGGAAAGCACGATCGTCCCCTTCTACGGTTCTGAAAAACGGATGGCTCCCGTCGAAAGTTATGTGCGGGTGTCGGATGAGCCGATTTACGAGATCGGCGAAATTACGTTTCCCCACATCATCATCATCTTCCATCCCCAAGTCATCACCCACGGCAAGTCTTACACGATGCCGTTTTACTACGGTCTTAAGGAAGACGGTATTGCGTTGATCAACAACGACGGGCCGATGAAGCTGCAGAAAGATCAAGCGCGCGAATTGGAGGAGCGGCGCGCGAAACTGTACTATATCCCGGCCACGAAGATTTCGTTGGAAGTGTCCGGAATGGATCTCGCGACGAACATGGCGTTGATGGGGTGTATCGGCGCCATCACCGGGTTGACGAATATGCAGGCGTTGGAGCAGGCCGTGAAGGATCGGTTCCTTGGCAAAGGGTTCGTCGTATCAGGGGGAACGGCGGCGCTGGACAGCGTCGTCGAACGGAAGTTCAAGAAGAAGCAGGAATTGATTGAAAAGAACGTGGCCGTCATGAGGGCGGCATGGAACTATGCCGTCGATCACGGATGGGCCGCAAAGGATGTCCAGCGCGCCGAGGCGCCGGTGGCCGCGGCCGCGACGGCATAAGAAGGAGCATTATGTATCTTGTCGCCGATATTAACGTCGAAATCTGTGCCGCCAAGAGCTGCAAGCTCTGCACGCAGTATTGTCCCGAGGCCAATACCATCCTTTACAGTGATGAACTGGGAAAGGACAAGGGATTCAAATACGGTTCGGCCTATGTGGCGGTCGACCGCTGCAAAGGGTGCGCGCAGTGCGTCTGGGTCTGTGACAACATGGCGAAGAATAACGCGATCAAGATGATCATGATCGATCAATTGCCTCAAGCCGCTTTGACGGAAAACATCACGTATGGAGAAAAGAGCACGACGGCCGTGTTGACCAGTCCGGTCGTCGGATAATGAGGCGGGAAAGGGGAGAAACGGGCGTGGCTACTACACACGACACGAGAGAACGTATCATCGTACCGGGGCCGGCTGGTTTCCACCCGCCGTCGGCGGCTCAATTGGGGGTCTCGCTGCCGGATCCAGGTCAAGGGTTGTTTTACGGCTTGCTTGAGCCGAATGAGGAAGTCGTCATCGAAGAGATGGCCAGGAAGATGTTGACGAGCCAGAATCCGACGATCTTTCCCGGTCCGTTGGTTCTCTGGGCTTGGAACGATCATGCGGTGGAAAAGGCCAAGGCCACGCTTGAGATCGCCGCGCAGATCCCGGAAGTGATGATCATCCCCATGCCGGATTATCGGCCCAAGTATCCCAAGATCGATCCGGAGGAAGTCATCAACCCCAATCATCCGAATCTCACCATTTGGGGAAATAAAATCGAGGCCTGCATTTTTGTGGGCGTGCATTGCCACTACGCCAATTTGACGCTCAAAATGATCCGAGCGGGGACGAACTGTTGTACGATGGCGATTTGCGCCGAGCAGGGGCATGAAGACGCCATGTTGACGATTCGCGATGCGGACACCGCCAAATTGAGACGAGTGGCGCAGATCTTCAAACGCGTGCGCGAGGAAATGGGCATCAAGCTGCCGGAGAACGGAGAAAACGTGCGCTTTACCGGCACGCAATCGAAGGTTCATGGCGGAAAGACCCATACGAATCCCCTCGCGTTTGCGCCGGTTCCTGGAGGAGCGGGCAGCGCGGCGATGTTTGGGCATAGTGCTGAACAGATGGTGCGGGAAGGATAAGGCCGGGCGACGACGCTCGAACTAGCCAAGAGGTGCAACCATGAGCGAGACGGAAGTCAAAACGAACCCCCAGGGTGATCCGATTACCAGCGTTGCGGTCCCCAAGGTGGACGGGAAGAAAGATCCCCATGCGGAAGCGAAGCGGCAGAAAGTCGTGACGCCCGAGTATATGTTCTTCGAGGCGCCGAGGACGAAAGAATTTATCACCGGAAGCGAGGCGGCGAAAGAGGCGATCCGCCGCTCAAACGTGGACCTGGCCATCGCCTATCCCATTACCCCTCAGTCGGAGACGATGCAGCTCGTCGGCGTGCTGTACGGAGAAGGCTACGTGAAAGAATATTACCGCGGCGAAGAAGAGGTCGGCGTCATGGCCGCGATCGCCGGAGGGTCGAGGGCCGGCGTGCGCTGCTTTACGGCGACGGCGGGACCGGGAACCTTGCGAGGATTGGAGGGCATCGCTTCCTGGCCGGGCCATCGGTTGCCTGCTGTGGCGATGTTCACCTGTCGGGTCGTCAACGCGCCGTTGGCCATTCAACCCGATAATATCGAGGTCGCCTATCTCCTGAACTGCGGCATGATCGTGTTTCATGCGGAAAACCAGCAAGATATGTTTGATTTCATCATGGCCGGGTTTGTGATCGGCGAAAAGAACGACGTGACCTTGCCGGTGGGCGTCTGCTGCGACGGATTTTTCGTGACCCATGCCCGCGGCTACGTTCAAATGCAGGATCGCGGGCTCAAACTTCCTCCTCGGGACGCCTGGCGCGGCGCGGTCCCGGTGCTTGATGCCGAGAATCCTCCCGCTCGTTTGTCACGAGACGCCCCGGTCCAGAAATCCAACTTCATGGCGTACAACATTCACGCCGTGTGGCAGCAAGAAGTGTGGGCGGCCGTGGAACGGTCTCGCAAGTATATCAACCGCTACATGGGAGGGCTGCTGTCGGCTGAAAACGTGGAGAACGCCGACGCTGTCATTATCGCGTCAGGAAGCGCGGCGGCTCAGTCCCGTGAAGCGGTGCGCCTGTGCAAGGAAAAGGGATTCAACGTCGGTTTGATCAAGATCCGCTCGCTGCGCCCGTTCCCGACCAAGGAACTGCGGGAACTGTGCGGCAACGTGAAATTGATCGTCGTGCCGGAGTTCAACTACGTCGGCTGGTTGGCCAAAGAGGTTGCGACCGCCATCTACGGTTACTCCAAGGCAAAGATCATCGGCGGTCCTCGGGTGTATGGCGGTCAGTCGATGCCGGTGGAGTTGATTGTTGACGAGGTGGAGTCCGGTCTGACCGGTAAAAAATCCACGAACGTGGCGATGTCCCAAGTGATGGGAGGGACTGTGAACCCTGAGGAAGTGGCTCACTTCATGAGGAGTATCTGATTCGTTTCGAGAGGTGAGGGGCCTGTCCAGCAAGGGTCTGTCCGGTAGCCCGGACAGACCCTTTTCATTTCCGGTCTTCCTGTAACTTCGTGTCATTATCCCTGCATTTCATCCTCGACCATCTCCTCGCTGGTCGGCATTCCATGGGCGACGTACTTTGCATAGGAAAGATAAATCGCGGCGCTGTCCGTCATGGCTTTTGATCCGGCGGTGAGGCGAACGACTTTATCCGATCCCGGCGGCTCGATATTTTGGAGCATCGTCACGTGGTCGTGCAGCAACCGGGTATAGCGCTCCACCGCTGCTTCGACTTCTTTGTAAGCCTTCAAAATTTCGTTGGTCATGGTTGTCCTCCCTCGTAGGGTGAGCATACACTAGCCCCATGAGTTCTCTCAATGTTGCCGCGATCTCTCGGCCTCTGCTGGAAGCGATCGAACATGTCTGCGGCGAAACCGGCATTCCGCTGGCACAAATTCATGAGGCAGTGGGAGAGTTATCGCGACGTTTTACGAACCGAGGGGAGAAGCTGGATGGGGATTATTTCAATCATCCGAAGTTTCTTGCCGCATATCTCCGCTACTTTCTGCCGGTGAATCTCGCGAAGATCCAAATCCTTCTTGATGAAATGCAGAGCATGGAGGCCACAGGGCTGATGCGGGTACTGGATGTCGGATCTGGTCCAGGGACGGGAGCGCTGGGCGTGTTGGATTGGTGGCGGTCTCACGGTTTCAGCGGGAAGCTATCGGTCATCGCAGTCGATCAATCCGTGGCGGCGTTAGATCACGCTCGTCGAATCTGGTCGCGCTATTGCCGGATGGAGGCCGACGCCAAGGTTCATCTCGCAACGTATGAGGAAAATCTGGAGCGGCGGGGATGGTACGAAAAGCTCTCGTCGATCATGCCATTCGACCTCATCATCGTGGCGAACAGCCTGAACGAGATCGGCACTGGATCAAGCGATCCCACCACGGCGAAAACGGAATTGCTTTCGAAACTTTTGACCGGTCTCGCTCCGCATGGCACGCTGATGATCGTCGAGCCGGCCTTGCGGGAAACGTCCAGATCGCTTCATCAAGTCCGAGATCGATTGATCGAGGCGGGGAACTGTACGGTCTATAGCCCCTGTCTCCACGAACGGAATTGCCCGGCTCTGGAGCATCCCGATGATTGGTGTCATGAAGAGCGGCCGTGGGAGCCTCCTCCGTCCGTCCGAGATATCGACAAGGCGGTCGGTTTCATCAAAGACGCCCTCAAATTTTCCTATCTGCTGCTGCGAAAAGACGGAAAAACCATTGTGACGCGGCAAGCAAATGTTTATCGGGTCGTGAGCGAGCTGCGGGTGATGAAGGGAGAGAAACGGGCCTGGCTGTGCAATGAACAGGGGCGCATCGAGATCGGACGGTTGGATCGCCTGGCGTCGCCGAAGAACGCAGCGTTGGATCAGTGGCGGCGCGGAGCCGTCGTGCAAATTGAAAAGATCGCTCGTAAAGAGCGACAAGGCAAAATCTCATCCCTGGGGCGAGTCGGTTCCGATGTGACGGTCGGAATTATTCGAGAAGCGTAAACCAGGTCCGGACCACCGGCGTAGCAATCCTCGCCGGAGGCTTCAATGCCTCTGATCGGATAGAGCACGTGCAGGCTGTTCCGTCGGAAAGGGGGATCGTTTGTGAAGACCAGTCTTTACATTCGGGCGGCCTATCGCGCGTTTCTCTCTCCGGCCAAACCGCAGGTATCGTACTCGCAATATGGTGAAGATTTACTCATCAGGCTTGCCCTTCCTGAACCAAAGGCAAAGGGGTTTTACGTCGATGTCGGTTGCCACCATCCACGGCGGGGTTCCAATACCTATGGTCTGTATCGAAGAGGCTGGCAAGGATTGCTGATCGACCTGGAAGAAATGAAAGTGCTGGCCTGCCGACTCAGGCGAAGGCGAGACACGGCGGTTGTCGCCGCCGTCAGTGATCGAGAACAAGAAGTGTCGATCTACAGCCCCGGTGAATTTTCCACCAACGCCACCATCAATCTTTCATCAGTTCCCGGCCCCCACGGCTACCGGCCGATCGGGCGCATACACACAACGACGCTCACCCATCTTCTGGACGCGCACCAGGTTCCCCGCGACTTCGAGCTGTTAAGCGTCGACGTCGAAGGGGTGGATTACGAAGTCATCAAGGGACTGGATTTTGAACGGTACCGGCCGCGCGTGATTTGTGTGGAGAATTGGGAGTCCGTACAAGGCATCGAAGCGGTACTCACCAGCGCGATCCATCGGCTTTTGGCGGACAAACGGTATCGTCTGATCGGATGGGCCGGCCTCTCAACGATTTACAAGCACCATGAAGGGACAGAGGCGTTGGATCGGCAAGTTGAGATTTCTAGGAGAAGGGGCGATTCAGTCTGTGATGATAAATAAGGGGTGGGTCAGTCCGCTTCCGGTTCCGAGCTGCCGTGTTGATGGGAAACCTTGTCTTCTTCGAACAACTCGGCCATTTCTTGGGCGATCATGTCGCGATCGTCCGGGACGGAAACGAGCGGAAGCTCTTTCCTCGTCTTGGGAGGAACTTCGGCTTTCGGCTCTTCAGGCTGTTTCGGTTTGTCGCTCATGCGAATGGTTCGACGCGTCGGCCGTGGCAAGAGGCCGCGACTATTCGTACGCTTCCAGAGAAGATTGCTCCGGGAATTGGCGACGGCATCCAAGGCACGTCACGAAATAATAGGCTTCTCGCACGGACAGCGTCGCCCGGAAGTCCAGGGCGACTCCCTGATGATTGCAGGCGGTGCAGGAAATCTCTTTCAGGCGAAGCGGTACGTCGGGCTGAGTCCGCAGGTAAAACTCGACGTCCGTATGGACCGGAAAAGTATAAAAACAGGATCTGCACACCCCCCGCCATTCGCCGTCGGAGCCCATGAACCGTTCGTCGATGGCGAAACTCGATCGTTTGCAAACGGCGCAGGCGACCGTCCCCAACCGTCGTTCGACTTCCTGCTGAGTCAGCGTCACCATGGTAGAGAAGAGCAGTAACGGTTCACTTTCTTCGATCGTTTGCAAACATAAACAAAGTATAGCCGGTGTCTCGACGAAACCGCAACTGCGCCGGATCGGTGAGACTTGACGGCTCCGACCCCTCCGTTGTACTGAATCCGGGTGTATCAAATCACCGAGCGGCTGTTTGTCGGAAATATCTATGAAACCGCGTCGCCGCCCGCGCAGATCGGGGCCTTGCTCTTGGTAGCCGAGGAGTACGACGTCGAGCTGCCCGCCTGGTTGCCGACCGGGAAAATCCCGCTCAAAGAGTTTGCCCGGGTCGAGGTACGACAGTTGGCGGACGCCGTCGCCTGGATCGAACGGCACATCACCGACAATCGGGTCATGGTCTGTTGTCGCGCCGGCATGAGCCGATCGGTGTCCGTGGTCATGGCATATCTCTGTTGCGCCGAAGGCGGGGACTATGACAGCGTCTTACGGCTTGTCAAGGACCGGCGTCCCGGCGCCATGCCGATTCCTCAGTTGGAAGAAACCATCCAATGCCTAAAACAGCTCCGCCGAAACGGCGGACCGCTTCCGGCCGACTAGTTCGGCGACGGGCGAGTGAATGACTCATGAATGGTATCGTTTCCGTCCTCTCTTTTTCTTTGTGACCGCACCATGCCGGAACTGCCGGAAGCCGAAGTCGTCGTACAACAGCTTCAAGAAGGCCTGCTCGATGCCACGGTCACCGATCTGTGGATCGGCCGAGCCGACATCGTACGGGAAGGATATTCGTTCAGACCCTGGTATGTGAACACACGATTGTCCTCCGTCGCTCGATATGGGAAAAGCGTCGCCATGGGTTTCCAAAAAGCCGGCGAGATGCGCTATGTGGTCGCCGAGTTGGGGATGACCGGGCTGTTGCTTTTTCCATCGGCGAAGATCAAGCATCCTCGGCACGTGCACATGCGCATGATCTTTGCCGGAGGGAAAGAAACCGAACTGTGCTATTGGAATCCCAGACGGTTCGGCCGCCTTTCTTTCTTCGATCGGGACGGGCTCGATCGGTATCTTGAGCGTCGGTTCGGCTGCGATCCGCTCTCGGCGACTCCGCAAGAGTTCGCGCAACGGCTCGGAACACGGCGTGGGAGAATCAAGCCGCTTCTCATGCACCAACAGACGATCGCCGGGATCGGCAACATCTATGCGAATGAAATTCTCTTTCGGGCCGGACTTCATCCGAACGCACGGGCGAACAGACTGGCGTCGTCGAGACGCGATCGGCTCTACCACGTGATGAGGAACGTCTTGCAGGAGGCCATCGCCTGCGGGGGATCCAGTGTCCGAGATTTCTTCGCTCCCGATGGGACGGAAGGACGGTACAAACAGCGTCACCTGGTCTATGGGAAAGAAGGCCGACCCTGCCCAAACGGGTGCGGCGCGGTCATTCGCCGTCTCAAGGGCGAGCGCAGCTCCTTCTATTGCCCGCGCTGTCAGAGATTTCGGTAATCGCCTAAGAATCAAACAGGCGGCCTCGGCCGTGTCCGGTCGGGTTTGGTTCTCCGACCTCTCCGTTCGCCGGGGGCGGGACGACCGTCTTCCTTAGAGAGGCGCCGATCATCTCCCCGGACATCGGGACTTCCCTTTTTGCGGGCAGGGTTTTCACGAACGGACGTCGAAAGCTTGCTCATGACGGCTTTTGTTCTGCCGAGAGCGCTTGGATTCTCCTTCGTAAAAGAGTATACAACTGCGGGCACGGAGTGGGCGTGTCCGCTCATATTGTGTCGAACATTCTCTTGATGCGTCGGTCGGCAGGCGGGAACTCAACGTCCAGGGAAAGGAGAATCGGCTATGGCTGAACGTCCGAAAGTATGTATCGACAGGATTTTGCCGAGGGATCTGATGCGGTTTCAGATGACGAAGCCGACGAAGAGCGGCATCAGGCGTGCCATCGCGCCGATCGGGAAGACGTGGATGAACGGCTCGACGCTCCGAGTGCGCTTCATGGGGGGCACGCCTACGGAGCAGGCGGTGGCCAAGGAACAAGCGGGCTGGTGGGCGGCCGTGGCCAATTTGAAGTTCGAGTTCAACAATGCCCCGAATGCTGAAATTCGGATTGCCTTCGATCGGAACGACGGAGCCTGGTCATACGTCGGGACGGACTGCCGGAACATTCCCTTGGATCAGCCCACGATGAATCTGGGCTTTCTGGACGGCGGCACGGCGGCCCATGAGTTCGGTCACGCGATCGGATTGGCTCACGAGCACCAGAACCCCGCGGGAGGGATTCAGTGGAACGAGGAGGTGGTGATTCGTGAAGCCGCGAAAGCGCCGAATTTCTGGGACGAGGCGACGACGCGCCACAATATTCTCCGTAAGTACAGTGCGGATCAGATCAATGGGACCAAGTTCGATCCCGACTCCATCATGCTGTACTTCTTTCCCGCGTCCTGGACGCTCAACGGCATCGGCACCAAGGCGAACGAGGTTTTGTCGGCGATGGACAAGGCGTTCGTAGCCGGAGCCAAGATGTATCCGAAGACGGGCGGAACCGTGTCGAATGCCGTCGAACTCATCGCCAACGCCAAAAAACGCACCCAGGCGGCGATCGGAAAGCCCGGAGAAGAAGACCTCTATCGATTTACGGCCACGACCGACGGCCGGTACGTGATCGATACCCTGGGGCCGACGGATGTCGTGATGAAACTGTTCGGGCCGAACAGCGAGACGGCGCTGATCGCGGAAGATGACGATTCCGGCCTCGATCTCAACGCCCGAATCGCAGCCGACCTGGTGAAAGGCGACTATTTCGTGCAGGTCCGCCACTACAGCCGCCAATCCGGGACCGGCAAGTACTCGATCAAGGTGAGAAAATTGTGACGGTGCCGTCCGCCATCCGGCGGGGCCGCAAGGGGAGACACAACGACAATGATCATCTCGATAATCAACCACACCAACGGCAAGGTGTCGGACGAGGACGTGCAGGAAGCGATCCGTGCGATCAATCGTCAGATCCGCGAGGATTACGAGCCGTATTGGCATATCGGGGCGGAGTTGCGGTTGGAGGGGCGCAGCGGCAAGAAGCCCTCGACGCAGAGCATCGCCGACATGCGCGGCGACGCGGTGTTGTATCTGTGGGATTCCATGGACGTCGACGCCGCGCTCGGCTACCACGATCTCACGAATCGGGGGGTGCCCTACGGATTCGTGTTTACCGAGGTGGCGAAACAATTGGGTGAAGCGTGGACGGTGACTCTGTCGCATGAAGCGTTGGAGATGGTGGGGGATTCCGAAGTCAATCTCCTGGTGCAGGGGCCGCATCCGTCCAACGGCAAACGCACGGTCTTCCATTGGTATGAAATGTGCGACGCGGTGCAAGCCGAGACGTACGAGATCGACGGGGTGAAGGTCTCGAATTTTCTGCTGCCGTTGTATTTTACAGGCGGAGAGGAGAAGGGAGGGCGGAACGATTTCCTGGGCCGCGCACATCATGGCAAGACCTTGCGGTCGTTCGGCGTGAACCCCGGAGGCTATATCGGCTTTTTTGATCCGGAAAAAGGGGAGCACGAGACGTTTATGGCCAAAGGCGACAAGGTGGCGGCCAGGCGATGGAAGATCAAGTCGCAAATGAAGCGGGCGCGCCGGGGCATTCGTTATCAACGATACATGCAATAGGCCGTATCGAACGAATTTCACAAAGAATCTCGTTTCAGTACGGCGGAAGGGAACATGGCGAGGACAGGCAGGGGAAAGACAAAGATGCAACGGTCTCGGCGGCGGGTTATGCCGGTTGTGGCACCGGCTCATGCTGCGGCCAGGATGGCAGGGATCGGTCTGTCGATTGAAAACCATCGGTTGGTAGGAAGCGGCGTCTCGTTTGTCGAAACGCCCAATAAAGGCGGTGAATTGATCCCCCAATACCTCGTGCTTCACTATACGGCCGGGAAGAGCGCCCGCAGCTCGATCAACTGGTTGACCAATCCCGAGTCAAAGGCTTCCGCTCACATCGTTCTTGGCCGAGACGGGTCGATTTGCCAACTGGCTCCCTTCAATGTCAAAACGTGGCACGCAGGTGTCAGTCAGTGGGATGGATTAAGCGGACTGAACAGCTATGCCATCGGAATCGAAATGGACAACGCCGGTCCCCTGAAAAAAGTAGGGGACCGGTATCAGGCTTGGTTCGGGACGATGTACGAGCAAAGCGAGGTGCTCTATGCCAAACATCGGCTTGATCAGGAACCTCGTTGGTGGCATGCCTACACGGAAGCGCAAATCCAGCGAGCGCTGGAGCTTTCCAGGCTGCTCGTTCGTCACTATCAGTTGAGGGAAGTGGTAGGACATGAGGATATTGCTCCTGATCGGAAACGGGACCCCGGTCCGGCGTTCCCCCTGGAACAAGTGCGTGCATCGGTCATGGGTCGTGCGGAGGAGGAGCCGGATCGGTATGCCGTGACCGCGCCCTCGTTGAATATTCGAAGCGGCCCCGGCGTCGAATTCCCGCTCGTTGTCGAGCCCTTGAAACAAGGAACCATCGTCGTCTTGCTGGAAAAGCGGGACCGATGGAATAAAGTGGAATTGGCGGAAAACGGAGACATTGAAGGTTGGGTGCGCAACCAGTTCTTGGAAAAGGTCTGACGCTT
>JANDJG010000181.1 GCA_024331085.1 Nitrospira sp. | reverse complement strand
ACCATCAACGCAATCGCCCGGAATTGACCGTATAAAATTGTGCGACTCCATGAAATCGTCGGCTGATCCAGTGACGGATTCGAGCAAAGCTCCCGACTTACCGACTCGCGAAGAGCTCAACGCCGAGCTGCTGGATATTCCGGAACAGCCGGAACAGCCGGCCTCGCCCAAGACTCCCGGTTTCGACGACGGAGTCGACGTCGCCCTCCGCCATGTCAAAGGCTCGAGAGGGGGTGACTTGGTGGGTGTTCTGCTCGTCGGATCGGGAGCGCGTCGAGCCGTCACCCCCCACAGCGACATCGACTTGATCGCTTTGGTCAAGGGCCAGGCCGACGGCCATGAAATCCTGCGCGTCGGAGACCGTCTGGCCGACATCCGATACCGAGGACACAAAGAGGTCGAGGAGGAACTCGCCCATTCGCTCCGATTGCCCTCACTGCTCAGAAAAGCCCGCATCCTATTCGACTACAATGGAATCTGCGCGCAGTTGATTCAGAAAGCCCACCACCGGTTCCGTCAGGGCCCGCCTCCGGCCACGATCAATGAACGAATTCGCCTGAAAGCCGAGTGTTATCACTGGTTGGGGAAGGCGGAAGACCTCTCCGACAAACCGGCCGCGGCGCAATATCTGCTGAGCCTGTTCTACGAAGACTGTATCCTGGCTTTCTTTCGTCTCAGGGGCTATTGGTTGGTCCCTCCGGCGGATGTCCACCGATTCATGGTTTCGCGCGACCCGGCCCTGGCCGATCTGGCCGGCCGTTTTCTTTCCGCAACGAATGTGGCCGACCGGCTCAACTTTGGGAGACAATTTGCCGATCTCCTCTTTAAGGAGGTCCCGAACCCCGCCCGCATCGACTGACCGGCGGATCGGCACCTGCAATCGCCCCGCAGTTTCGCCTCTGGCGGTCAATGAAGACGCCGCCGGTTCGGAGCGTGCGCGGAGGCGTCCAATCTCGTCGTCGAGAGCAACGCACACAAAGGAGCAGTTATGGAGTTGGGATTCATCGGCCTCGGCAAAATGGGCATGAACATGGTGACTCGCCTACGGCGCGACGACCATCGCGTCGTCGTGTTCGATCGTTCGCCCGACCTCGTCAGGCAGGCGGAGGGCGTGGGGTGCGTCGGCTCCTCCTCCGTCGCCGACTTGGTGGGCAAGTTAAGTGTTCCGCGCACGGTCTGGATCATGGTGCCGTCCGGCGCCCCGACGGAAGAAACCGTTCACACGGTCGCTTCGCTGCTGCAAGCGGGCGACACCATCATCGACGGGGGTAATACCCGCTTCCATGACGACGTGCGGCGGGCCGCCGAGCTTAAGAAACGGGGAATCCACTACGTGGACGTCGGCACGAGCGGGGGCATCTGGGGCTTGAAGGTCGGTTATTGCCTGATGGTCGGAGGCGAACAAGCGGCCGTGAGCCGGCTGGCTCCGATCTTCACCACTCTGGCGCCTGAACAGGGGTGGGCCCACGTCGGCGCCGTGGGCGCAGGTCATTACGTCAAGATGGTCCACAACGGCATCGAATACAGCCTGATGCAAGGATACGCGGAAGGTTTCGAGCTGATGTCCAAGAGCGAGTACCAGCTGGACCTGGCCCGTATCGCGGATCTCTGGATGCACGGGAGCGTCGTTCGTTCCTGGCTGCTCGAATTGGCGGCGGGCGCGCTTAAGGAAGATCAGAAACTGGAAAAATTAAAAGGATACGTGCAGGATTCCGGCGAAGGCCGCTGGATGATCGCCGACGCGATCGAGAAAGACGTGCCGGTCCCCACGCTCACGGCGGCTCTCTTTACTCGGTTTCGATCGCGACAAGACGACTCGTTTGCGGAAAAACTGTTGGCCGCGCTGCGGAACGCCTTCGGCGGCCACGCCGTCAAACAATAGCCCTCGCTGGAATCATGCAGGTCTTTATGGAACCCCAAGCGCATCGCCTCGACAACGGTCCGCCGACGGAAACCATTACTCCCGTTGATCCCTGCGCTATCGTCATTTTCGGCGGCTCCGGCGACTTGGCCCGACGTCGGCTGGTCCCGGCCCTGTACAATCTGCTGTTGGATGGGTTGCTGCCGTCCAACTACATCGTGCTGGGATTGGGCCGCACGCCGATGAGCGACGAGGAGTTCCGGTCCGTCATGCGGGACGGCGTCATCGCCCATTCCCGTCGGGCCTTGATCGAAGATTCATGGAGAGCCTTTTCGCAACGTCTGTTCTATCTGGCCGGCGGAAACGACGATCCTCAAACCTATACCGGACTGAAAGCCCGAGTCGAAGAACTTGAACGGTCGTTTGAATTGCCGGGGAACCGCATTTTTTATCTGAGCATTCCTCCCAGTTCGTTCACTCCCGTTTGCGAAGGACTGGCCGCCAGCGGTCTCGCCGGAACTCCCGGCACCCGCTCCCCCTATGCCAGAATCATCGTTGAGAAACCGGTGGGGCGGGACTTGGCGTCGGCACGGGCGATCAACGCCGCCACCGGCCGGGTCTTCGATGAATCGCAAATTTTCCGTATCGATCATTATTTGGGCAAAGA
Source organism: Nitrospira sp. (assembly GCA_024331085.1). Classification (GTDB taxonomy): domain Bacteria; phylum Nitrospirota; class Nitrospiria; order Nitrospirales; family Nitrospiraceae; genus Nitrospira_D. Next base: position 386 of record JANDJG010000181.1, on the reverse strand, counting down.
GACGGTTCAGAACCTGATGGTAGTGCGTTTCGCCAACAGTATTTTCGAGCCGATTTGGAACCGCAAGTACATCGACCACGTCCAAATCACCGTCAGCGAGGCGGAGGGAGTCGGCACCAGGGCCGCCTACTACGAGGAAGCGGGCGCCCTGCGGGACATGGTGCAGAATCACCTGCTCCAATTGCTCTGCCTGGTCGCGATGGAACCGCCCTATTCTCTGGACCCGGACGTGGTCCGAAACGCCAAGATGGAAGTCCTCCGCTGCTTGAAACCCATCACCTCTCAAGACGTGGACAAGGTCACGGTGCGAGCGCAATACACGGAAGGAACGGTGCACGGGAAACCGGTGCCCGGTTACCGACGCGAAAAGGGCGTCAAACCCGATT
>JANDJG010000180.1 GCA_024331085.1 Nitrospira sp. | reverse complement strand
TCTGCTTCACGACTTCCCGATAGTTGCCGAGATAGATCGGCTCGCCCGTGACAAGATACCGGCGGAGGTGTTTTTCCGCTTCATCTGTCGCAACGTCCACGTCGCGCAACACCTGAATCAATTCATAACTTCTGGTGTCGCGGCCGCTGTTGTCGAGCAGCACGCGGAGATTCCTGTAGGAGATCACGCAAATAAGAAGAATGCCGATAAAGACGAGGCTGAATCCGAACAAGATTCGCCGCTCAATGGTCAGAGATCGAAACCATGGGACCTGGGTTGTCCCCAAAGAATCCGGAGAATCCGGCTCTGGCGCGGTCACACCAGGATCGGCTCCGCCGGCTTCCGCGGGAGGAACGCGAGATTCTTCGTTCTTCAATGATTCCATAAACGGGCATGGCGCACAGCGAACGAGCCGACCGGCGTTCGAATCCGTCTCCGGACGTTCGGTCACGCCATTGTAGCAGAACAAACGGCCCGAACCGGAATGACTATCCGCCGAACGGAGGAAGAGGCGGGGTGACGACGGCCGAGGGACCAACCATGTTGGAGAACATCAGAGTGGCGTCGACGACCCACTCGATGACCGGCTGGGGATAAATGCCGATCACCAACGTGCCCGCCAAGCCGATATAGACCACGGCCTTCATGGGGCCTGAAATACTGACCGGCGAGGGATCGGTCGGTTCATTGATGTACATCTTTTTCACGACGACCAAATAATAGTACATCGAGATCACGATGTTGATCAGCCCGACCGTAATCAGCGTATACAAACCTTCGTTCACGGCGGCGATGAAAATATAGAGCTTGCCGATGAATCCGGCGAGCGGCGGAACTCCGGCCAGCGAAAGCAAGAACAGCAGCATCGCGAAGGCCAGGAACGGCGACCGTCGGTTCAAGCCGCTGTAGTCGTCGATCTCTTCACTACCAATGGCCTGCGCGACCGCGATCACGACGGCGAACGCGCCGATATTCGCGAACAGGTAAGTGAGGAGGTAAAACAAAATGGCGTCGCTCCCCATTTTCGTTCCGGCCGCCAAGCCGATGAGCACGTTTCCGACCTGCGCGATTCCAGAGTAAGCCAACAGGCGCTTGATGTTCCGCTGCGCGATGGCCACGATGTTTCCGTACGTCATCGACAAGATGGACACCGCCACCAACAGCAACACCCATATGGGCTTGAAGGACGCCAACGCGACGAAGAACAGCCGGATCAGGATGGCGAACGCGGCGCCTTTCGGAGCGATCGACAAAAACGCCGTCACCGGCGTCGGCGCGCCGTGATAGGTGTCCGGAATCCACGAATGAAAGGGCACCGCGCCGATTTTGAACCCCAGCGCGGCGAAAATGAGCAAAAATCCGATCATGGTGCCCGTCGTGTGCGTCGGAGTCATCTCCGAAAACACCAGCTTGCCCGTTTCGCCGTACACGAGGCTGATGCCGTAGGCAAGGAGCCCGGCCGCGAACACGCCGAGTACGAAAAACTTGAGCCCCGCCTCGTTCGAGGTGAGATCCTCGCGCAGATAGCCGACGAGGATATAAAACCCCAACGTTGAAAACTCGATGCTGACGAAGAGCGACAGCATGTCGTTCGCCGACGCCATGAACATCATGCCCAGCGCCGACATCACGACCAGAAAGTAATATTCCCCCCGGAACAACGTGAAGCGATCGACGTACTGCATCGACGCCAAAATGACGAGCGCCGTGGATCCGACGACGAACATCTTGAAAAAGATGGCCATGCGGTCCAAGACGAACATGTTGCCGAACAACGCACCGGACACGTGGGTCGCGTCAAACCATGCGAGACAGGCCAGCGTGGCAGCCAAGCCGATCACGCTGAGGAAGGCGAGTCGCGTATGAGGCAGGCGCGGGCAGGAAAAATCGACGATCAAGACTACGCAGAGCCAGCAGGTCAGGAAAATCTCCGGCAGCAACAGCAGCAGATCGGCGACCGATATGGTCAGGTCGAAGGTCATTCGTGCTCTCGCGAAGCGTAAGACGTAAGCGACCGGGGCCGGGGATGGGTCGCCAGCAGCGGAGGCCGGTCCGCTCCCGGAGCCGGATCCCGACCGATGCTCCCGGTTTCGTCATCGGTCCGGGCAACCGGCGCGACATAGGTGATCTTCGCGACCAACGGATCCACTCCGGAGCGAACCACGTCGTACAACTGCATCGGGAAAATCCCGAAGCCGACGCTGACGGCGATCATCACCAACAGCGGCAGCCGATCCACCGTGGCCACCGCGTCTCGGGTATGGCTGTACTTTTGGCTCATCGGTCCATAGAACACGGCCCGCATCATGTTAAAGAGATACGCCATCGTCAAGACGATGCCGAGCACGGCGACGATGACCTGAAGCGGGTACTTGTTCCAACTGCCGACGATGATCATCACTTCCGCGATAAAGTTCACCGTGCCGGGCATGCCGATCGACGCCATGCAGCCGACCACGAAGCATCCGGCGATGAACGGCATCTTGTTCGAGAGTCCGCCCAGAGAGGGCAGATCGCGCGTATGGGTCTGGTCGTACACCCACCCGGCCATGGCGAAGAGCATGCCCGTCGCCATCGCGTGCGCGAACATATAAATGACCGCTCCGCTCAAACTGACGTAATTGAGCGCCGCCATGCCGAGAAACACGTAGCCCATGTGGCTGGAGCTCGAATAGCCGATCACGTACTTGGTGTCCTTGGCGTAAAACGCCACGAGCCCCCCGTAGACGATGCTGAACACGCAGAGCACGGCGGCGATCGGCATCAGCTCTCTGGTCGTATCGGGAAGAATTTCAAACGCGACCCGGATGATCGAGAAATGCCCCAGCTTCATGAGCACCCCCGCGTGCAGCATGCTGGTGGCCGCCGGAGCAGCGGCGTGCCCGACGGGCGACCAGGAGTGCAAGGGCCAAATCGGCGCGA
>JANDJG010000004.1 GCA_024331085.1 Nitrospira sp. | reverse complement strand
GCCTGGTCTGCATCTGTTCAACCAAGTGTCGCTGAGAGCCCTGGCGTTTTAACTCCGCCAGCAACAGCTCGACAGCCTTGGCCGCCACGCGCAGGGCCGTCACGGGGAACAACACCACGCGGTAGCCGAGCGATTCGAACTCCGCCACACTCAAGTACGGTGTCCTGCCGAATTCGGTCATGTTGGCAAGTAACGGGACGGTGGAGCCCTCCTTGGCGAGTTGATCAGCGAAACGGCGGAACTCCTCGGCAGACTCCAGCGCCTCCGGAAAGATCACGTCAGCTCCCGCCTCGACATAGGCCCTCGCCCGCGTAACGGCTCCTTCCAGCCCCTCGACCGCCCGCGCGTCCGTTCGCGCAATGATCACCAGCGCCGGATCATGCCGGGCGTGACAGGCCGCGTGGATCTTGCTGGTCATCTCGTCAAGGGAGACCAACCGTTTTCCCGGCAGGTGCCCGCACCTCTTGGGCAATTCTTGATCTTCTATCTGGATCCCCGCCAGCCCCGCCCGTTCACATTCCTCTACCGTCCGCATCACGGCCAGCGGAGGGCCGAACCCTGTATCGACGTCCACGATCGCGGGGATCGACACGGCTCGAGCAATCGCCGCTGCGTCGGCTATCACTTCCGCCATGGATAAAAGCCCCAGATCCGGAAGCCCCCTGGCTGCGGCGAGTCCAGCCCCCGAGACATAGAGGGCTTGGAACCCAGCCTGCTCGATTTGCAGCGCCGTCAGCGCATTGAATGCTCCGGGCAACACAACGGTGCCCCGGTCGATCGCCTCACGAAGCTTCGTACCGGGACTGTGGCCTGCACCACCCATCATGAGACGCTTCCTTTTTCAGATCTGTCCCACGTGATCCTCATCTCCCCCATCCCCCTCACCGTCGATGAATTCGTAACAGCGGCATCACATCGTTGATCTCTGCTATCCGTTCAAGCCCCCAGACTGTTTCAAGTACCCGTTCAACCTGGGAGGGACGCATCTTCCCCACTGTTAATCGGAAAAACTTCTGTTCGATCTCGCGGTCCGACATGGGCCGACGGGGGTGGCCAAGGGGATGGTCAATCTGCCGGCAATAGACTTTCCCTCTTTTTGTCTTCACTGTGATCCGCGACGGCATCGCTTGAGGATAAAGACCGGCCAACTCAGGAACCGGCACAACCCGGACCTTTTGCATCAACGCTTGGACGGCCGGATCGCTCAATCGTTTGGGAGCAAACGATCGCAAGGTCACCTTGCCATCCAACAACGCTACTGCCACGCAGTAGGGGAAACTGTGATCGGCCGTCTCCCTCGTAGCAGGCCGCCACTTCTCCGGATCGCGCCCGATGATTTCAATCGCCACGTCGTAACTGCCGATTTCAATGTCCTCGATCTCGGCGGGGGCCTCGACTCCCTCCGCCTCCACCAACGCCGACCTGACGGCTACCGCCGCCTCGACCGCTGTTTGCGCGTGGTACTCCACCGGAACCGGTTTGATGTAGGTGTCGAGTATCTTGAAGGGCACCGAATCGCCGTTCGGCGTCGTCTCTCCTCCCATCAGAGGCAACTCAAAGAACCCCGAGACCAGTGGCATGAACCCTTTTTCGCCCTCGAAAATCGGAGCAGGGCCGGTCATCCCCCGGCGAGCCATCAGGGCGGCGAACACCCCGTTACGCGCCGCGTTGGCAAACGCGCAGGCCTTCCACATCGAGATCGCCCCCACCCTTGTCTGCCGCAAGGCGATATTGGAGACTCCGGCCAGGTTCACAGCCTGCTCCGTCTGAGCCAGTGACAGATTCATGACATGCGCGGCACCCAACGAAGAGGAAAAGGCTCCATAGGTCACATGATCCCAGCCGCGCGGCCGGAGTGCCGCTGCATCGCAGAGACGGCAATGCACTTCGTAGGCGAGGGCGATCGCCGCAATCACCTGCTCACCGGAGGCATGAACGGCCTCACCGGCAGCCAGCACCGCCGCGATGTTGTCCGACGGGTGGGCCGGCTCCTTGGAAAGATATGTATCGTTGAAGTCGAAATACCGCACCAGTGAGCCGTTCGCGAAGGTCGCAAGATCAGGCGATGTCTTGTGCTCAGTCCCCCAAATCGTGGCGCCGCCCGGCACCATCACGGACTGGGCCACCTCTCGTGCGATCCGACAGGGAGGAGCCTGCCACGCCCCCATCGCACAGGCCAGACTGTCCAGCACGCGCCGCTTGACCTCATGGATCACCTCGCCCGGCAACCCCTTGTACCGGAACGCTCGACTGTACCGGGCAAGCCTGGACGCCAACGTCGCCGAGCTTGTGTCGTCCATCCCTTGCTGCCCACGAGTCATGAGACCGCCTCCTCGCCACCTTGTTTGGGTCGCCGCTTCTCCAGAAAGGCCCGCACCGCCTCTTTCATCTCCGGTGTCACACACAACCGGCCGAACAGTTCCGCTTCTCTCGCCAACCCTTCCGAGAGGGGAATGTCTAGCCCCCCACGAATGGCATGGAGAGCCGCTTCGACCGCCGCCCTTCCCCGCTCGGCAATTGTGGTCGCAAGCGATTCCGTCCTCGCCAACAACTCCTCGGACGGCACAACATAGCTCACCAGGCCGATGTGAGCCGCGGTTTCTGCAGAGAGACGCTCCCCCGTCAAAATCATCTCCGCCGCACGGGACGCTCCGACCACCCGTGGAAGCCGTTGCGTCCCGCCGAAGCCGGGAATGAGGCCGAGCGTGACTTCTGGAAGCCCCATCGCGGCTCCGGTCGCGGCGAGACGAACATGACAGGCCAAGGCCAGTTCAAGCCCTCCGCCGAGGCAGAGGCCGTTGATCGCTGCCAGGACCGGTTTGTTCAGCCGCTCGATCCGGTTGAAGAGGGCTTGACCCCGTTCAGCGAATTCCACCCCACCATGAACGGTCGTCAGGCGAGCCAATTCGTTGAGATCCGCGCCGGCACAGAAAAACCGGCCAGAACCGGTCACGATCACCGCTCGAACATAGTCATCCTGTTCGACCTCGGTGATGACCTGATCCAGTTCTTTCAAGACGGAAAGATTAAGCGCGTTGGCCGGAGGATTGTGAAGCGTGATCCGGGCGATGTGGTGCGTCACGGTCAGCAATTGATGCGGCATGATGGTCTCCCCTTCTCCATCCTCTCGCCGCTCTCCATCTCGGCGGCATCACGACAGGACCTTGGCACAATGGGCAACATCAATGGACCTGCCAGTCGGCTCTTTATGGGCCCGCGCGAGTCGGTGCTCCCTCCAGGTCGTGGAGCCGCTGCTGTTCCGCAATCGCGGCGATCAATTCCGGAATACCCTCGCCGGTCGTGGCCGTGACCTTTAGCACGCTCCGATGCCACTCCTTGAGTTCCCGCAGGGTCCGGTCCGCCTCCGGATGATCACCTTTGTTGACCACGATGACATGGGCCACTTCCAACAATCCGGCCTTCATCGCCTGTACTTCGTCGCCCAAACCCGGCGCGACGACCGCCACCACTGTCGGCACCACCGTGGCAATCTCAAGTTCTCCCTGTCCGACTCCCACGGTTTCGATGAAAATCACGTCGTAGCCGGCCGCCTCCAAGACCGAGACTGCTTCACCGGTCACGGAGGCGAGTCCTCCCTGGTGGCCCCTGGTCGCCAGGCTCCTGATAAACACACCAGGATCGAGTGCGTGCTGTTGCATCCTGATGCGATCTCCCAACAAGGCGCCGCCCGTCAGGGGGCTGGTCATATCGACGGCCAACACCCCCACTTTGTGTCCCAGCCTGCGATAGGCGGCCACAAGCTGATCGATGATCGTGCTTTTCCCCGCTCCCGGATAGCCGGTGACGCCAATGATGGCGGCACGGGGCGTATCGACCTCCAACAAGCGGAGCGCATCGTGTCCTTCCTGCTCTCCGCACTCGAGCAACGTAATCAGCCTCGCCACCGCCCGGACCTGTCCTTGCTTCACCAGCTCGGCGAGCGTTGATGCGGAATGGACCTGCTTGTCCGGCTTGTTCAGATAGATGCCGAACCTCGTCATGGGACAACCTCACAACGGACGTCACTGGGCAGCCCCTCACGCAACACCCGCGACACCCGAGAGACGAGGGGATGGCCTATCACCGGTTCCAGCTTCAGGGCCGCGGCGACGACCGCTCGTTCATCCACCTTCACGGCAGCGCCAGAGGTCCGCAAGGCATGGGCGACGTCCTCGGTCGCCACGTTACCGGTCGCTCCCGGCGCAAAGGGACAGCCGCCCAACCCTCCGGCGGAAGTGTCGAATGTGCGCAGACCGTACTCCGCCCAGGCGGTCAACACATTGGCAATGCCAAGCCCATAGGTATCGTGGACATGGAGGGACAGCATCGCGGCCGGGATGTGCCGCAACAGCTCATCCAGCAATCGTTTGATATGGTTGGGAGCCGCCATCCCCATCGTTTCCCCTAACGAGAGCTCATCGATGCCCAGGTCGAGCAGCCGCTTCGCCACGTCCAGCACCTTGGAAGGAGGCACAGGCCCTTCAAACGGACAGTGCGTGACCGTCGAAATGTATCCCCGGACCATGACATCCCCTCGCTTCGCCGCCGAGACAATCGGCCTAAACCGCTGCACCGATTCGCCGATTGTGCAGTTGATGTTCCGTTGCGTGAACGTGTCGGACGCGGCAGTAAACAGCGCGATCTTGTCCACCTGCGACGCTTCCGCCCGTTCCCAGCCCCGCTCGTTCGGCACCAGCGCCGAATAGAGGACCCCGAGACGGCGATCGATCCTGGCGAAGACCTGGTCCGTGTCAGCCATTTGAGGCACCGCGCGAGGCGAGACAAAGGAGCCGACTTCAATCTCTGCCACACCGGACCGGGACAGGTCGTTCACGAACGACACCTTGTCCTCGATCGACAGCACCGCGGGCTCATGCTGCAATCCGTCTCGCGGACCGACTTCAACGATTCTAATGTCAGTCAGAGGAGACCGATTGCCTTTCGATTCGGTCATTGCTCGTTCAGCCATCCCATGCCTCGTTCGAAACCATGACACCATGCCATGGCTAGACCGTGATTGTTCCCGGCCAGAGCGGCTTTCGCTTTTCGCGAAAGGCACGCATCCCTTCCCGTGCTTCCGACGAGAGGCGAGCCCGCACATTGGTCTCCACGGCTAGTTTCCATTGTTCGTCTTCCGAGAGCGTCCCCAACTTCTGCAACAGGGCCTTGGTTTCCCGGGCAGCTCCCGGCGCCGAACAGTTGATCAGCTCCGCCACATGATCGACACGGTCGTCCAGCTCGGACGGCTCGACCACCTCATGGACGAGTCCTACTTCCTTGGCGAGGGAGGCCGAAAAGGGCTCGCCGGTCAGTCCATAGCGGCGCAGAAAGGAGGAGCCGGTCTTGCGCAACACAAAGGGCGCGATCACCGCCGGGACCAACCCCACCCGCACTTCGCCGAACGCCAACGTCGCGTCGGCCCGCGCAATCACGATGTCGCAAGCGGCGATCAAGCCGATGCCTCCGCCAAAGGCCGGCCCCTGGATCCTGCCGATCACAGGACAGGGACAGGCGTCGATAGTTCGCAACAGTTCCAGTAGTGACTCCGCATCCCTCCGGGCCTCCACCATCGTCACAGTTTCCGATCCCATCCAATGGAGATCAGCACCGGCACAGAAGACGGGTCCGGCCCCGGTCAGGATGACGCCGTACACAGAACGAGTCTTCCCGATCTCGACAAACGCCTGGTACAGTTCATCGACCATCAGATGATCAAACGCATTGCGCCGTTCCGGCCGATTGAGCGTGACACGTAGGAGCTTGCCGTTCGGGTCGAGGGGATCGATGAGGATCGTTCGCTGCTGCTTCATGATCTCTACCCTGATCTGTACTCTGATCGACTCTCACATCCGAAAGACCGGGGGACGGGCTCTCCGTGCCGGCACCGTCATCACGATGTCCAAGCAGAATCCGAGGACCTTTCTGGTTTCAACCGGATCGATGATGCCGTCATCCCAGAGTCGCGCGGTGCTGAAGTACGGGTCTCCCTCCTTCTCGTACTGAGCCACGGTCGCGTCATAGATCACGCGCACTTCTTCTTGAGACAACGTCGCTCCCTCCCTGGCCCGTTGCTGTTGTTTGATCGTCACCAGCACCTGGGCCGCCTGATGCGCCCCCATCACCGAGATGCGCGCATTGGGCCAGAGGAACAACCACCTGGGCCCATAGGCCCTGCCACACATCGCGTAATTGCCGGCTCCGTGGGACGCGCCGATGATGACGGTGATCATCGGCACCCCGGCGGTCGCCACAGCCTGCACCATCTTGGCGCCATCCTTGATGATGCCCCTCGCTTCATAGTCCTTGCCGACCATGAAGCCCGTGATGTTTTGCAAGAACACGATCGGCACGCGACGCTGGTCGCAGAGCTGCACGAAATGCGCACCCTTCAACGCCGCCTCGGACAACAGCACGCCATTGTTGCCGATGATCCCGACCAGATGGCCCATCCAGCGGGCAAAGCCGCAGACCAATGTGGAACCGTATCGAGCCTTGAACTCATGAAAGCGACTTCCATCCACCAACCGGGCGATCACTTCGCGGACATCAAAGGGTTGCCTCAGATTGTTTGGAAGGAGGCCATACAGGTCCTCAGACTTGTAGAGCGGCTCTTCGATCTCCTGCTTCCGCAGGCTTGGCCGTCGCGGCAACGTGTCCATGATCGAGCGGCAGAGTTCGATCGCCTCCCGATCGTCGTTCGCCAGATGGTCACTGACACCGGATCGCCTCGTGTGGAGGTCGGCGCCGCCCAATTCTTCCACCGTGACCTCTTCACCGGTTGCCGCCTTCACCAGCGGCGGGCCAGCCAAATAAATCGCGCCGGTCCCCTTGACGATGATGTTTTCATCGCACATGGCCGGCACATAGGCCCCGCCCGCCGTGCACAGCCCCATCACCACGGCGATTTGCGGAATTCCCCGCGCGGACATGCAGGCCTGGTGGTAGAAGATCCGTCCGAAATGGTCCCGGTCGGCAAAGACCTCCGCCTGCATCGGGAGAAACACACCACCTGAATCCACTAGATAGATGCAGGGCAATCGGTTGGCCAAGGCAATCTCCTGGGCTCGTAGATGTTTCTTGATCGTCAGGGGAAAGTAGGTGCCGCCCTTGACGGTAGCGTCATTGGCGACAATCACGCAGGGCCGCCCGGACACGACGCCGACGCCGGTCACCAATCCGGCGCAGGGGACTTGGTCCTCATACAGGCCGGAAGCAGCAAGGGGACTCAGCTCCAACCAGGGCTCGTCCGGATCAAGCAGAGCGGCAATCCGCTCGCGGACGGTCATCTTGCCCCGCTGTTTGTGCAGTGCCACCGCTTCAGCGGGCCCGCCGGCCTGGGCAAGAGCCAGCCGCTTGCGCAGGTCGGCCAACAGCCCTTCGTAATGGAGGCGATTCGACCGATAGTCATCGGACATTGAAGCCACCGACGTGGCCAACACCCTCATGGCTCGTCACCTTGACGTGCGAAGTTCCTTGACGAAACGCACGATGTCGTCCAGCGGCGTGCCAGGCCCGAACAGGGCCTTGACGCCCGCCTCTTTCAACGCCGGCACATCCTCGCTCGGGATGATCCCACCGCCAAAGACCACGATGTCCTGTGCCTCCTCTTCTCTCAACAGCTCCAACACGCGCCGGAACAGCGTATTGTGCGCCCCGGACAGGACACTCAACCCGATCGCATCGACATCTTCTTGAATCGCCGTGTTGACGATCTGTTCCGGCGTCTGATGGAGACCGGTATAGATGACTTCCATGCCGGCGTCACGCAACGCACGCGCGATCAACTTGACGCCGCGGTCATGGCCGTCGAGGCCGATCTTTCCGATCAAGACCCGCAGGGGAGCCGCCGCCACCGTCATGCCCGGACCTCCTGGAGATAGTACTTGCCCTCTTGATCCTTCCTGACGTAGCCGGCCTGGATCACGGGGTCATGTTCGAAGAACAGGAGCCACTGTTCGTCAAAGGCCAGGTCCAACACCCATCGTTTGGTTTCCAACGTCTGGATCGGATAGAGGTCGTACCCCATGATGTATGGAAGCGGCAGGTGCGACACGGTGGGAATCAAATCCCCGAGAAAGAAGGCGGTGCGGCCTTCCGAGGTGATCTTCACCCCTTGGTGGGCGCGGGTGTGGCCGGCGGTGACGACGGCGCTGAGACCCGGCAAGAGTTCCGTGTCGCCGTACAAAAATTCCCATTGATTCGCCAGGGAGACAGGAACGACATTGTCTTTTCTGTAACTGGCCTTGGTCCGTTCGTTGGCATGGACCGCGTCCTCGTACTCGCTCCGTTGCACGACGTAGGTCGCCTTGCGAAACGTGGGGGCCAGGATTCCATCCTCCCGCCTCGTGGTGTTCCCGCCCGCGTGGTCGAAGTGCAGGTGCGTGTTGATGACCAGATGAATGTCGTCCGGGTCGAGCCCCGCTTGTTTCAACGAATCGAGCAAGGTCGGCCGTCGATCCAAGGCGAACATCCGATGGAACTTGCCGTCTTCCTTGGAGCCGATCCCCGTATCCACCAGAATGTTCTTGCCGTTCGCCCGGATGAGCAGACAGGTCAGACTCAGCTCGATCCGGTTCAGCTCATCGGCGGCGCAACATTTTCCCCACAGCACCTTGGGGACGACGCCGAACATCGCACCGCCGTCGAGCCGGAACCGGCCGTCCGAAATCGGATACAGTTCAAATGAGCCGAGCTTCATGGTTGGTGCGCCTCTCACGCCACTGCGCCCGATCGCCTCGACACCCTCCTTCGTGTACGGCACAATCACCGATTGCGCCTCCCTACAGCACCACCGGCTCTCGATAGGTGCCCAACACCTCCTTCAAGGCCGCGCAGAGTTCCCCCACAGTCGCCTGAGCCTTCACCGCCTCGATCAGCGGCGGCATGACGTTCTCTCCACAGGCCACCGCCTCTTGTAAGGCCGCCACCGCCCCGGCCATCTTGAAGGGATCTCGCATCTTGCGCAGCTCGGAGAGCCGAGCGACCTGCCTCCGCTCCACATCAGGATCGATCTTCAAAATGGGGATCGGCCGCTCCTCCTGCTCCACATACCGGTTGACGCCCACGATCGTCCGCTCCTTCCGCTCGATCTCGCGCTGATACCAGTGAGAGGCCTCCAGAATCTCCCGTTGCGGGAACCCCTGTTCGATCGCAGCCACCATGCCACCTATCGCATCCAGCTTGCGGAAGTAGGCTTGCGCTTCTTCTTCAAGCCGATTAGTCAAGGCCTCAACGTAGTAGGAACCTCCCAAGGGATCGACCGTGTTTGCCACCTCACTCTCCTCGGCGAGAATCTGTTGCGTCCGCAACGCCAGCCGCACCGCCTCCTCCGTCGGGAGGGCCAGGGTTTCATCCATCGAATTGGTGTGGAGTGACTGTGTGCCGCCCAACACCGCCGCCAACGCCTGCACCGTGGTACGGACCACATTGTTCAGAGGCTGTTGCGCCGTCAACGAACAGCCGGCTGTTTGAGCATGGCAGCGCAATTGCAAGGAACGAGAGTCTTTCGGCTGGTAGCGTCGTGCCATCTCTCGTGCCCACAATCGCCGAGCCGCCCGAAACTTCGCAATCTCTTCAAAGAAGTCATTGTGGACGTTGAAAAAGAACGAAAGCCGCGGCGCGAACCGGTCCACCGTGAGGCCTGCCTTCACAGCCGCTTCCACGTAGGTCAAGCCGTCGTACAGGGTAAATGCCAGTTCCTGAACCGCCGTTGCGCCAGCCTCGCGAATGTGGTAGCCGCTGATGCTGATCGGATGCCACTTGGGCACCGACTGTGCGCAATAGGCGATGACATCGGTCACGAGGCGCAGAGACGGCTCCGGCGGGAACAGCCATTCTTTTTGAGCGATGTACTCTTTCAGAATGTCGTTTTGCAGGGTACCGCCCAGCCGGTCAAACGGAATGCCTCGCTTCTCTGCAACCGCCAGGTACATGGCGAAGATCACGGCCGCTGGCCCGTTGATCGTCATCGAGACAGTCACCTGATCAAGCGGAATCCCCTCGAAGAGCCGCTCCATGTCGGCCAGCGACGAAATCGAGACACCACAGCGGCCCACTTCGCCTCGCGCGAGCAGATCATCCGCATCCAACCCCATCAACGTGGGCATGTCGAACGCAACGCTGAGCCCGTTCTGTCCATGCTCCAACAGGTAGTGAAACCGGCGGTTAGTGTCTTCGGCAGAGCCGAAGCCGGCGAACTGCCGCATGGTCCAGAGCCGCCCTCGATACATGGTGGGATAGATGCCGCGCGTATAGGGGAATTCACCTGGCGCGCCCAACTCCCGCTCTGGTGTCCAGTCCTTGAGGTCGCCGGGACCATACAGCCGATGGATCTCAATCCCTGACAGGGAGGTGAATCGAGGTTTTCGTTCCTTCATGTCTTTCCTCTCCTGCTTGTCCCCCATCTCCCTCTCCATGCCGCCTCTTCCGCGACAGTGGCTGTGACAGGGGCGCCAAGAAAGTACGCCTCTCCCACCGTGGCTAGGTCCTCACGGTGACCGTTGCCCGTTCCCCGACTTCGTCATACCGATAAAACCCGCGACCGGTTTTTCGCCCCAGCCATCCTGCTTCGACATAGCGACGGAGGAGGGGACAGGGGCGAAATTTCGGATCACCTAACTCCCGATACAGCACCTCGCAAATCGCCAACACCGTGTCCAGGCCGATTCGATCCGCCAGGGCAAACGGCCCCACTGGATGATTGGTTCCCGCCGTCATCGCTTGATCGATCGCCTCCGCCGACGCCACTCCCTGCTCCAGCGCAAAGATCGCTTCGTTGATCATCGGCACCAAAACCCGGTTCACAATAAAGCCCGGCACATCGTTCGCCACGACCGGTGTCTTGCCAAGGTGCTTCGCAAGGTCCAGCGCCAGCGCCATGGTTTCTTCGGACGTGTTGAGCCCTCGCACGACTTCCACCAAGTTCATCACCGGGACCGGATTCATGAAGTGCAACCCGACAACGCGATCGGCTCGAGCGGAGACCGCTCCCAGTTTCGTGATCGGGATCGACGAGGTGTTGCTCGCCAGCACGGTTTCCGGTTGGCAGATCCGCCCCAGTTCAGCAAACAGCGTCTGTTTTTGCTCCTGGTTTTCCGGAATCGCCTCGATGACCACGTGGACTTCGTGCAATCGGTCAAGGGTGGTCGAGGGATGAATGAGGGCCAGGACCTCTTCCACTCGACCAGCCGCCAATGTGCCTCGTTCCACAGCCCGTTCGAGTCCAGATCGAATCTTGGCGACGGCTCCCTTTAATTGAACTTCCCCTACGTCGATCAGTTCCGCGTGATAGCCGGCCACCGCACAGACCTGGGCGATCCCTCGACCCATCTGGCCCGCCCCGACGATGCCGATTCGTGAGACCCTGTCGATGGTCATGGTTGGTACCCCGACTTCCTTCTCACCAGACTGATAGCGGTGCTCCATCTGTTCCTGGCTCCTCGTCACACGCCTCACATGTCCCGCTCCACAACGACTGCCAGAGCCTCTCCGCCTCCAATACAGAGGGCCGCCAGTCCTCGCCTGACGTTCCGCTCCTGCATGGCATGGATCAAGGTCGTGAGGATCCTTGCACCTGTGGCCCCGATGGGATGGCCCAACGCCACCGCTCCCCCATGGACGTTCACTTTCTTCACGTCCAGTCCCAGTTCCCGATTGATGGCCAGTGAGACAGCGGAGAAGGCCTCGTTGATCTCGAAGAGATCAATCGCCCCGATAGAGAGACCGGTTTTCTTGAGCGCCAGTTTGATGGCCTCGACCGGCGCGACCGTGAACCATTCCGGTGCCAAGGCCGCGCCGGCGTAGCCGACCAGCCGGGCTAACGGCGTGAGGCCGAGGCGAACCGCCTCGCTTTCCGCCATCAGGACCAAGGCCGCTGCTCCATCGTTGCAAGAGGGCGAATTGCCGACCGTCAAGACCCCATCTTCCTGAAACACCGGTTTGAGTTCCCTCATCTTGCTCAGATCCACGCGGTTCGGCTCTTCATCCTCTTGAACGAGCACCGGCGGCCCTTTCCGTTGCGGCACCTCGACCGGCACGATCTCCCGCTTGAAGAGACCGGTCGCGATGGCCTCCCTGGCTCGGCGATAACTCTCCAGCGCGAAATCATCTAGTTCTTGCCTCGTCAGCCCGTATTTGGCCGCGCACAGTTCCCCTCCCTTGCCCATGTGGAACTGGTGATAGACATCCCACAACCCATCCTTCACTAGACTGTCCACCAACTCCGCATGGCCCAACCGGTACCCCTGTCTCGCCTTCTCCAATAGATAGGGAGCACGGGTCATGTTCTCCATGCCGCCGGCCACTGCGACCTTAGCCTCGCCGAGCGCAATGGCTTGCGACGCGAGGATCACCGTCAGGAGGCTCGAACCACAGACCTTGTTCACTGTCGTGGCTCCGACCGAGTAGGGGATGCCGGCTCCGATCGAGGCTTGTCTCGCCGGCGCCTGACCTAGCCCCGCGCTTAAGACGCAGCCCATATACACAGTGTCCACATGGCCAGGGGAGACCTGAGCCCGTTTCAAGGCCTCAGCAATCGCGATGCTGCCCAGCTTGGTAGCCGGCACCTGGCTGAAACAGCCCTGAAAACTCCCCATCGGCGTGCGCGCCGCACTCACAATGACTGTTGGTTCTCCCATAAGAGGACTCATAGGTTCCGCTCCCAGTCACTCTGTTCGATTGCATCTTTGACCTTGGCCATGAACCGATCGGCCGTGGCGCCGTCGATCACTCGATGGTCGAACGAGAGGCTCAAATAGGCCATTGACCGGATCGCGATGGCGTCATGGATGACCACCGGTCGTTTCTGCACCGCGCCAACCCCCAGGATCGCAATTTGCGGGTGATGAATGATCGGCGTACTGAGCAGGCTGCCGAATCCGCCGTGGTTGGTGATCGAGAAGGTCCCGCCCAAGACCTCATCCGGATTCAACCGTTTGCTCCTCGCCCGCTCAGCCAGATCAGCGATCTCTTGAGCCAGATGGGTCACGCTCTTTCGATCCGCATGCCGCACGACCGGCACCAGGAGCCCCTCTTCCAACGCCGTGGCGATACCGATGTGGATGGCGCGCTTGATCACGATGCCTTCGTCGCTCCACGAGGAGTTCATGATGGGGAACGCTCGGATCGCACGTGCCACCGCATGGACCACGAACGGCAGATAGGTGAGCGGACGGTCTTTGCGGCAAGCGGCGATAGCCGAGAAATCCGCTTCGAAGACCGTTGTCACATGGGCGGCGGTCCGTCTGCTGTTAACCATCCGTTCGGCGATGATCTTTCTCATCGGCGTGAGGGGGACAATCTCGTCGGCCGTTTCTTCTTCGTTGGTTACCGCCGGCCGGCCGGCCGGCGAGACGGTTTGAGCCGCTTCTGTGCGGCAATGGGCGATAAAGTCCTCGACGTCTTTCTTGGTGATCCGGCCACCCGCGCCGGTCCCCTTCACTTGCGAGAGATCCACACCATGTTGTTTGGCCAGATGCCGAACAGCCGGCGAGAGGGGCATGGCCCCTTCCTCGGCACCGGCTTCACTTCGTTGGCCTGTTTCCCCTGTCGCCACCCTCTCCTTTCCACCCTGTTTGGCGACTGGCTCCATCGGACGGACCACAACGCCACCCACCCGATTGATGACATCAGTGACGGGCACGCCATCGATGCGGCCCAACACCGTGCCGACCGGCACGGTCTCCCCTTCCTTCACGAGAATCTCGGACAGTCGCCCCGCGGCGGGAGAGGGAATTTCGAGCGCCACCTTTTCGGTCTCGACCTCCAGGAGCGGTTGATCACGCTCGACTATGCTGCCGGCCGGAATGAGCCATTTCACGACTGTGCCCTCCGCGATGCTTTCCCCCAACTGGGGCATGATGATGTCCGTCGCCATGACCCTCCTCTTGATGGCCTTCAGTACGCCGCCAGTTTTCTCGCCGCCGCCACGATGTCGCTGGCTTTCGGCAGGAAAAATTCCTCTAGCGGCGTGCTGAACGGCACGGGCGTATCCGGCGCAGCGACACGTAGGATCGGCCCATCCAAACTGTCGAAACAGTCTTCCGCAAGCAACGCGGCCAGTTCTGCACCGATGCCACCGGTTTTGTTATCCTCATGCACCATGATGGCCTTGCCGGTCTTCCGGACCGAGCCGTAGATCGTCTCCTTGTCAAGCGGCATCAAACTGCGCAGGTCCACCACCTCCACCTCGATACCTTCCGCTGCCAACTGCTGCGCCGCCTCAAGGGCAAGATGCACCATCGCGCCGTAGGTGATGACCGAGACATCGTCCCCCGGCCGTCTAATGGCCGCCTGGCCGATGGGGACGATGTAGTCCTCGCGCGGCAACACTTCCTTGATGCGCCGATAGAGAAACTTGTGCTCGAAATAGATCACCGGATTGGGGTCGCGAATCGCAGCCTTGAGCAGCCCCTTCGCATCGTAGGGTGTGGAGGGGGCCACGAGCTTGAGGCCCGGCGAATGAAAGAACCACCCTTCAGGACATTCCGAATGGAAGGGCCCTCCATGGACTCCGCCGCCGAAGGGAGCACGGATCACCATCGGCACTGGCGCGCCCCACCGATAATGGTTTTTGGCCGCGACCTCGGTAATCTGGTCGAACGCGCAGGAGATGAAATCCGCGAACTGCATCTCCACCACCGGCCGCAGCCCCATCATGGCGGCGCCGATCGCCGCGCCGACAAAGCCCGACTCGGAGAGCGGCGTATCCAGCACCCGCCACTCACCGTATTTCTGAATAAACCCCTCGGTGATCTTGAAGGCTCCTCCATAGGTGCCGATGTCCTCTCCCATTAGGAACACCCGCTCGTCCCTAGTCATTTCCTCATCCAACGCCTGCGAAATGGCCTCCAGATAGGTGACTTCGGTTGCGGTCGCGCTGTTCATGGTTCCACCTCGTCGGGATTGGCAAAAACTCCCTCCAATACTTCCCGTCCTTCCGGCAAGGGGCTCTGTTCGGCGAATTCCAACGCCGCATCGATTTCCTTCTGCACTCTCAGGCCGACGTCGCGAAAGTACGCTTCATCGGCATAGCCCAGTTCGAGTAACCGCTGTTCGGCTCTGAGGATGGGATCTTTCTTTTTCCATTCTTCCAGCAGTTCACGCGGCACATACTTGGCCGCATCATGTTCCGAATGGCCATGCATCCTCATGGTTTTAAACTCGAGAAACGTCGGCCCTTCTCCCGCGCGGGCCCGCGCAATGGCCCGTTTGGCGGCCAGAAACACCGCGGCCACGTCATTGCCATCCACGATCTCGCCGGGCATCCCATAGGCCTTCGCTCGATCAACGACGTTGGCGATTGCCATCTGCAGGCGGAGTGGCGTGGAATAGGCATATTGATTGTTGTTGCAAAAGAACACGACCGGCAGCTTCCGCACCGAGGCGAAATTCATCGCCTCGTGAAAGTCGCCGCGGCTCGTGCCACCATCGCCGGTTCCCGTGAAGACAACACGCCGCTCTCCCCTGATTTTGAATGCCAGCGCCGCTCCCGTCGCGACCGGCAGGTTGTCGGCCAGATGACTCACGAAGCCGATGATGCCGCGTTTTAAGTCTCCCATGTGGACATTGCCGTCCTTGCCCTTGGTCGGGCCGGTCCGTTTGCCCAGATACTGAGCCAGCACTTCGCCCGGCGTGATGCCGCGAATCAAGAAGGCACCCATATCGCGATGGAACGGCGCGATCACGTCGTCCCGTTCAAGCGCCGAGGCATAGCCGACGGCAATTGCTTCCATCCCGTGACTGGTATAACAACCACCGACGATCCGCCCCTGCCGATAGAGGGCCGAAATCCGGTCCTCCAACGACCTGGTGAGACGCAGGTAGTAATACATCTGCTGCCACTCGGCCCGTTTGATCTCGTTGGCGACTTCGACTCGGTCCATCGGTTCCTCCTCGGGTTCCTCTTTCGATCCCTCCTCCCCACCCACGCGAAGGGGCATCCCTCCTCACAAGGCCGGCATTTCTCTCCATGACAGGAGGGGACTATCTTGCCGGCACAAGGGACAGTCCGCCGGTTCCCACTGCGGCATCAGTAGATCCACTGTGTAATAAAAGGGATAGGTGCTCATCAGTTCGTCCATCAACGGAAACTGGCCACTGTCCCGGCGGGCGAAGACCGCCATGCCGGCCAAGACCCCTCCCTGGTCCGTCACGACGTTGCCGAGCTTTCTCACACACTGGCCACGCGTCGTCACGTCATTGAGTGAGAGGAACCGCTCGCCGGCATAGATGGTCCCGCTCGCGATATCCGTCCCGATTCGGCCGGTTCCGCTGTTGTACGGCGTGAAGGTCAGGCGCAGGGACTTCCGCTCACGCAATTGATCGGCGACAGCCGTTGCCAACGTTTGAGCAGCGGAGGTCGTGGCGACGATGCCGGCAAGGGGCTGGTCCCGAAACGTCCGGTCGATCCAGTCAGCCATGTCGCGCGCGATCAGCGCGATCAAGTCCGGGAACCGAGCAATGGATTCAAACCGCAAGTATGTCGCTGTGTGATGGCCAGATACTGTCTCGACGTGGGTCTCGAAGAAGATCGAACGGGAGAGACGAAAGATGGCGAGCAGATCGTCCAACGAGCATCGGCTATGGGGGCCGAGGCGAACCACGGCCTTGAGTTTGGTTTCAATGTCCGGACCCGCATAGAGGTCGAGGTGGCGGCGTGTCAACTCTTCGAGTGCCATCCGATCCATCATCGTGGTCATGGCCGCCTCCTTTCTTTTCTGCGTGTGTGCTGGTCATGCTTGCCTTCCACGCCGTTCCGTCATGCCGTGCCCACCACCCTGGTTCGCAAGATGCCGATCGGCTGAATCTCTAGTTCCACCACATCGCCCGGTTTCAGGTACCGATCAAATTCAAGGCCACAGCCCCCTCCCACTGTCCCCGATCCGAGCACATCGCCGGGATAGAGTGGCTCGCCGCGCGAGACGTGGGCGATCATCTGCGGGAACGACCAGTGGATCGTTCCGAAACAGCCCCGCGACCATTCCTCTCCGTTAACTCGCGCCACCATCACGAGCGAATTGAGATCGGCAATCTCGTCCGGCGTGACCAGGCACGGGCCGAGGACGGTCGCGAAATCTTTCCCCTTGGCCGGCCCCAATCGACAGGCCATTTCTCGAAATTGGATGTCGCGCGCGCTGAAGTCGTTCATGATCGTGTAGCCCGCGATATAGTCCGGCGCGTCCCGTTCGGAAATATCGCGCCCCCTTTTCCCAATCACGCAGGCAAGCTCCAGCTCATAGTCCAACTTGGTCGTCTCCAAGGGCCAAGGCAGGTCCTCGTCCGGCCCGATGATCGTGCGCGGATTGCCCTTGTAATAGACGGGAGCCTGGTACCATTCGGGCGGAATCGGCTGTCCTCGTTTCTGCGACGTGGCGGCGATATGGGCTTCAAACGCGATGAAGTCACGGAGCGAGGGAGGATTGGGGAGGGGCGCGGCCAGTTGCACGGCATCCAAGGGATACCAGACCATTTCACCCGATGGCCCCCTGGCCTTGGAACCAAGTAGGACCGCATAGTCCACAGCCCGGCGCGCCGCCGCCATAGTCGAGGCTTCGCCTTCGAGAAACTCCAACATGGTCGCCGGCACGTGGGCGTTGGCCAATCGACAGGGTTGTGCCTCACCTTGATCCTTCAGCCAACGGGCGTAGGCCATATTCACATCGATGATTTGGGAATCATAAAAGGCTCCCACCCTCGTAAAGATGCCGAGCGGCGTGACAACGCGAAAACTGACCAGTTTCATCCTCTACTCCAACTCACGGCATAGTTATCGACTTCCACTCTCTCCATCTGTGGCGCCACTTCAAAAGGCGACTGGGATTCGATCATCACCGCCACCTCGTTCGTGTAGGTCTTTCCCTTGGCCGCCTGCACGGCTTGCGGCTGCGGTCCATGGTGAATACCCTGGGGATGCAGCGTGAGCATGCCCGCTTCGATGCCGGCGCGACTGAAGAACTCGCCCTGGTGGTAAAACAACACTTCGTCGTAGTCCATGTTGCGGTGATAGAACGGCACACGCAGGGCCTCCGGGTCTGTCTCGAGCGGCCTTGGCGCAAAGGTGGACACGAGGCACCCTCCGGCCTGAAAGGTGACATGGGCGCTCGGCGGCAAATGGTAGCGAGGGCTCGTGACCGGCCGAAAATCCCGCACGTTCAACTTGGCAACCCAGAGATCACCTTTCCACCCGACGACGTCCATCGGATAGAAGGGATAGACCACGTTGGTGAAAGCCCCTTGCCGTTTGATCCGGATTTCCCATGGCTGATCTTCTGCTTCCGACGGCTCGATCGCTTCCAACTCCGGTGCCACCAACACCCCCTTATCGAACAGGGCATGGTGCCCCAACGGGCCTCGGTCCGGCATGACGATCGGCTCCGGCGTCTCGACGATCAGGCCATCCGTCGGTCCATCGTCCACATGAACCCGATAGGTCGTGCCCTTGGGAATAACGACGTAGTCTCCCGCCTCATAGGGGAGGACTCCGTAGTCCGTCTCGAATCGTCCTCGCCCTCTATGCACAAACCACAGTTCGTCACCGTCCCCATTGCGGATGAAAGAGGTCATGGTCTCCTTGTGGCGCACCACCGAAAGGATCGCATCTCGGCTTTTCATCACCGGGATTGCCTCGCCGTCTCGGACCAGCCCATCTCCTTCCCACAGTTTCGTGCAGGAAAAGGCTCGCGGTTTCAATGGCCCTTCGATCCTGACCCAAGCGGTCGGAGGATGGGTGCGATAGAGATGGGACGCCGGACCGCTGAAGCCATCCCGTCCGTGTTCTTCCTCATAGAGTCCTTCCGGAATCCCCACATGGGCCTGGTTAGGAGTCTTTCCTTTTCTGAGGAGATACATGGGACACCTCCGCTCACACCAATGGCTCCGCTCACGAGGCCCGTTTTAACTCCTTCTTGCCGGGTAGCGGCAACGAGTCGTAATCGACGATTGTTTCTGTTCGGCCTGTCTCCTGCTCTCGCTCGATGTCCCGATACAGTGATTCTACCGTGCTTCGCACGAAGGTCGTGGCCTTTTCTCCGCCGTGCTTCCGTTGGATCAACTCAATGAAGAGCCCGCTCCCAGGAAAAATCGGTTGGGTAAACCGTTGCCGCAGGGGACCGAATCCGTCCCGCCCCTCTTTGACCGGTCCACTGAACCGCACACCATGGGCCTCCCATTCCCGGCAAGTCGCCTCGATGTCATCCACTTCGATGGCGAAATGCTGGACCCCTTGACCGTATTTGTCGATGAAGTCGTTGATCTGCGACCGCATCACCTTGTCACGACCCTGCATGAGGGCGATCCTCGCATTGCCGCTCTGAACCACGACCGTATCCATGGATGACTTCTCGGTGCCTACGTCGCGAGCGGACCAGAGCACCTCGAACCCCAGGATTTTTGTGAAGAGAAACTCGGCGGCCTCGAGACTTTCGACGCAGAGGGTGATGTGGTCGATCCCGATCGCCTGGCGCATGGCTGGCCTCCTTGCGGCGGGAAACGGTTAACGACATTTTGCTATCGCATGATAGCATATCTAAATCATTTTGTGTCAATTCTGATCGTGAAAAAACTTTTCTCTTCCTGAACAATGTATTTGTATTGTGCAGATGCCGCAAATTTCGGTAACATGCGATTGTGCTTAGTGATAGTATTTTTATATCGCTGCTTTCGTCATGCCGGTTCAAGCTGCCTCGGCAGCCACGTCGAGGCTCGTGACTTGGAGGTGTCCCATGACCTTCCACGACGACATGCGGCGCGTCGTGCTGGCGCACGGCGCCGTTAACAACCGCTACCTGCGCCGTTTCCGATCCGGCGCCCTATCCGATCAAGAGTTCCGTGACTTCGCGGTCGAGTTCTACAACTTCGCTCGGTTTTTCCCTCAGATCCTCGCGTCGCAATTGGTGAACACGGAAGACGAACGGATCGCCGACGAACTGACAAGGGTGCTCTATTCGGAGCTGGGCGATGGCAACCCCACGCATCGCCACGAATTGCTGTACCGGAACTTTCTCCGATCAGTGGGTATCGATGTGCACCTCGCCATGACGAGGCCCATGTTGCCCTCCACCCGTGCCTACATCGAGGGCATGCAACGGCTCTACAGCGATGGAAACCACGCCAAGGCGCTCGGCGCTTCCTTCGGCCTTGAGAACATGGCCATCACGATGTGGGATCATCTGATCCCAGGATTAACGATCCTGAAAGCGTCGCGCTATCCCGACATGGACATCACCTATTTCACGTTTCATCGCGAGCTCGAATCGACGCACGAACAGGCCATGACTCAGGCAGTGCTCGCGGCGGAGCACAGCGCCGGACACGGTTTGCCGGTGGAGGACCAAGCGGCCTTTCGGGAAGGTGTGCTTGCTGTCTTGAACTATCTCGAAGGATTCTGGTTGGGACTGGACCGCCTCGCCCCCGACGGAGCAGCCACACAGACTCACAACCAGGCCGCATGACTCATCGTGAGGAGCGACTCGAAGGACCATGACCGAAATCGCCAAATACCTGGAAGCCGTGAAAGAACGTTATGGGCTTAAGAGCGATTACGCGCTCGCGGACAAGCTGGGCATTACGCAACCGGACGCCAACTTGATGCGCCGTGGCTTAAAAATTCCCAAGCCGGAACTCTGCATCAAGATCGCCAAGCTGCTTGATAAAAATCCGGTCGAGCTGCTGCTGATTGCTCAGAAGGACAAGGCGCCGGCCTCCGCGAAAGGCTATTGGACGCTGGCTCTCACAGCCGTCGATGTCATGCTGCATGTGCCCAAAACACCCAAGTACCTGCCGCGGAAGGTGGAGGCCATCGGCCGGGAGCTTCGCCAACTCGAGGCGCAAACCTTGATGTACGAAGGAGCCGAGGCGAACGCCGAAGCCGTTCGACTCGTTCAAACCGCCGAACGATCCATCGACGCGGTCATGGAACGGTGGAACATTTGGAAACGAGGCGAGGCGCTCTACCCGACCTATCTGCTGGCCAACCAAGAAGCCGTCAAACGGGGCGTCGTCATCCGCCGCCTGCTGATCTTGACGAAAGAGCAGATGCAACAGGAGTCGGTGGTGGCGGACGCCGTGCGAGTGATGGATGATCAACAACGGGCCGGCATTCACGTCTTCTTTGCCTTTCGGGAAGAGTTGATGCGGGCGCCGGCCTTCCGGCGGTTCGAGGAAGACTACCGTGCACAGGGTGCCGCGCAGGACATGAACGCCGCGATGTTCGACCGGGAGATTCTCTTATTTTCCCGCTCCTACGGTCAGGTCCCGTTGGGTCTGGTCGGTACCCCGACCCCTTTCACGATGATCAATCAATTGGAGATCACATGGAAGCCGGAGCTTCTGCGCGATCTGGACCCAGCTCCCTTGTTCGACATGACCCGCTACGTCTTCGAGTACGGAGGGCACCAGGCGTTTAAACAGGAAGTGACCCGGTTCAAAAAGTCGGTGGCGTGAGCCGGTCCGTTGAGGGAAGCGGCGGCGAGCAAAGGAGGAGGCCATGACCTCCCTGTTCAAAGGGTTCGAGCGGATCGAAGAGGCCCGCGAACGGCTCTCAGGACAGAGTTTTATGGCCGGGCTCTTCATGGGGGAGCCTGATTTTGGGCTGCTCCTCCACGAGGCGGAACCTCCCGACCAAGTGGCGGCCTGGGAAGCCTATCGCCCCCGCCTCATCTCCTTCCTCACCACGCAGGTCGATCCCGACGAAATTGAACGGACCGGCAAGATCCCTGAATCAGTCTTCAAGGGGCTTTTTGCGCTCGGCGCCTTCGCCATGAAAATCCCACCGGCCTATGGGGGGCTGGGATTTTCCTCTACCAACTACGGCCGCGCCCTCACACTGATCGCAAGTTGGAGCAATGTACTCGCACTGACCGTCGCGGTGCCGCAGTCCATCGGCATCGCCATGCCGCTCCTGCTGTTTGGTACTGAGGAGCAACGACGAACCTACCTGCCGATGGTCGCGCGCGAAGCAATCTCGGCCTTCGCCCTCACCGAGCCGGCTACCGGCTCCGATGCCGCCAACATTCGAACGGAAGCGGTGTTGGAAGCAGGCGGTGAGACCTTCGTAGTCAACGGGGAGAAGCTCTGGTGCACCAACGGCCCGATTGCCCGATACCTCACGTTGATCGCGCAGGTGCCAGCCAAAAAGGTTACGGCTGGAGGGAAGGCCATGTGGGTGCCGGTCCCCGAAGGCAAAGGGGCTGACGCCAAAGTCCCCACCGCCTTCATCCTTGATATGGAGGCGCCAGGCGTCGCCGTGCGGCAACGGTGTCAATTCGAAGGCTGCCGCGGGATTGAAAATGGCCACTTGATCTTCACCAACGTGCGGATTCCCGCCGCCAATCTGATCGGCGAAGTGGGGCGTGGGTTGAAGTATGCGCTGACTATTCTGAACATCGGGCGGGGCATCAGCATCCCGGCCATCTGCCTCGGCATGGCCAAACAGGCTTGGCAACCGACACTCGACCGAGCCAACGAACGATTCACCTTTCAAAAACCCCTAAGTGCCCACCAGACCCAACGAATGAGACTCGGGCACATGGCGGTCAATCTGTTTGCAATGGAATCGCTGGCCCTGGCCGCCTGGCGCCTAGCCGACCGCCACACGTTCGATGTGAGGATCGAGGCCGCGATCACGAAGATCTTCTGCTCGGAACGGACCATTCAGTTCCTCAAAGACGCCCACATCATCTTTGGCGGCATGGGGTACGAAACGGCCGACTCCAAGCGAGCCCGCGGCGAGCCGGCGTTCGGGATCGAGCAATTGGTGCGGGATGCTGAAATGTACCGGATCGGCGAAGGAGCAACGGACGTGCTCCGGCCGTTTGTCGCCCGCGAAGGATTGAACCCTCACCTTGAGCGAGCGGCGCGCTACGTCGCAAGGGAACTGAGCGGCCCTGCGAAGTTCGCCGAGTGGCTCGCGCTGGCTCGTTTCTACATTCCCTGGTATTTCAGCTTGTGGCGACCCAGACCGCTTCCCGACAGGCCGGCGTTTCGCCATCCGCTCGCGACGCCTCTGCTTCGATATGTCGAGCGGACCAGCCGCCGCCTGGCCAAGGCGATCTTCTGGGCGATGGTCCGCCATGGACAAGCGCTGCGGGACGATCAAGGCCGACAGAATCGCATGGAGATGGTGGCAGAAGATCTGCTCGTCATGACGACGGCAACCTTGCAGGCCGTGTCATCAAGTGACGCGACAGGCGACCCTTCGAAGTGGAGATTGGTTGAGCTGATCGCCACAGAGGCAAGAGAACGAATTGATCGAGCGATCCGCGAGATCCGCGGATCCAATCACGACCAGACCGTGGCAACGATCGGCAAGGAGGCCGCGGAGGGAACCTATCGTTGGTTGAGCGACGGCATTATTCCTCGCCGACTCCACGACTACCGCCCCGCCGCCACCCAGGCTTCAACGGCCGAGCAGGCCGAGCATGACCGGTCATCTGACTCCCTGGCGAGACCCCCATTGTTGACATCACGCGGTCAACCACTCTGAGGCCTGCTCCCACATCCCGCTATGCCGCATAGAGAACGAGGACTGACAGGTTGGTGAGCCGGCTGGGACTCGAACCCAGGGCCCTCGCCTTAAAAGGGCGATGCTCTACCGACTGAGCTACCGGCTCACGTGATGAGGCGTGGTTCGTGAAACGTCAATCGACAAACCGAACGAGTCAGGAAAAACGAGCCTCCATCCTATCATCGACGACCGATGATTGACCATCGACGATCGTCAGCGTTTTGAACGGCGGGGAGAACAGTCCAACGGATTGCGAAGCATGATCGTGTCGGCCCGTTTGGAGCCCGTCGAAATCATGTCGATTCGGCATTGAACCAGTTCTTCAATGCGGCCCAGGTACCGTTTGGCTTCCGCCGGCAGCCGCTTGTATGTCGTGGCGCCCGTCGTCGAAGCAACCCACCCCTTCATCCGTTGGTACACCGGCCGACAGTCGGTCAAGACGTCGAGATCCGAGGGCATCTCTTTATAGAGCTTCTCTCCGTGCCGGTATCCGGTGCAGAGCAGTACTTCCCGGTGCCCGTCGAGCACGTCAAGCTTGGTGAGCGCGAGCGACGTGAGGCCGTTCACCTGCGCGGCGTACCGCACCAGCACGGCGTCGAACCATCCGCACCGTCTGGGACGCCCGGTGGTCGATCCGAATTCATTTCCCCGCTCTTGCAACCGTTGACCGGTCTCTTCGGTCAGTTCGGTGGGAAACGGACCGCTGCCCACCCTGGTGGTATAGGCCTTTGCGATGCCCAACACGCCGTCGATCATCGTGGGGCCGACCCCCGTGCCGGTGCAGGCGCCGCCTGCCGAGGCGCTGGAGGACGTCACATAGGGATAGGTGCCGAAATCCACGTCGAGATGCGTCCCTTGCGCGCCCTCGAAAAGGACCGTCTTGTTCCTCCGAATCGCCCGATTGAGCAACGTGGTCGTATCGGTGACATGGCTCTTGAGACGGTCGGCATAGCCCATATACTGATGAAAAACCTTGTCGACTTGATAGGTCTCGACCTTGTGAAACTGTTCCAAAAACCAATTCATCTCGACGAGATTTTCTTCCAGCTTCCTTCTGAACAGCGGAGGATTGAGGAGATCGCCCACGCGAATGCCGATCCTCGCCATTTTATCGGCATAGGAAGGACCGATCCCGCGGCCCGTGGTGCCGATCCGCCGCGACCCCTTCGACTGTTCCGATGCGCGCTCGATCGCCTTGTGGTACGGCAAGATGAGATGTGCGCGGTCGCTCACGGCGAAGTTCTTGCCGATGGCGATGCCCTTGGTCTGGAGCTGATCCATTTCTTCGATCAGAGCGCCCGGGTCCACCACCACGCCGTTGCCGATCGCGCAGGTGACGCCTCGGTACAAAATACCTGATGGAATCAGGTGAAAGACGTACGTGCCCCGCTCGTTGATGACCGTATGGCCCGCGTTGGAGCCGCCTTGATAGCGCACCACGACGTCGGCGTCCCGGGCCAAGATGTCCACGATCTTGCCCTTGCCTTCATCGCCCCATTGGGCGCCGATAATGACCAAATTGCCCATTGGCAGCCGCTCCCGTCCCGCCGGTGAACACGAAAAAATGGCTCTGACCTACCTCCGAGATCAGAGCCGTGGAGCGACATGGTAGGATTCCCGTTCGGCCTTTGTCAAGCCGGTCCTCCCCCTTGTTTCGCGGTTCAGGTTGAGAGGTCGAACCGATCCGCAACGGTTTCATCGTGGATCGTGGCTTGAATCACGAACGGAACGGGGGCGAAGGATCGGCCTCCGAAGGGGGGGAGGTTTTCTTGACTGGCCTAGACCTGCGTGTTAGCATGCCCTCCATCTTGCAGGTTCAGTTCATCGAAATATCCCAATGAGCGTGGGGCTGTGGCGCAGCTGGGAGCGCGCGTGAATGGCATTCACGAGGTCGCGGGTTCAATCCCCGCCAGCTCCACCATCCCAACCCGTGGTTGAACCGCATACTCCTTCTCGTCTTATCGAAAGCGATGGGCACGGAGAGAGTCTTCGGTCCTTTTAGTAGCGCCGGCCACCCGCGTATCGCCTAGCGTTGCATGCTGCAGATCGATTCCGTCAGCAAACAATATTCGACCAAGGTGCTGCTCACCGAGGCATCCGCGCATCTTCGGCCCAATTCGCGAGTCGGCCTGGTCGGCCCGAACGGCGCGGGCAAAACGACGCTCTTCCGCATGATCCTGGGAGAAGAATCGCCCGACAAGGGGTCCATCCATCTCCGTCCGAGACTCCGCATCGGCTATCTGCCGCAGGAACTCGAGACCATCATCGGCAAGACCGTGCTCGACGCGGCGCATCGGGACGAATTTCCCGAGCACGAAGCCAAACGCATTCTGATGGGCCTCGGTTTTTCCGAGCCGGATTTCGCTCGGCCGATTGAAACCTTGTCCGGCGGCTACCGCATGCGCGTGGCGCTCGCGCACCTCCTGCTTTCCAATCCCGACGTCCTGATGCTGGACGAACCGACCAACCATCTGGACAAACCCACGCAGCGTTGGTTCGAGCAGTTTTTGTTGGATTCGGACATGACGCTGCTGATCATCAGCCATGACACGGCGTTCCTCGATCGTGTCGTCACCCATATCTGGGAACTTCGGCATCATAAGATCGAGGAGTATCGAGGCAACTACTCCACCTTCCGCAGACTCCGCGCGGAACGGGACGCTCAACTCCAGGCCGCCGCGGCCCGCCAGGCCAAAGAAATCGCCCGCGTCCAGAAATTCGTGGACCGATTCCGCTACCAAGCCAACAAAGCCAGTCAGGTCCAGTCCCGCCTGAAACAGCTCGAAAAGGTCAAACGCATCGAGCTCCAACGGGACCCCAAGCGGGTCCGGTTCAGATTCCCGGAACCGCCGGCCAGCGGCAGACAGGTGCTCGATCTCGCGGGCGTGAGCAAACGCTATGGAGACAAGGTCGTCTATGAGTCGCTGGATTTTTCCGTCGAGCGCGGACAACGGGTGGCGCTGGTCGGAGAAAACGGCGCGGGGAAAAGCACGCTCTTAAAGATCCTCGCCGGCGTCCTTGCACCCGATTCGGGCACGCGCATCGTGGGACACGGCGTGACGCTGCATTACTTCGCGCAACACCAGGCGGAAGCTTTGAACCCCGAACACACGATCCTGGAATCGCTGGAAGAGGTGACCAAGCACGCCGAGATGAACTTTTTGCGCGGCATCGCCGGCGCGTTTCTCTTCTCCGGCCAAGAACAGAAAAAACCGATCAAGGCGTTGAGCGGAGGAGAGCGCAATCGCGTGGCGCTGGCCCGCATGCTCGTCGAGCCGGCCAATACGCTGCTCCTGGACGAGCCGACGAATCATCTGGACCCGGCTTCCGTCGACGTCCTGACCGACGCCCTCGCCGAATTTCCCGGAACGATCGTGTTCATTTCGCACGATCCCACCTTCCTGACGAGGATCGCGACGCGCGTGGTGGAAATCGAGGACGGGCGGGCCCGGAACTTCCACGGCAACTACGAGTACTATCTCTGGAAAAAAGCGCAGGAGCTGGAATCGATCACGGAGACTACGGAGGAGCTCGCCGGCAAATCACGCGGCAAGTCGCCGGAGCCGACGCGGGCGATGGCGCAGCAGATTCCCGCCGCGTCCAAACCGTCCGGAGGCGACCGGCGCGATTTGACCAAAACCCACGCTCGTCTCGAAAAACAAGTGGCTCGATTGGAAGGAGAGATCGCGGACCTCGAACAGAAAGTGAAGGCCCGAGACGTCGAGTTGGCCGATCCCGAACTGTACCGGGACTTTGGGAAGTGGAACGTCCTGCACCAGGAACAGGACGGATGGAAGCGCGATCTCGAGCGATTGACCGCCCGCTGGGAATCGCTGTCGGCCGAGTTGGAAGAGGTCAAACACAAGCTGACGGCGCTGCGTTAGCGTGACGTCTTGAGCGTTTCCTCCAGGTAGTAGTAGAGCCAGCGATTTTTTTCTTCCGTCACGACGTCGTCCCACACGACCCCGATCAAAAACCCCTTCTTGCCCCAGGGCTTGACCCAGGCGATCATGCCGTCCAGCTTTTCCTGCTGTTCAACCTGATTGGAATCCAGGAATGCGAGCGAAACGGTCACTCGCGTCTTGGGAACAAAGCGGTCCTTCGTATGAAGACCGGCGCCGATTTTGTTCACATTGTCCAACACGGCGGTGCTCGCCCGTTTTCCATCGTGGGGAATCACCAGGGCGGAACCCACCAGCGTGGCCCGCACGAATTTTCTTCGTTCGTTGACCGTCGCCATGGCGCCGGGCCATTTTCCTTCGTTTCGCTTCATAACCTGATTAAGTATAACCGATTAGAGCGGATTGTACACGAGCAAATCGCCCCTATCGCCGATTTTTTGGGCGATAATACCGCCGGCCGTGCAAGGGGTCCGGGAGGTGACGCTGTTCGGTCTCCGCGCCGGGGTCGTCGTGGACATACCGGTAGCCCTCTCCATACCCCAGCGCCTTCATCAGGGAGGTCTCGGCATTCCGAAGATGAAGCGGAACCCCCAGATTTCCATGGGTTTTTACGTCACGGATGGCTTCCAACAGCCCGACATAGGACGCATTGTCTTTCGGTCGGGACGCCAGGTAGGTCGTGCCATGGGCGAGATTGATCTGTGCCTCGGGCAACCCTACGAATTGGACGGCCTGCGCCACCGCCGTGGCGACCACCAGGGCCATCGGGTCGGCGTTGCCGATATCTTCCGAGGCAAAGATGACCATTCGGCGGGCGATGAACTTGGGATCTTCTCCTCCTTCCACCATGCGCGCCAGCCAGTAAAGGGCGCCGTCAGGGTCCGAGTCGCGAAGGCTTTTGATGTACGCGGAGATGACGTTGTAATGTTCTTCGCCGCCTTTGTCGTACCGCAGCGCGTGCCTGCCCAACGCTTCTTCCAGCAAAGCCTCGTCGATCTCGCGCTCACCGGCCTGGCCGGCGGAGACGTGAGTGACGACAAATTCCAGCGCGGTCAGCATGGCCCGCGCGTCCCCGTTTCCGTATGCGATCAGCCGTCGCCTGGCCTCGGCCGAGAGCCGCACGGTCTGGCCGCCCAGTCCTCTTTCCGAATCGCTGAGGGCCCGGTCCAGCACCTGCCCCAACGCCCGTTCGGAGAGGGGCTTCAGGACCACGACCAGCGAGCGAGACAAGAGGGGGCTGATCACCTCGAAGGACGGATTTTCGGTGGTCGCTCCCACCAGAATGACGGTTCCCCGTTCGACGTGGGGAAGGAAGGCGTCCTGTTGGGCTTTATTGAACCGATGAATTTCATCCACAAACAGAATCGTCCGCTTACCCTCAAGCGCTTGCCGCTGTTCGGCCGACTTGATGATCGCCCGCAGCTCCTGGACTCCGCCGGTCACGGCCGAGAAGGGAACAAACTGCGCTTTCGTATGTCGAGCGATCAGGTGGGCGAGGGTCGTTTTTCCCGATCCGGGAGGTCCCCAAAAGATCACGGACGTCAGTCGGTCCGTTTCAATGGCCCGGCGTAAGGGTCGATCCGGCGCCATAATGTCTTCCTGTCCGACGAATTCGTCGAACTCCCGCGGACGCATCCGTTCGGCCAACGGAGCGGAAGCCGCCTCCTGGCGTTGACGAACATCGAACAAACCGGGGGTGTCATCTCTTTCCTCGTTCATCGGAATCCTCATCGTCTCAGCGATTCTATACACCCCGTCCTTGCCCCCGCAAACCGTCCCGGAAGGCCCTTGACGACGGTGAGGGGCGATGGTAGGGAAAGGGCTGGCCCGTTATTTGGTGCAAGCATGAACGTCCGTGTCAACGGCATCTCTCTCGCTTACAGCGACCAGGGAACGGGGTTGCCGCTCATCTTTCTGCACGCCTTTCCCCTCAACCGAACCATGTGGGAGCCGCAGGTCGAAGCGCTCTCATCGGAGTTTCGCGTCGTCACCGTTGATCTCCGCGGCCATGGAGAGTCGGATGCCCCTCTTTGGCGTTACACCCTCGACCAGGCTGCGGAGGATGTGCGGGCTTTAATGGACCATTTGTCGATCGGACAGGCGGTGCTGGTCGGGCTCTCGATGGGGGGCTACATTCTTTTCACGTTCTATCGCCGATACCCCGACCGTATAAAGGGCCTCATCTTGGCCAACACAAGAGCCCAAGCGGACACGGCGGAAGGGAAAGAGGCCCGCTTCCAAATGGCTCAAATCGCTTATAAAAAGGGCCCGGCCTCCATCGCCGACCTCATGATCCCGAAACTGCTCTCCCCTCTCACGATCGAGACCCGTCCGGATCTCGTCCGCAAGGTTCGAGCCATGATTGAGCGCACCGAGATCAGCGGAATCGCGGGAGACTTGATGGCCATGGCCGAACGGACCGATTCGATTCCGTTGTTGGAATCGATCACCTGCCCGGTTCACGTCATCGCCGGGGAGCTGGACCAGGCCACCCCGCCGGCCGACGCGAAACTCATGGCCGATCGTATCGCCGGCTCCCGCATGACCGTCATTTCACAGGCCGGGCACCTGTCGAATCTGGAACAGCCCGACGCCTTCAATCGCGTGGTTCGAGCATTCAGCGGGAGCCTGGCCGAAAAGTAGAAAAGGGGAGGAAACGGAGCAACTGCAGTTAGTCCGCGTCGCCTACGCTGGTTTTCTGAATGAGTTTCAGAAATTCCAAGCGGGTTTGCGGCTGACTTCGAAATTCTCCTAACATCGAACTGGTGACGGCCACCGTGTTCTGCTTTTCCACTCCCCGCATCATCATGCAAAGATGCCTGGCTTCGACCACGACGCCCACCCCCTTCGCATTTAATTTCTCGTTGAGGGTCTCCGCGATTTGGACGGTGAGCCGCTCCTGCACCTGAAGCCGCCTGGCAAAGGCATCGACGATGCGGGGAATCTTGCTGAGACCCACCACCTTTTTGTTGGGCAAATAGCCGACATGGACCTTGCCGAAGAACGGCAACAGGTGGTGTTCGCACATGCTGAAGAAATCGATGTCCTTCACGATGACCATCTCGTCGTATTGGATGGGGAACAGCGCACCGTTCAAGAGGTGGTCGATATCCCGCTGATAACCCTGCGTCATGAAGGCCAGCGCTTTGGCCACCCGTTCGGGAGTCTTGAGCAAACCGTTTCTGCCCGGTTTCTCACCGAGCGCCGTCAACATCCGCGTCACCAGCGACCGCAAGGCGTCCACGTCGGCGGGGCGACCGTTGCCGCTCACGTCCTCGCCCGTCTCCTCAACCGTTTTCCCTTTTCCCCGCCTCGCCACACGATCCTCCCTGGTATCAAGCCGTACCGGCGTATTCGAAATAATTGTCCCTTGTCTCAATGACCCCCACCTTGCGCAGCTTCCCGCACAGCAGCTTCGGCTCCAACAGATCCCAAATCAATTTCACCAGATTTTCTCCCGTGGTCGTGCAATCGGTGAACGCGGGGTCGCAATTGAGATCATGATGATCAAACCGTTTGAGAACGGTTTCGGCGACCGTTCGATCGAGAGACGCAATCTCTTGCCCCTCATTTTCTCCGTCCCCGTTGATGGTGACCAAAACCACGTAATTGTGGCCGTGGCCGTTGGGATTGTTGCATTTTCCGAACGCGGCTCGATTTTCGTCATCGGTGAGGCGATCGCTGTGAAGCCGATGGGCGGCGCAGAACCGATAGCGTCTGGTAATCATCATGTGAAACGTTCTCTTCTCCGCCTCATCGCATGAAGAAAAGCCAGGATCACTCGCGCACGAGCAACCCTGGCCTCATGTTGATTCTATGCCCAAAAGAGGCCCTGCCGGAAGTGCCGGCGACGGCCTCAGTAACTGAACGAGCTGCCGCAGCCACAGGTCGTTTTGGCCTGAGGGTTCTTGATGGAAAACCCCGAACCCTGCACGCTGTCAACGTAATCGACTTCCGCCCCTTGCAGGAGCGGGGCGCTTTGGGAGTCCATGATCACCTTGACGTCTCCCATTTCGATCACCGTGTCGTCTTCCGCCATTTTCGATTCAAAGGCCATCCCGTATTGATACCCGTGGCATCCCCCGCCACGGACATACACGCGCAGCCCGACGACGTCTTTTTCCTCGGCCATCAATTCCTTGATCTTCTGTTCCGCCACCGGCGTAATCGTCAGCATGGTTTCCTCCTCTTCTCTCGAATTCCGTACCTTACGGACTCGGCTCGTTTAGTGTAGCACCTCCTGCCCCAAGATCAACACCCCGATCCTCCGGCGGTTCACAAGCCGGGCAGGTCGCGGCCGTGAGTTTCCCACTTGCTTTTCGGAACGCGCACAACGACGTCGCCCAACACCCGCGCCTGACACGCCAATCGATGCCGAGGATCGCTCAGCGCCTCACGATCCAAGAGATCCTGTTCGTCAAAATCGATTTCGGAGAGATGTTCCCCGCCCGTTTCAACTTCGACCCGACAGGTCGTGCACGACGCGTTGCCGCCGCAATCGTGATTCAGGGGCAAGCCCAGGGCTTTTGCCGCGTCCAGAAGCGACGTATTGGCGTCCACCTCTCCGCTCCATTCTCCATGATGCAGGAAAGTCACTCGCGGCATCACGATCTCCCGACCATCACACCATCACGATGGGGCGCCGACACCGGCCGTTTCAGCCTGATAGGGACACCGCCCCAGCCGAATGTGCTCTTCATACTCCTGACGGAACAGCCTGACGCTGCTTTGCACCAAGACCGATGCGCCCGTCACCAGGGTGCAATAGCCGGTGCCTTTGACAAAACCGCAGAGCTGCAACAGACTGTCGAGATCCTTTTGCGTCCCATGGCCTTCTTCGATCTTGGTCATGAGCGCGGCCAAGTTGATCGTGCCCATCCGGCAGGGAGGACATTGGCCGCAACTCTCGTTCTTGAAAAACTTTGAGAACTGGAGCGTCTTCGCCACCATGCACGTGGCGTCGTCCACCACGATGACACCCGCCGAGCCCAGGCCGGTTCCCGCTTGCTTGAGCGAATCGAAGTCCATGCGGAGGTCGAGTTGATCGGCCGTCACCATCGAAAACGCCGGCCCACCAGGAAAGACCGCCTTGATCTTGCGACCTCCCGGCACGCCTCCTCCGCACTGCTCGATCAAGGTCCGGATCGTCACCCCCATGGGCATTTCATATACACCGGGACGATTGACGGCCCCGCTCAATGAAAACATCATAGTGCCCGGACATTTTTCCGTCCCCACTTGGGTAAACCACGCCGCGCCTTTTTGGAGAATCCGAGGAACGTTGCAGAGCGTCTCGACGTTGTTCACCAGGGTCGGCTTCCCATACAAGCCGAAGTCGGTGGGATAAAAGGGCGGTTTCTGTCTGGGCATGGCCGGACGCCCTTGCATCGATTCCAACATGGCGGTCTCTTCACCCGCGACATAGCTCCCATAACCCTCAAAAATTTGCAGGTCCACGTCGAGACCGCTTCCGAAGACGTTGGTCCCCAGGAGACCGCGCGCTTTCGCCTGATCCAGCGCCTTCTTCAGGTTCTCCCGCTCTTCATGATACTCATGATTGACGTAAATGAAGGCGGCCTTCGCCCTCACGGTGTGCGACGCAATTAAACACCCCTCGATCAATTGATGGGGGAGCATCCGCAGCAAATGACGGTCTTTGAACGTTCCCGGTTCATGTTCGCCGGCATTGCAGACAAAATATCGCTCCCGGACCCGATGATTGAGCACCTTGTCCCACTTGACTCCCGTGGGGAACCCGGCTCCCCCTCGCCCTCGCAGACCGGATTTCTTGAGCTCGTCCACCACTTGCGCCGCGCTCAATTCCTTGACGCAGCGTTTCCACGCCTCATAGCCCCCCACGTTCAGGTAGCCGTCGATCTCCCACGGCTCGCCTTCAAGTGGCTGGACCAGTCGCGGCTCTTCACCGATCAGCATCACCGACTCCGCTTGTTATATGGACCTTCAGCGATGATTTCTCCCGCTGGCACTATACGGCTCCTTTTCCCGGCCCGTCAAGGCAATGGCCGACGCCTAGGCCCCAATCGTCGAATACGACGGGCTAGGAGACCCATCAACCTCTAGGCATAGAGGGGATGATTGAATCCGGGGGAATACCGCCGGTGGAAACGTTTCCACCGGCGGCAAGGACGGCCTTTACCGAAAGTGACTGCCGGCCCCCATGAAAAACAACATGGGGATCGACAGCATAAAATTCACGCGAGAGGCCAGCAACGCGGTCCGCCCCCATTGCGCCATTTCAGGCGGCGCCGGAGTCCCCTGCGCGGCGGCGGTCACGGCGGCGATGATCTTCTTCTGGTTCGGCCAGATGATCCCATGGACGTTGCCCATCATGATGATGCCGAGCAATCCTCCGATCGCCAGGGCCACCGCTCCCGTGCCGCCCTTGTGGTACATCATGCCGTACAAGAGCACGCCCGCAAGCACCGTCACCGTGGCCCCGTGACGGAACCAATTGAGCGCGGCCGGCATGAGTTTCGGAATCACAATGTTCTTGGTCGGCCCATCCAGGCTTTTCAAAAAAGCGGCGTTGATCAAGTTAAAGAAATACAACAAGCCGATCCAGGTGATCCCCGCCAGGAAATGGATCCACCGGAGAATCATCTGGGGCCAATCGGCTTCGCCGGCGCCGATGCCGGTCAATCCCAAATAGACAACGATCAATACAACGGAGAGCGCAAACCCCGCGGCCATGGTCTGCATCGGATCTTCAAGAAATTTCATAATCCTCCTTGTCGCACGGTTGACGATCAGTCTGAGTCTCTACTTCAGTCGTTCTCCGAATGTCAAGTCAACGCACCGGTCTTTCGACAAGGTGCCGACGAACCGGCGGCACCGAACGGGACGGTCCCCGACCGCGCATTTTTCCGTAAGCAACCAGCCGAGGTTTACGCCATCAGCTCGTCGACCCTCGCGCACAGCTCTCGCACCGCATCGGCCGACGCGTTCAGCGCCGCTCGTTCGTCGGGCTCAAGATCGTATTCGACGATCTCTTCGACGCCGGCGCGTCCGATCCTGACCGGAACGCCGACGATCACGTTCTTGAGCCCGTACTCGCCTTCGCAGAGAACGGAGCACGGCATCACCCGCTTTTCATCCTTGTAAATCGCCTCCACCATATCGACGGCCGAAGCCGACGGCGCGTAGAAAGCGCTGCCCGTCTTCAGTAAACCGACGATCTCGGCTCCCCCGTCGCGCGTGCGCTTGACGATCGCGTCCAGCTTCTCCTTGGACATCAGGGCCGACACGGGCGTGCCTCGGACCGTCGTGTAGCGGGGAAGCGGCACCATCGTATCGCCGTGCCCGCCCAGCACCATGGCCTGAACGTCCGGCCCCGGCACGTTCAACTCCTCCGCGATGAACGAGCGCATGCGGGCCGAATCCAACACCCCTCCCATGCCGATGACCCTGGACTTGGGCAGACCGCTGACGCGACGCGCCACGTGCACCATGGCGTCCAGCGGATTCGTGACAAGAATCAAAATGATGTCCGGGGAACGGGACACCAGCTCGGACACGACGGACTTGACGATCTTTGCATTGGTCGCCAACAGCTCATCGCGGCTCATCCCCGGCTTTCGCGGCATACCCGACGTGATCACGGCGATCGCCGAGCCGGCCGTCTCGGCGTAGCCGTTCGTGCCGATCACGCGGGTGCTGTATCCACAGATCGGTCCCGCCTGAGAAATATCGAGGGCCTTGCCCTGGGGGATCCCCTCGGCGATGTCAACCAGGACTACGTCGTAAGTATCTTTCTCCGCCAGCCGTTGAGCGGTCGTTCCCCCGACGTTCCCCGCGCCCACTACGGTGACTTTGGCTCGTTTCATAATCCGCCCCTCCCACACGAAGGCATAGTTGACCACCGCGTCAAGA
This sequence comes from Nitrospira sp., assembly GCA_024331085.1. Classification (GTDB taxonomy): domain Bacteria; phylum Nitrospirota; class Nitrospiria; order Nitrospirales; family Nitrospiraceae; genus Nitrospira_D. The sequence continues at coordinate 18,992 of JANDJG010000004.1, read as the reverse complement.
TTCGCCGGCTTGCTCGCTCGGCATCGGCCTGTCCTTCACCCCTCATGTTCCGTCCAACCCGCCACTTTGAAGTTGATCGTGCAGACAAAATTCTCTCCATCGTAAAAATTGAGTTTGATCTTCTTTTTGCCGTACCGGCTTGCCAGAAACTCTTCGGGATTCTCGACCAGCTCCCCATACCCCCCGGGCGGATACTCTCCCAGTTCGTGAAATACGACGATCATCCCTTCCTTTACTTCTTGCAACACCTTGACGCGACAACGCGGAAAGACCTCCCAGAACTTGGCTTCGATCATCTCCTTGGTCGGCTCAGGACGATCCTGTCCCGGCGCCATCGGTTGGGCGAACTTGGCCAACCGGCGGACGTAGGGATACTGGTGCCCCGTAAACAGTTTATAGAGCCATGGCGGAACGGACGGTTTTCCCGTCACTTTTCCCTCTTGCATTCGCTTTTGTCGTCTTTCACGCCGTCAGCCGCCGATACACGTTCGGCAGTCGCGTCGGCAGCGACTCGACGCGATCGATGACCACGAATCGCACGTCGCCGTACATGCGCCGTTGGTACTCGGTCGTCTCGCCGTCGATGGTCACGCAAAACGGATGGATGCCGTGCCGCCGAGCCTCTTGCAACGCTTTCTTGGTATCCTCCACGGCGTAGTCGTCCTTGTAATCGTCCCCGTCCAGCGGCCTGCCGTCGCTCAGGAGGATCAACAGTCGATGCTTAGCGCTCCGCTTGAGCAACTTGGCCGAGGCGTGGCGAATCGCCGCCCCGTCTCGATTTTGTCGTTGAGGGCCGAGTCCCCCCAACCGATGAGCGGCAACCGTTCCCAATCGATCGTCGAAATCCTTGACGACGAAAAAATCGACCGACGCGGCCCCCTCGCCGGAATAGGCGTAGAGACCGTATTGATCCCCGACCGCCTCCAGCGCCTCACAGAGCAGCACCAGGCTTTCCTTCTCGATATCGATGACCCGGCGCCCGCCGTCGAGCTTCCGGCTCGTCGATCCGCTGATATCGACCAAGAACGCGGCGGCGACGCTACGATCCCGCTTGTCCCGTCGAATATACACACGATCGCTTCCCTCCAGCCCCGCCCGCAATTCCGCGGCCCTTCGGACGACGGCGTCGAGGTCCGGATCGTCCCCCTCCGGTTGTCCGGGGACGCGGCGGTAGGCGACGGGACGCAGGCTCTCAAAGAGTTTCCGAAGCGACGCGATCTCGCTGCGACGACTCGCAAGAATCGTCTCGATGCCGTCGTCGGAGCCGGTATCCGCAGGCCGTTCGATGACTCGGCAGCGGTTGACGCGGTAATCCTGAATCGAATAATCCCACTCCGGATAACGGACGGTCCGTTCCGCGGACACCGCCGATTCAGGCTTCAATCTCTGCTCGACATCGACCGACAGCAACTCCTCAACGGCGGCGGGCATCCGCTGACCGCCGGCCGGCGTGTCGCTCGCATCGGGCCTGCGACCTCCCCGCTCGGCGCCAGAGACCGCGTCGCTTCGGCCGGAAAACGAGCCTTCTTGACCGGCACCGGTCGTCCCGCTTCCCTTGTCGTCTTGTTCATCGCCCCGTTCGATCGGCTCCCCGCCCCACGTAATGAACTCCGGATTCATCTCACCGCGATGAGCGTGGTTGATCAAAGGACGGTACATATCGGTCGGTTGTTCCGAAACGACGGGGGACGACGGTGCCGTCTGACTTTCATCGGCCGTCCGGTCCTTCCACGAATCATCCCCCGGTCGCTTCGAGCGCGACGCCGCCAGTTCCTCGATCTTGACGTACAGCTCGTCGGCCAGACGCACGGCATCCTCCGCCGTCGCCTCCTTCCGGAAAAGCGGCCGGCACAGAGCCCACAGCTCGGAGACCTCCCGCTTGATCGCCCGAGGGACCGCCGAATCGGGAGACTCGCCCGTCGAAAGTCGAAAGAGCCCGTCGACCATCAGTTCCGTGACCGTGGTCGTCTGATCGCTGCGCCGAGACGTCACGGCCTCGGCCGCCAAGAGGGCGAGATCGCGCCGCAATCCCGGGTATTCCGTTTGGAGCAGGAACTCAACCCGCGCATCCTCCAAGATGATCCATAGATCCTGCGCCAGCTTGGGCAACGGATAAAGTTGAAACAACGCGTTCAACGTCCCGGGGACGGGATGCAATAAACGGCCGTATCGTTGCCGGACCTCCTCGATCACATCGGCTAGCGCCGCCAGCCTGAGCCGATACGTGCCGAATTGCAAGTGACCGGCTTCGTGCGCCGCCATGACCATGGCCCACCGTTCATTTTCCTCTGCTGTGGCGTAGCGGCGAAGGATCGCCGGCAAGAACATCGTGCGTCCGTCCGGGCTGACCGTCGCTCTGGCGCCGGCCGACGCCGACTCGGGAAGCGCTGCGATCGTGACATCCGTTCCGCAGAGTCCCTGAACGAACAGTTTGATCCTCCGGGCGACCCGCCGAAGCGGGACACCCGCCATCGCCCGTTCAAGCGAGGCAAGGGCGTTGCGGGATTCCATCCCAAAATAGACCCGTCCCCCCTCCCGGCTGTAGGTCAACACGTCCATGCCGGCCTTCAGCCACGTCTCAAACCGGGATCGGGCTTGAGGTCCCTCTCCGATCAACGCCATGATATCCGGGCCGCGCCGAAGGTAGAGAAGTGCCGCCTCCGCGTCGCGTTCGGCAAGCAGGACGGCATATCGCAGCAATTCGAGCCGCCGCTCCTCCGACGGAAGCGCGCGCAGAATCTGTGGAGACTCCGCAAGCCATGCGACCGCCGACTCAGGAGAACGTTCGGCCAACGACGATGCCACCCGCAGCGACTGCGCACGAACGGCGGGCTGTTCGATTTCCCCCAACACCGTCGGGCTCGTGCGCATGAACTCGATCATGGCCAGATAATCCGGCTTGCCCAACGTATTGGGAGTGACGAGATGCGTGCCCACCGACAGCCACGTTCGGACGTCCTCGATTCGCAGCACGGCGGCCACGCGGGCCATTTGCCGGACGTACTCGATGCCCGCCACCGAGTCGACCGCCGCCAGTTCAAGACCGACGTCGAGCCAGCGCCTGGCCTCCTCGAACGGCATCGTCCTCTCAAGATCCGGCGCGACGCGCAAAAATTCCCACGCCGCCATGACGTCGCGATCGGCGGCTTCGATCCCGACGGCGAGGGCCTCCCTGCGCGTCTCGGTTCGTTTCAGCAAACCGAGGATCATGGGGCTTTCCTTGAAGTATCTCAAGGCGGCGGCTCCGGACGATTGAGCCAACACGACGCCCATGTCCAGCCATGGAACGATCACGGAAAGTCCGCCGTGCCGATCAAGCTCGGGGAGTGCGTCAACCGCAGCCCGTGCCACCTTGGCCGATGTCGCCTCGAGCTCGTCCAACAGGATCGCGACGTGCGCCACGGCATCGGGCCGATCCGCCGCCGCTTCCGTCCGCGCGACAAACGCGCGAGCGGCCTCGGCGCCCAGGCCGGCGGCCAGCCGGTTTGCCAATACACTTTGGACCGAACCGTCGCTCATGAGTCCCACGGCTAAGGATGAAAGGCCTCGATTGTAATGGAGCAAAATTCCCCTGTAAACTAGCGGACAGCGTCGTTTCTGCTTGAAATAGAGAGGAGCGGTCCGTGGCTGAACCAACACAAGAGAGTCTCGAGAAGATCGTCAAGTTCGTGCGGGGATACGCCGAGAAGAGCGGCACCGTCATGCATCCCAACCCCTCCGTTACCGAGGCGGTCGTCAAGGGTCTGGCGATGCACGTGGACGAGCTTGGCAAACCGCTCTGCCCATGCAATTTTTACAAGGATAAGCAGGCGGAAGCCAAACTGCGGCGTTGGATCTGCGCCTGCGACGAAATGCAGATCTACAAGTATTGTCATTGCCTGCTCTTCGTCCGCGAAGACGGCATGCCGATCACCGAATATCTCCCAGAAGGGCATGAAGGCCGGGAAATCTATGGGATCGTTCCCGACCCCACCCCGGGGAAAGGACGCGCGCTCAAGCACAAAGCGGCGGGTCAGGTTTCGAGACCGGGCGAAGCACCGACGAGTTCGCAACTTCCGTGACCGGAAGGAAGGAGCGCCATGCGCATTCTCCTCGTCGAAGACGACTTGGATCTGGCGCAGTTCATCCGCAAGGGCCTCAAGGAAGAAAACTATGCCGTGGACTTCGCGGCGGACGGTGAAGCGGGGCTCGCCATGGCGTTGAGCAATCCCTACGACCTGCTGATTTTGGACGTCATGCTTCCCAAGCTTGACGGCCTTGCTCTTTGCCGGAGCATTCGAGCCAAAGGCAACATGACGCCGGTCCTGCTGTTGACCGCGCGCAACACCGTGGAGACGAAGGTGTCCGGTTTTGACATCGGCGCGGATCAATTTATGGCGAAGCCCTTTGCCTTCGTCGAATTGTTGGCGCGCATCAGGGCCCTTCTGCGTCGGGGCGGCGCCCAGCCGTCGGCTCATTTGCACGCGGCCGATTTGACGCTGGACCCGGTGACACACCGCGTCTGGCGGGCCGGTCAGGAAATCTCGCTGACCAACAAGGAATACGCGCTGCTGGAATTTCTCCTTCGGAACAAGAACCGCGTCCTGACCCGAACGGTCATCATCGAACACGTCTGGGACATCAGCTACGACCCCATGACCAACATCGTGGACGCCCATATTCGAGCCCTGCGGGCGAAGATCGACCATAATTTTTCTCCGCCGCTCATCACGACGGTGCGCGGCGCGGGCTACATGCTGGAGGACCCGGAGCAGTCGGCATGACATCGTTGCGCGATCTCATCAGCCGATTCGCGCTCATGCTCATGGCCTGGCTGCTGGGATTTTCCGCGCTGGTGTATTTCGCGAACGAAACCCTGCTCCATCGATTCGTGGATGGACGGCTGTTGGAGTTGGCGGAGACCCTCGCCGGGATCATCGATCGCCACCCCGACATCCTCGACAACCGCGGACAAGACGCGGGATTTCCATCCGACGCCAATCTCGGCATCAAGGAACAACGTGACCTGCACGGCGTCGTCCACTCGCTCCGCGTGTTCTCGCCGGACGGCCGGTTATTATGGAAAAGTCCCAATGCTTCGGCTTTTCCGCTGATCTCGCCCCGCATGCTCGACCGCGTGCTGCTCGAACGCACGGTCTATGAAACGGTGGCGATGCCGGACGGCACGCCCGCCCGGCGGCTGTTTGTCTCCGTCACCCGCCAAGGAGTCGTGCGCTACGTGCTGCAAGCGGAAACGTCGCTGCTTCATTATCAGACGGCGCTCAGCGAACTCTTGGTCTTGCTGATCATAAGCTCCGGCGCCACGCTGCTCGTCACCTGGCTGGGCAGCCTGTGGCTGGCCAAGAAGGTGCTGACCCCGATCGAGGCCTTGTGCGCTGGCGCCGAAACCATGTCCGAGGCCGATTTGGGGAAGCGGTTAGCCTTGGATTCTCCTTATACCGAGTTCCGGCGGCTCACCCAGGCCGTCAACTCCGTGTTGGATCAATTCCAACGGAACAGCGAGACCCAGCGAAATTTTTGCGAGATCGCGGCCCACGAAATGAAAACGCCCTTGACCATCCTGCGCGGCAACTTGGAGGTGGCGCTTCTCAAGGCCAGGACCGCCGACGAATACCGCGACGTGCTCCTCAGCAATCTCGAACAGGTGGATCGGCTCATCGCCTTGACCAGACCTTTGTTGACGCTCGCCAAATTCACGAGCAGTAAACCGCCCGTCCAACTGGCTCCTCTTGAGGTAGAACCCTTCCTTCACGAGATCGTGCAGGAACTGGCGTTGTTGGCGAATGACCGGCGGATCACCCTGTCGTTGGACGCTCGGGCGGTTCCTCCCATTCTCGGCGACCCGCAGTGGCTCAAGCAAGCGATGATCAATCTGCTCGATAACGCTCTGCGCTACACCCCCGCGGGCGGAACCGTGACCGTCCGCGCGCGAGCGGAGGGGCGCGAGGTATTGATCGAGGTCGAGGACACGGGCCATGGCATCGAGCCTGAGCACATTCCCCATCTGTTCGAGCGATTCTATCGGACCGAATGGGCAAAAGCCGAGGACGCAGCCGGAACGGGCTTGGGTCTCCCCATCGTCAAAGAGATCGTGGAAGCCCACGGCGGAACCATCTCCGTAACCAGCCGCGTGGGGCAGGGCTCTGTCTTTACGTTGCGCATCCCCGCCTATCTCCAACAAACGATGCTCGCCTAGCGCTCGCCCCGAACCTCGACGAAAGCCGTCCCGCCGCCCCTTCTTGGGTTGAAAACGCGATTCCGCCGTCAACGACGCTCCCGTCATTATGAAGGATTCTTCATGCTCTCCTCATGGAGTCTTCATAGAGCCGGAGTAGTGTGACACTAGGCATTCAAGAACGGAGGTACATACCATGGTCGCATTGATTGTCGGAGTATTGGCGGGAAGCGCGGTGTTGGTAGTCATGTACACGGCGTTGGTTTATACGGTCTCGCACGTGCATAACAAGTAAGCCCCGGGGGAGGAGTCGGAAAGCGATCCTCCGTCTCACGGGCTGCGGACAGGTTGCCGCTTCAGTGAGCGATGGGGTGCCTGAGAAGCTCCCCGTTGAACCGGCAACCTCGACTCAGCTCGAACGAGGCGCGGACCGGACGGAAGAATCCGTTCTTGTTCAAAGAACGGAGCATGTGGCGCGGGTGGATGTCTTCCGATCTTCTCCGAAGCCGGTTCTACCTTCTCTCCTTAACTGTTCGTTCGATTTCGCGTCCCGCGTCCCGCGCCTTGATTGATTCCCGCCGGTCGTATTGTTTTTTGCCCTTGGCCAATCCAAGTTCAACCTTCACCTTGCCCCGAGGAGAAAAATACATCCGAAGCGGCACGAGCGTCAGCCCTTTCTGCTGCGTTTTTCCAATGAGCTTATCGATCTCCTTATGATGGAGCAGCAGTTTCCGAGTCCTGGTGGGATCGTGATTCATGATATTGCCGTGACGATAAGGGCTGATGTGGCAGTGATAGAGATAGACCTCGCCGTCCTTGACGGCGGCATAGCTGTCTTGAAGATTCGCCCGCCCGTCACGGAGCGATTTGACTTCCGTGCCCGTCAACACGATGCCGGCCTCGAACTTCTCCTCGATAAAATAATCGTGGTAGGCCTTGCGATTGGTCGTAATGATCTTTTCGCTGTCTTCCGATCCGGCGCGCGTCATGATCTCACCGGGAACGGATCGAGAAGGGGAAGCCGAAGAAACTCGCCGCCCCCGTTGTCGCCGTCTTTTTTTTGATCTTCGGACATTTCCATTCGCGTTTGCTAAGATGGAACCATGCCTCGTACCGGCTCCCTCGACTCATGCGGCGCCATTCTATCCGGTCTCTCCAAACGGCTGGGCCTTGAGACCAAGCTCCTGGAGTTCCGCTTGCAGCGCCAGTGGCGTGATATCGTCGGGGAGCCCCTCGCTTCGCAAACCTGGCCGGCCCACATTCGTTTCAAAAAACTGTACCTGGTCGTTCGAAACTCCGTCTGGCTTCAACAGCTCACGTTCTTGAAACCCTCTCTTTTGGACCAAGTCGGTCGGGCCGTGGGCATGGAACCGATCAAAGACATCGTTCTCCGTGTGGGAGAGATCCCCGCGCCGGCGGTCCCTTCCGAGAACGATCCCGTCCTCTCCGGCCGGCCGACGGCCCGCGACGAGGTCGAGACCGCCCCTCTTGCGATCGGTATTCGCGATCCCGAGCTCCGCAGGCGGTTCACAGAGGCGATAGCGAGATACCCGTTTCGGCAGGCTCGGTCTCGACCGGCAAAGGATCCGTGACACGTCCCTTAAAGAGAATGGTCGTGTTCTCGAAGACCGTTCCGCTCTTGGAGACGGGACCGATCCCCCCTTCTTCCTCCTCGCCCTCCAACCGATAGTATCCTCGAACCGACCGTTCAAACCCTTCGACAACCGAGGGGTCCCCCGCTTTGTACTTCTCCAATTTCTCCGGATCGGCCCATCCATCGTCACTGAACACGAAAATGAACATGCTTCGGTACCGACCTCCGATGTCTCCCGGCGTGGTCGGATAGATCTTCATGGGACCGAAATCGCGGCTGTCATGACCCACCTTGCGAAACCGGCGCAGCAGTTTTTCAACCTGCTGATCCGTGGTATCCCGCGGCACATGGGCCGCCACGAGATGCCCGCTTTGAGCCCCGACGGTATAGGGAGGAATGGATCGGTCGGGGCGGCTCAGGTACATGCCCCCCCAAATGAGAGCGAACGAACCCACGAAGACGCCGAGCCCCATTTTGACGACGATGTCCAGCGGCTTTTTCGTCGGAGGATCGGAAGAAGACATGGTAACGACACTCGCCGAAGAGAGAAGAACGCGGCGACAGTCGATCCGCCGCCGGGCATCCGGACGCCGCTAGATTTCGGAGGGGCCGTCCTCCGACGCCGGCTCGTCCCGGTCGCCCGCTTCGGCCAACCGTGCGACACCCACGACGCGATCGTTCTCTCCGTCAAGGTCAAGGATGCGGACGCCCTGCGTGTTGCGTCCCACCTCGCGGATGTCGTCCACTTTGCAGCGCAGGACCTTCCCTTGCGCGGCCATCAGCATGATTTCGTCGCCGTCGCGGACCTGAAGGAACCCGACCGCGGGCCCGTTCTTCTCGGTCGTCTTGACGCTGATGATGCCCTTGCCGCCGCGGCCCTGCACGCGATACTCGCCCACCGGCGTGCGCTTGCCGTATCCGCCCTCGGTGACGGTCAGGATCGCGGTCGTGGAATCCGGCGTGATCGTTTCCATGCCGATCACTTCGTTGCCTTCCTCGAGCGTGATTCCTTTCACACCGTAGGCGGTCCGGCCCATGGGACGCACTTCGTCCTCCTTGAAGCGGATCGTGATGCCCTGCCGCGTGCCGAGCAGGATTTCCCGCTGCCCGTCGGTCAAATGGACGCCGATGAGTTTGTCGCCTTCTTCCAAACCGAGGGCGATGATGCCGCCCTGCCGGGGGTTGCCGTAGGCCGACAGCTCCGTCTTTTTGACCAGTCCCTTCTTCGTCGCCATGACCACGTAGCGGTCGTCGCGGAATTCCTTGACGGGGAGCGTCGCCGTCACCTTTTCGTTGCCGGACAGGGGGAGGAGGTTCACCAGGGCCTTCCCCTTCGCGGCGCGTCCTGCTTCGGGAATCTCGTGCACCTTGAGCCAATAGACCTTGCCCGCGTCCGTGAAGAAGAGCAGCGTGTCGTGCGTCGAGGCGGTGAAGAGGGTCTCGACGAAATCCTCGTCCTTGATGCCCATGCCGATCTTGCCCTTGCCGCCCCGCCGCTGCGCGCGATAGAGCGACACCGCGTTGCGCTTGATGTAGCCCGCGTGCGAGATCGTGACGATCACCTCTTCCTCGGCGATCAAATCTTCCAGGCTGATCTCCGCCTCTTCCTTCACGATCTGGGTGCGCCGCTCGTCCTTGTACGTCTCGCGGATCTCCGTCAACTCGTCCTTGATGATCGTTCGCACGAGCGCTTCGCTGGCCAGCACGGACTTCAGATATTCGATCCGCTTCAGCACCTCCTGATATTCCTCGATCAGCTTGCTGCGCTCGAGCTGCGTGAGCCGTTGCAGGCGCATGTCGAGAATCGCGTTGGCCTGGAGCTCGCTGAGCGAGAACTGCCGCATCAAGCCCGCGCGGGCTTCATCGGGAGACTGGGACCGTCGGATCAACGCGATCACGGCGTCCAGATTGTCGAGCGCGATCTTGAGCCCTTCGAGAATATGCGCGCGCTCCTCCGCCTTGCGGAGCTCGTAGGCGGTGCGGCGCACCACCACCTCGCGCCGATGCTCGATGAAGTGGTGCAGGATCTGCTTGAGATTCAGAACTTCGGGGCGGTTGTTGACCAGCGCCAACATGTTGACGCCGAAGGTGGTTTCAAGCTGCGTATTCTTATACAGATTGTTCAAGACCACCTGCGGGATCTCATTGCGTTTCAACTCGATGACGATCCGCACCCCTTCCCGATCGGAGGATTCGTCGCGCAAGTCGGCAATGCCCTTCAAGCGGTCTTCTTGAATCAGTTCGGCGATCTTTTCGATCAGCTTGGCCTTATTCTGCTGGAACGGAATCTCCGTGACGATGAGCCGCTCGCGCTCCGTCCGCTCGTCGACTTCCACCGCGACCCTCGCCCGCAGCTTGAGCAGTCCCCGCCCCGTTTCGTAGGCCTCTTTGATCCCGCTCACGCCGTAAATGAAGCCGGCGGTCGGAAAATCGGGACCCGGAATCTTCTTCATGAGCTGCTCGACGGTGGCCTCCGGGTTCTCCAGCAGCAGCAACAGCCCGTCGATCACTTCGGCGATGTTGTGCGTCGGAATGTTGGTCGCATACCCCACGGCGATGCCGCCCGCGCCGTTGATCAAGAGATTGGGCACGCGGGTGGGGAGCACGAGCGGCTCCCGGCGCGATTCGTCGTAGTTCGGCCCGAAGTCGACGGTGTCCTTGTCGATGTCCGCCAGCAGTTCCTCGGCCAGCTTCGTCATGCGCGCTTCGGTGTAGCGCATGGCCGCCGGCGAGTCGCCGTCCATCGAGCCGTAGTTGCCCTGGCCGTCGATGAGCGGATAGCGCATATTGAAGTCCTGCGCCATCCGCACAAGGGTGTCGTAAATCGCGGAATCGCCATGGGGGTGGTAGTTCCCCATGATTTCGCCCACGATCTTCGCGGATTTGCGGTAGGCCCGCGCGGACGTGAGACCCATCTCCTGCATGCCGAAGAGGATGCGCCGGTGGACGGGCTTCAACCCGTCGCGCACGTCCGGCAGCGCCCGCCCCACGATCACGCTCATGGCGTAATCCAAATAGGACGACTTCATCTCGTCTTCGATGGCGATGTGGCCTAACCGTTCATCGGGCGGCATTTCGAACTCCTGGTCAACCGTCACTCGTCACATGACGTCTTCTATACGTCCAGATTCCTGACTTCGAGCGCATGCGTCTGAATGAAATTCCGCCGCGGCTCCACTTCGTCGCCCATCAGAATCGTGAAGATTTCATCCACGCCGGTCAGGTCTTCGAGCGTCACCCGCAGCAACGTGCGGGCTTCCGGATTCATCGTGGTTTCCCACAACTGGCTCGGGTTCATCTCGCCGAGCCCCTTGTACCGCTGAATGCTCAAACCCTGTTTGCCCATGTCGAGGATGGCCCTCACCAGCTCGTCCGTCGCGTAATAGTGCCGTTCCTGTCCGCCGGCCTTGAGCCGATAGGGCGCGCGCCCGAGGCCGATGGCGGACGGGGCGAGTTTCTGGAGCTCGCGGAAGTCCGCCGATCCCACCAGCTCATGCGTGATCTCGAGGCCGTGCAACATCCCGCCGGCCTGCACGCGGCAGACGACCTTGTTGGACTGATGTTCTTCGTCCTCCAAGACGTCGAAGGTCGGCGTCAGCTTGGGATAGACCCCGGCCAGCGTCCGTTTGGCTTGATCCACCACGGCGGTGAGCGCCGCGCGATTCTTCAGCAGGTCGCGGTCCAATCCCGGCTCGTCCACGAAGGCGCGCAACATGGCGACTTCGTGCGGCCTCTTATTGAGCCGCGCGAGCAGCGACTCGAACGCGATCATTTTCTTGAGAACGGGCAGCAGCCGCCGACCCGTCACGTAGCTTTGCGCCCCCTCCAGGTACAGCTCCACGTCTTCGACCGCCAGATCGGCCAAATACTCGTTGAGCGCCGCTTCGTCTTTTAAATACCGTTCGGTCTTGCCCTTTTTGACTTTGAAGAGCGGCGGCTGCGCGATATAGACGTATCCGCGCTCGATCAGCTCGGGCATCTGCCGGAAAAAGAACGTGAGCAGCAGGGTGCGGATGTGGCTCCCGTCCACGTCGGCGTCGGTCATGAGGATGATTTTATGGTAGCGCGCCTTCGCGATGTCGAACGTGTCCTTGTCGCCCTTGTCGCCTTCTTCGCGCTTGCGGCCGATGCCCGTTCCGAGCGCCATGATGAGCGTGCGGATTTCGTCGCTCGTGAGCATCTTGTCGAACCGGGCCTTCTCGACGTTGAGAATCTTGCCCTTGAGAGGCAGGATGGCCTGGAATTTCCGGTCGCGCCCTTGCTTGGCCGAGCCGCCGGCCGAATCGCCCTCGACGATATAGAGCTCGCTCAAGGCCGGGTCTTTCTCGGAACAGTCGGCCAGTTTGCCCGGCAGGGAGCCGCCGTCCAGCGCGCTTTTGCGGCGGATCAACTCCTTCGCCTTGCGGGCCGCCTCGCGGGCGCGGGCCGCTTCGATCGCCTTGCCGATGATCTTGCGGGCGACCGCGGGATTCTCTTCGAAGTAGTTGCCGAGCGCCTCGTTGACCGCCGCCTCGACCACGCCTTTGACCTCGCTGTTGCCCAGCTTGGCCTTGGTTTGCCCCTCGAACTGCGGGTTGCGGACCTTGACGCTCACGACCGCCGTGAGGCCTTCGCGGACGTCGTCGCCGGTCAAGGATTCCGTGTCCTTTTTGAGCAAGTCGTTCGCGTTGGCGTAGGTGTTGATCGTCCGCGTCAAGGCGGCTTTGAAGCCGACCAGGTGCGTGCCGCCCTCTTTTGTGTTGATGTTGTTGGCGAACGAAAAAAGGTTCTCGGCGTAGCCGTCGTTGTATTGCAGGGCCACCTCGAGGATCATCTCCGGCTTTTCCACCTTGACGTAAATGGGTTTGTGCAGCGGAGTCTTGGCTTCGTTCAGATGCTCGACAAAGGAGACGATGCCGCCCTTGTAGAGGAACACCTGCTCCTTGGCCGGCTCCTTGCGTTCGTCTTTAAGCGTGATGGCGAGGCCCCTGTTCAGAAAGGCGAGCTCGCGGAGCCGCTGCGCCAGTACGTCGAAGCTGAAGTCGAGCGTCTCGAAGATCTGGCCGTCCGGCTTGAAGCGCACCTTGGTGCCGCGGCGTTTCGTCTTGCCGGTCACGGCGAGCGGCGCGTTCGGCTTGCCCCGCTCATAGCGCTGCTCGAAGACCTGGCCGTCCTGCCAGATTTCCAGCTCCAGCCACTCGGAGAGCGCGTTGACGACCGAAATGCCGACGCCGTGCAGACCGCCCGATACGGTGTAGGCGCCCTGCTCGAATTTGCCGCCCGCGTGCAGCACGGTCAGCGCCACTTCGGCGGCCGACTTCTTCTGGGTGGGATGTATGCCGGTGGGGATGCCGCGCCCGTTGTCCACGACCGTGACGCTGCCGTCGATGTGGATGGTGACGTCGATGGTCTCGCCGAAGCCCGCCATGTGCTCGTCGACGCTGTTGTCGACGACTTCATAGACCAGGTGATGAAGGCCGTCGACGCCGGTGCTGCCGATGTACATCGCCGGTCGCTTCCGAACCGCGTCAAGGCCTTCAAGAACCTTGATCTGATCCGCGCTGTAACTCTCGCTCTTGGGTTTGCTCGTAGGGTCGCCCGTTGTCATACGTGTCCCGTTTTTTCGCCGACGCCGCTCCCCCGCGTCGCCTGTATCTCAAATTTTGATCGGCATGACGACACACTTGAATCCGGGGCTCTCAGGCTCTTGGATCAAACAGGGGCTGAGCGGCGTCTCCATTTGCAGAGAGACGGTTTCGCCGTCCATGACGCTGAAGACGTCCAACAGGTACCGGGCGTTGAATCCCGAGCTGAGCGTTTCGCCTTCATACCGGGCCGGCAATTCCTCCACGGCCTCTCCATAATCCGGACTGCTGGAAAACAACGTCATCGCCCCCGGCGCAAACGAGACCTTGACGGCGTTGGCTTTTTCTTTCGACAGCACCGACACCCGGCGCAACGCGCTTTCCAGCTCGCGCCGATTCACGCTGATTCGCCGACCGCCGTCCTTGGGGATCACCTGTTGGTAATTGGGATAACTGCCTTCCATCAGGCGGGACGTGAGGAGCAGCCCGCTTTTTCGGAAGATCATCAAATTCTTGGCGAAACCGATCAACGGCTCGCTGTCGTCTCCTTCTTCAAGCAGCCGCCGCATTTCCTGCGCCGCTTTCTTGGGAATGATCGCCTTGATTTCCTGTGGAGCTCCTTTGCCGACGGTCCTGCCGACCTCTTGTTCGGCCACGGCCAGGCGGTGACCGTCCGTGCCGACCAGTCGAAGCGTCGTCTTCTTGTCGGTGACCACGAGCGTGACCAACAGGCCGTTTAAGATGTACCGCGCGTCATTGTCCCCGGCCGCAAACAACGTCTTACGGATCAACTCCCTGAATCCTTCTCCCGACAGAGGCGTCAGTCCCTCCCGCTCGATGGTCGGCAAGGCCGGGTAGTCCGTGCTCGGCAATCCGACGATCTTGAACTGGCTTTTGCCGGCGTGGATCGTCGTCCAGTGGTTCTCGCCGACCGTCAGTTCGATGTCGCCGGGCGGCAGTTCTTTGATGATTTCAAAGAGCTTGCGGGCCGAAATGGTGATGCCTCCGGCCTCGAAGACGGTCGCTTTGTAGAGGCCTCGCACGGCGATTTCAAGGTCCGTCGCCACGATTTCGGCTCCGTCTTGTTTGGCTTCCAGCAGCACGTTCGACAGAATCGGCATGGTATTGCGTTTTTCCACCACGCCCTGTACCCGTTGCAGCCCCGTCAACAATTCTTCCCGCGCAATCCGCACTTTCATAGGCATAGCGTCGTCTCCACAAGATTCTCCATTTTACCCCCGCAAGATTTGCTCTTTCAGCGCCTCGATCGCGTTGCGCAACGCTTCGTCCGTTTCCTTTGCCTTCGCCACTTGCCTGCACGCGTGCATGATCGTCGTGTGGTCCTTGCCACCGAAGTGGCGCCCTATCTCCGGGTAGGACGCATCCGTCAGCTCGCGGCACAGGTACATCGCGATTTGTCTCGGATGCACCAATGTCTTGCTGCGCCGCCGAGATTTCAACTCCGTGATCTTGATGCGGAACTGTGCACACACGGCTTCCTGAATGTCGTCCATCGCCACGACTTTCTTTTTGTCCCCTATCAGATCGCGGAGCACGTTTTTAGCCATCTCCAGCGTGATAGCCTGCCCCGTCAACGACGAGTAGGCCCCGAGCCGGACAAGACTTCCCTCCAGCTCCCGGATGTTGCTTTTCATGGTGTTGGAAAGAAACTGGATGACGTCCTCGGGAAGCGTGATGCCCTCGTCCTCCGATTTTTTTCTCAGAATCGCAATACGCGTCTCCACATCGGGCGGCTGCAGATCGGCGATCAATCCCCACTCGAATCTGGAACGGAGCCTTTCTTCAATGTCGGGCATGTCTTTAGGAAAACGATCGCTCGAAAGAACGATTTGTTTATGTCCTTCGTAGAGAGAATTGAAGGTGTGAAAAAACTCCTCTTGCGTGCGCTCTTTCCCGACGAGGAACTGGATGTCGTCGATCATCAGCATATCGATATGCCGGTAGCGCTTCCGCAGATCCATCATCTTGTCGTACCGGATGGAGTTGATGACTTCGTTGGTAAATTGTTCCGTCGTCAGGTAGGCGATCCGCAAATCCGTCTTCTCGGCGACGTGGTTGCCGATGGCATTAAGCAGGTGGGTTTTTCCGAGTCCGACACCCCCGTAGATGAACAGTGGATTGTATGTCTTCCCCGGTTGTTCCGCCACGGCCATGCAGGCCGCATGGGCGAACTGATTCCCTGAACCGACAACGAAGCTTCCAAAAGTATATTTCGGATTGAGTTGGACTCCGCGTCGGGTTCTCGTTTGATTCGCGAATCGAGGCGGCGTGGTCGATACCTCTCCCTCCGTCGTCTGCAAGGCTTCACTTGGAACAACCTTGAAACTTACGGACTGGACCTTCTCTCCTTCTCCACTTCCCGACACCGTGATTGCCTCGACAAGGAGCCGTTCGTAGTGTTTATCAAGCCAGTCTCCGAAAAATTTATTGGGAACCACAACATAAGCTACCGTGTCCTCTATCCGATCAAGATGCGCGCAAGTAAACCACGTGTCATAGACTTGGGGCGGGACTTTCTCCTGAATATACCGAAGCGCTTCCTGCCAAAGGATCTGGACACTCATACCCTTATTCACTCTCTACCCACAGGATTATTCACACCTGTGAATAACCTGTTATTTTCCCTTGTATTCTTCTCGAACGTCTCTCTCTTTCGCTCACCTGATGAATTTGAACCGGACATTCAGGCGGATCATTCGGTACTTCCTCACTTCGTTTCATCACCCTATCCCCATATCTCCCAGAGGAGCCCCACAGCACTTTCCCCCGCAAATCGACCACATCTCCCCCACAAAAACAATGAGTTTCTCTCTATCCCCACTATCCATCCCTTCTACTCCCACTCCGGTTACGACGGCTGATATTCTCTTCCTAGTGTGAAATTAAAGAACAATAATCCTATCGGCATCTATGACCAGCCTCAAAAAGTTCTCATAATTCATGCCCTCTCCTCCCAAAGTGGGTAAACCCTCCTCAGAGAGAAGGACAGAAGCGGAGTTCTCACGATCACCGAGGGAGTAAAGAGCCGTTGAAATCAGCTCGGGCGCCTGACGCAAGATAAACAAAGTCGATGCCATACAAAGAGACTTTACAAACGCCTAAAAAATGAGAGCGCGGTCGGCTGAATGAACAAAAGAACGAATTTCATCCTCTGACTCGTATCGGACATAAAACTTCTCATCAACTAAGGATCGGTTTGCGTTACGAGGGAGAATGAAGGGAACATTCAGGTGATGAATCGACGGGAGATATTTCTCCAAGATATCCGCATCGACGATATCCTCCATGTCACCG
This sequence comes from Nitrospira sp., assembly GCA_024331085.1. Taxonomy (GTDB): domain Bacteria; phylum Nitrospirota; class Nitrospiria; order Nitrospirales; family Nitrospiraceae; genus Nitrospira_D. Next base: position 2,344 of record JANDJG010000004.1, on the reverse strand, counting down.
GATAAAAGCTGGATCGCTTCGCCGAGAAGGACCACCGTCGTTGAATGGGATCCCGCGACCAGGCCGAGGGCGATACGCAGTGCTTCAACCGGGCGGTGAGTTTTTGTAGGGTCCTCCTGAATGACAACAACGACGGTTTTAGCCATAAGTTTCTTGTGCCTTATGTGAACGACAAAAACGGCTCACATGCGTCGATGAGACCGGAAAGAACGACAAGTCCTGAAAGAGAAATCGATGGATCAAGATCGGCCGTCGAGACACGATGTTGCTGGCACCCATACGCACAGGCAAACATGCGCACTCCCGATGCGGCCAGGTTCCGATAAGACGGAGAGTTCAGGTTCTTGACCCCCTCGTCGATCAAGTAGAGGTACACCTCATGACCGGCCTTACATGCAGCTTGAGCCAAACCGTGAACGACGGTGGCGCTTTTGTCAGCCGGAGGAAGCGCGAGTAGGATTCCCAATTTCCGTCTCATAGAAAAATCCACAAAAAAACCTTTGTAATAATAATGTCTTATGTTTACAAGATGTAGGAAACTACGGGGTTTTTAGTCAAAAGTCAACGGGCAAAAACGACTAGGATCTTCGGATGCAGGAGGAGATGTCACCACGAAGGGAAGCCAGAGAGACCGTGTACTGATCTTTCGTGTTCATATTCCGTAGGATTCCCTGCCCCTTATCGACTTCATCATCGCCGATGATCAGGGTGAACCCAACGGCAAGCCGATCGGCCTGACGGAGATGCGATTTGAGAGATGTGGCTCGGAAATCGGCAACGGCCGGTATTCCCGCAAGACGGAGCTCTTCAAGGGCCGATAAACCGGCAGGTGCTCCGGAGACACCGAACCCGGCGACGTAAACGGTTGCCGGCCAAGGAGACGGAAGATCTGCAGTCTGCGGCAACATCAGCGCAATTCTCTCCAGTCCCATTGCAAAACCAACGGCCGGAGTTGGAGGACCTCCCAGGGCCTCCACGAGACCGTCATAGCGTCCTCCGGCTCCGACGGCGTTTTGAGCGCCGAGAGCGGTGGACGTGACCTCGAAGGTCGTCAGGCAATAATAATCCAGCCCTCGGACAAGGCGGTGATTCAAGCGATAGGAAATACCGATTGAATCGAGACCGTTCAGCACACCGGCAAAATAGGCACGGGCCTCATTCGATAGACTATCGGCCAGGCGAGGAGCAGGCTCTGTCGCGGCTCGACAGCCGGGAACCTTGCAGTCCAACACACGCAGCGGGTTCGTATCGAGACGTCGGCGACAGTTGATACAGAGAACGTCGGCGACAGTGCGGAGAAACTCGACCAAGCGGGGCCGATATGCCGCGCGGTCTTCGGCGGAACCCAGATTGTTGATCTCAAGAGTCAGGGCCGGCAGCTTGAGATCCGACAGGATGCGCCAGAGCAAAGCGATCACTTCCACATCGGCGCGCGGATCGGCCATGCCGAACGATTCGACGCCGAATTGATGAAATTGGCGGAGTCGTCCCGCCTGTGGACGCTCGTGGCGGAACATCGGCCCGGAATAGAAAAATTTTTGAGGAGTGGGATCGGCTGCGCGGTTGTGTTCGATGTAGGCGCGAACCGTACCCGCGGTTCCCTCGGGGCGGAGCGTGAGCGACGTTCCATCCCGATCCTGGAAGGTGTACATCTCTTTTTCTACGATGTCGGTCGAGGTCCCGATACTTCTGGCAAACAACTCGGTCACCTCGAATATGGGCACTCGGATTTCACGGAAGCCGTAGAGATCGGCCCAACGCCTCGCGGTCTCCTCGATCAACCTCCATCGGGGCGTCTCTTCCGGCAAGACGTCTTTGACCCCCTTGATCCCCTTGATCGTATTCATGAAGTCCTTCGAGGTCCTTCTTCCATGGGCGACCCATCGCCGTACGCGGCGGACTATAACGACGCCCTCTGAAACAAGTCAACGGAGATGAGACGTTATCCTCAACGAAACGATTCTTGCGCCGAGTACGCAGGGGGGGTATAGTGCGCTCCTGCCTCTATTGAGGAGTCTCGACGTTTCACGATGGAACACGAACGGTCGACCGGCCGAGTAATCGCGATCGGGCCGATGCCCCCCGAAAAATGCGCGTATGCGTTGGCGCGGTACAGCCGTTCACCGGACTCCATTGAAAACAGCATCCGGTGGGTTCACGGCCACTCGTCGGAGAAGTTTTGGGAGCAGTTCTACTTCGACTACGGCCATGCTTCCATCGCCGACCTCGGCCACGTCGTCATCTGCTTCGAAGACATCTCGGAACTGGCGGCGATTCGATTGGAGGACGAGCCGCTCTGGGACGGCCAAGCCAAATCCAGTCGGTATCAAAATTTCGCCGTCGG
>JANDJG010000068.1 GCA_024331085.1 Nitrospira sp. | reverse complement strand
CCCCGGATCCTGGCCGCAAGCCGCTCGACCAACTCTTTGTCCGGCGACAACATTCGGACCTTTTCAAACAGTTCTTCGTGGTACCCCTCCATGCCCGGCTCGGGATGCGCCAGCAACAGCTCGATCGCCTTGGCATATTGCAGCGCCGCCGATGCGGGATCATTTTGCTCTTCATACAGTTCTCCGTACAGTTCCAACAACGGCACGGAGTCCGGTTGCTGTGACAAGAACTCCGTAATGAGGGATTCCGCCAAATAGAAATCCTGCGCGCGCAAGGCCGCGCCGGCCAGAAATCGGTACTCTCCCAGCGCCACTTGGAGATCCCCCCGTTGGAGATGAAGACGGGCCAGCAACTGACAGACTTGCGGATTGCCCGGTTCGCGCGACAGCATTTGATTCAAAATGGCCTCGGCGCCGTCATATTGCCCTTCGTCCATCCTTCTGACCACCTCGGCCAGTTGGCCGAGCGGGTCGGACGGTCGCAGGGGGACCCCCGTATCCTTGGACTTTTGCGACGTCATCGAACCGAATTTCCCGATCTTGAAGCTCTCGACGTACTGCGCCGCCTCGCCGTTCTGAGGATCGATGGTGAGCACGGCCTGATACGCCTCTTTCGCTTCCGCATGACGCCCCTGGGCGGAACGTTCCCGCGCCAGTTGCAAATACACCCTTGTCGCTTCCTCTTGTTGATTGTCCTGAAGACAAAGCTCGGCGATACGCTGCTGCGCGTTCAAGTTCGACGGGTCAAGCGCCACGATCTTTCGGTAAAGCGCCAGCGCTTCTTTCGGCTTGCGCGTCTTGAGAAAGTGCTTGGCCGCCGTGAGATAATCTTGCACGGCGCTGCCGACCAGGCCGCGTTCCGCGTTCAAATCGCCCAAATGTTGATGCACTTCGTATTTGGTCGGATCGCACTTGAGCACCTTCTTGTAGGCGGCGATCGCCTTGAGCGTGGCCCCTTCCCCTCTGAACGCTTCCGCCGCCTTGAGGAAGGACGCGACCGCTTCGGTCATGGCATTGCGCTTGAGGTGCAAATCTCCGATGGAATTGTGAATGCTCCCGTCGTGCGGCGCTTCGGCGGCCAGTTTTTTCCACTCGCCCACCGCATGCTCATACTGTCCACGCGACGCGAGCAGTTGGGCTTGCTGAAGCACTCTGCCGCGGTCCAATGGCAAGACGCACCTCCCCGTCGAGAATACGAACACGCTAACAGTGCTAAGGAATTTTGTCTAGAAAATGGCTGAAAACCGGATCGAACGATTGTAGGGCACGACGGGCCCTTCTCCCGGCAACGGAAGCGAACCCGCCGTGGCAAACAGAAAAAACGACTCTCAGGAAGAGGCGACGGCCGACCTCAATACATTGGCGGCTTGCGGTCCCTTTGCGCCTTGGACGATATCAAATTCGACGTTTTCACCTTCTTTCAAGGTTTTGAACCCTTCCCCCTGCAACGCCGAATAGTGGACAAACACGTCCTCTCCGCTCTCAAGACGGATGAACCCGAATCCTTTCCGATCGTTGAACCACTTGACCGTTCCTTTCGTCTTCACGAACCGCCTCCTTTCCTTAACGCCCGCACGCGAGCGGACCTGCTGACCGCGAAACTCTTCGGGGATGGGACATGACGTGGACGAGAGACCGGACCTGGCTGGAAAAATCGACGGGCACCTTCACGCGCATTGTATCTGTCACGGAGCCCCATCTTGGGATAAAAGTCGCGGTGCGGTGTAACATAGAGGATCATTCCTGTCAAGCGATTCTTTGGCCGATCGAACATTTGGACGATATTTACAAGGAGGCGGCTATCACTTTATAGTGTTCCACGTTCGTCGCGCCTCAATCTCTAAACTTCTAAGCACCTAACAGCCTCATTCGATCGCCCATGCCGATGATCTCGTGATCCTACGAACCCTGCTTGATCGTTATATTTTCACCGAACTGCTCACCCCGTTCGGCCTGAGTCTGGGGGCGCTCTGTTTCGTCATGTTGACCCGCGAGCTGTTGCGGTTGGTCGAGCTGCTGGTCTCGAAAGGAGTGGGGATTTGGGCGGTCCTGAAAGTCATCGCCGTGCTCCTGCCGTCCGGCTTGGTCTTGACGCTTCCGATCGCGGGCTTGATCGCGTCGATTACCGCCTTCGGCCGATTATCGTACGACAAAGAACTCGTTGCGATGCGGGCCGCGGGACTCAGCCTTTTTCGCCTATCACAACCGGTGGCCCTCTTCGCCGTGGCCGTTTTCGGCCTGACGCTCTTCCTCTCTCAATGGGGGCAGCCTTGGAGCTCGCTGAATCTTAAAAAAGTCGCCCTGAATCTCCTCAAAGACCAGCTCGTTCTGGCCTTGGAACGGGGCACCTTCAATGAACCGATTCCACGCATGGTCATCTACGTGCCGGACTCCGCCGACGGTGGATCTCGGAGCGGGATTTTCGTATCGGACGCCCGATCCCCCCAGGATCCTCGTATCATCGTGGCGGAGGAATATCACGTGTTCATGGATCAAGAAAACAGCCAAGTGGCGCTGCGCTTGGTCAACGGCGTCATTCACAGTCGGCCGGATCGAATGGATCAATATCGCCTGGTCTCCTTCACCCATTACGACATCAAACTGAGCCTGGCCCATAGCGCCTATTCCGCAGCCGAAGAGCGGCCGACCTATGAACAAATCATGACCATGATTCGGGAAGGGGGGGATAAGGATTCCACGGGCCTCCGCCGACTAATGGAATACTATAAAGACCTCGCCTTCCCGGCCGCCTCGTTGGTGTTCTGCCTTCTGGGAGTGCCGCTGGGCATCGTTTCCAAGCGATCGGGGCGCATCGGCGGTTTTGCGGTCGGCGTCGTGGTGATCGTCGTCTTCTACCTGTTGAACATCGCATTCGACTTTTTGGTGACGACCATGATGATCGGGCCGTTCGCCGGCGCCTGGGCGCCCACCCTCGTTTTTGCGCTGGCGACGATTTTTCTCTTCATTAAGACAGGTCGCTGATGACGATCCTCTTTCGCTATATCTTGCGGGAACACGTCAAAATTTTTTTGATGTGCTTTTCGGGACTGCTGACCATCTACATGGTGATCGACTTTTTTGAAAAAGTCCGCCGGTTCCTCCGCTACGATTCGGGCGTCGCGCCGTTGCTCGTGTATTTCGCCCTCAAAATCCCGGCCGTCTCGTTCCAAGTGGCGCCCTTCGCCGTCTTAGTCGCCACGCTTCTGACGATCGGACTGCTCTCGCGCAGCAATGAAATCACCGCGCTCCGGAGCTGCGGCGTCAGTCTGCTCCGGATGACCTCGCCGTTTCTGTTGTTTGCGGGTTTTCTCTCGCTCATCCTGCTGGCGTTGAGTTCCACGATCATCCCGCTTGCGTCCGAAAAGGCCGAAGAGATCCGTTTGATCCGCATCGAAAAACGGCAGACTCCGTTGACGGTTCAGGCGACCCAACCTTGGGTCCGCATCGGATCCGACACGCTGATGTCGATCAACACGATCGAGGTCGGAGGGCGCGCCCTTCGAGGGGTCCGACTGTTTCATTTCGATCGGACCTTCCATCTCGACCGGATCATCGAAGCATCGGAGGCCCGGTTCACCGGAGAGGGGTGGATTTTGCGCGACGGAGTCCGCCGGCAGTTCGGACCGGACAACACCGTGGACCTTGCTTCCTTCACCGAACAACCGGCCCACATTCCTCTTATTCCCGACGACTTCGCCACCTCGTTGACGGGCAATTCCGAGTCGATGACGTTTGAACAGATCCGCAACTACCTCGCCAGGTTTCAGCCGGAAGGCGCCTCGGTCGCCCGCTTGCTGACCGATTATTACAATCGCTGGGCCTTCCCCGTGGTGACGGTCGTCATGGTTCTGATCGGCATCGCGCTGGGCTTGCGGCGGAGCGGCGTTCGCGGCGGCAGCATGGCCGCCGGAATCGGCCAAGCCTTCGTCGTCGGATTCTGTTATTGGACGACTCAATCCATCGCCGTCGCCCTGGGGCGCGGAGGCGCGCTGACGCCGATGTTCGCCGGTTGGTTGGCGAACATCCTGTTCATCAGCTTCGGACTGTATCTCTTGCTCAAGGTCCGTCATTGAGCGATCGCCAATCTCCAGTTGACTGCTTTCCATTCTTCCGGTAAGTAAGGAGCGACATGAAGGAGAACATCGCATGAAGTCGCGTGTCGTGATTACGGGCTTGGGGGTGGTTTCGTCCATCGGCATCGGCGTCAGCGAATTTTGGAAAACCGCTTTGACCGGACGCTCGGGCGTATCGGCCATTTCTCCTTCCTCGCTCGAACCGTTTCCTTTCACCGAATATCGATCGCGAGTGGCCGGTCAGGTTCAGAATTTTTCACCGGAACAATACCTGCCCCCCAATCAGGCAAATCGCGTGGACCGATACGCCCAATTCGCTCTCGTGGCCGCCAAGGAGGCTCTTGCCGACGCCCATCTCGTCATGGCAAAGGAGCGACCGCACCGTGTCGGGGTCATCGTCGGAGCCGGCATGGGCGGGATGGTGATGGGAGAGCGGGAAATCACCCAACTGTTCAAAACGCAAAAGCCCAATCGCGTTCATCCGAATTTCATTCCGACCATTACGCTCAACTCCGCCTCCGGCATCGTGGCGATGGCGCACGGAGCGAAAGGGCCGAATCTCACGATTTCCACGGCCTGTTCGTCCAGCGCCCATGCGCTGGGACAGGCGCTCCAGTGCATTCGAACCGGCCAGGCCGACGTGGTGATCGCCGTCGGCGCGGACGCCAGCATCACCCCGTTGGTCTTTGCCGGCTTTTGTTCCCTGCGCGCCTTGTCCAGCGAATTCAACGATACGCCGGAACGAGCTTCCCGTCCGTTCGACAGGCGTCGGGACGGATTCGTGATGGGAGAGGGAGCCGGCGCCCTGATCGTCGAATCTCTGGCGCACGCTCGCAAGCGAAAGGCGAGGATTTACGCCGAGCTGGCCGGATACGCCGCCACCAGCGAGGCCTATCACATGGTCATTCCTCGGGAGGACGGCGAAGAGGTGGCCGTCACCATGAAACTGGCCTTGGACTCGGCCGGTCTGACCCCGGCGCAGGTGGATTACATCAATGCCCATGCGACCTCGACGGCCATCGGCGACGTCGTCGAGGTGAAGGCCATCAAGCGGCTGTTCAAGAACCGGGCGGATAAGATCGCCGTCAACGCCACGAAGTCGCTCATCGGCCATACTCTGGGAGCCGCCGGCGCGCTCGGCGCCATCGCTTCGGCGCTGGCGATTCACACCGGGCAAATCCATCCCACGGCCAACTATGATGACCCTGATCCGGCCTGCCGTCTGGATGGCATCAGCCGATCACCGCAAGAACGAAAAATCAGAGCCGCTCTCGTGAATTCGTTCGGCTTCGGGAGCAACAACGCCACGGTCGTGTTGAAAAAATTCGTCGCATGAGAGACGGGTCTTCTCTTTCACACACCGACGGCGATCTTCCTGCCGTGAGTCATCGAGATATCGGCTCACATCCGACGTCCGCCGGACGGCCGGAGTGACAACCGAAGGGGACAACCGGATATCGATGTGATTATGAGCGTATCCCACAATCGACCGTCGGGATCTTCACTTCCATGACGAAGGAGCATCCATAATGACCGAACTTGAGGTGACCTCTCAGATCATTCAGGCGCTGGCCACTTATCTGAAGCGAGACCCTTCCACCATTACCGAATCCCATCATCTTCGAGACGATCTCGGGCTCGATTCGGTGGCCATCATCGAGTTGCTCTTTGAGATCGAAGATCGATTTAAGATTCAAATTCCCGATCAAGACCTTCCCGGCCTGAGCACCGTAGGGTCCGTCGCCGCCTATGTGCATCAACGGCTGACGACCGGCCAAGCTTCGACCTCCGCCGAAACGAAACCGGCCGCCGCTCCCAAGAAACCGACCGGTACAGGGGGAAAACGGTCGGCGACCGCTTCCAAAAAACCGGCTTCCTCCGGTCGAAAGCAGCCGACCGCCCTTCAAAAACGGGCTGCCGCTCCCAAGAAAGTCACCGCCGCAAAGGCCAAGAAGAGGTAACGCCCCATGGCTCTTCCTCGGCTGTCATCGCCCATCTCCCTTGCCGATATCCGCCAGGTCGTCGGAGGAACGGTCCACGGCGACGAGGGAACACGGATCTTTGAGCTTGCAAGCCTCGGTGAAGCGACCCCTGAATCGTTGTCGTTTATCGCCGGCGATAAAGCCTTGAAGTCGGCGACCACGGTTCGTGTGGCGGCGCTGCTCGTCCATCGGCACCTGCCGGAACTTGCCGTTCCCCAGATCGTCGTCCCTCACCCCTTGATGGCTTTCGGTCAGGTCGCGCAGCGGTTCTTCGTTCGCCCCGCCCCTCCCCGCGGTATTTCCAAGGATCTTGTTCAAGGGTCCGACGTGACCATCGGACCCGACGCGTCCATCTGGCCGTTTGTCACGCTGGGAGACCGCGTCACCATCGGCGCGCGCGTGACCCTCTACCCCGGCGTGTTCGTGGGGTCGGACTCGACGATCGGGGATGACACAGTGCTGTACCCCAATGTCGTCGTCAGAGAAGGCTGTTCGATCGGCTCCCGTGTGATCATCCACAGCGGCACCGTCATCGGCGCCGACGGATTCGGATACGTGCAGCATCAGGGGCGTCATCACAAGATCCCGCAACTCGGAGGCGTCGTCATTGAAGACGATGTCGAACTGGGCGCCAATGTGACGGTCGATCGGGCCACGCTTGGGGTCACCCGCGTCAAACAGGGCACCAAAGTCGATAATCTCGTTCAGATCGCTCATAACGTGACGGTGGGCGAACATTGCATCCTCGTCGCGCAGGTCGGCATCGCCGGGAGCACGACTATCGGGCACCACGTGATGATCGGAGGGCAGGCCGGTCTCTCGGACCACATTCAGATCGGCGATTACGTGATGATCGCAGCCAAGGCTGGAGTGAATCGGGACGTCGAGTCAAATCAGGTCGTGGGAGGCATACCGGCTTTGCCGCGCGAACGAGCCTTGCAGGTCCAAAAGGTCTTTTCTCACTTGCCGGAGCTGCACCAGCTTGTCAAAACCTTGGAGCAACGGGTCGCCGCCTTGGAATCGAAGAAATCCTCAAAACCGGCCAAACGCGGGACACCGCGGACCCCGAACGCCTAGCCTATACGATGATCACTTCTTGAGAATGATCCGCCGCCAGAGAAACAGTTTTACCCAGTAAAACCCCGCCCATGGCATCAAAAAAGCGGGGATCGCTTCCACCTGACCGTGAACGATCGCGACCACGCTGCTTCCGATCAGCAGGGCGATGCCGGCGATGTAGGCGACCGGCGCCAGCTTGCGCCCGGGATGGTCGATTGACTCCTGCGGCGTCTCTTTTTTGACTTTTTTCTTTTGCCGGCTTGTCACCAGTCTCATGCGAGCCGCGAAGGCTTCAGGAAAATGAGTGAACAGATAGCGGTGGTACGACGTCTGCCCCATTCCCAGGGCGACTCCCAAGACGAACAGGCCGGTACTGAAGAAAAAAGTGGTCCAGGAATAGGTATCGGAGGCGATCAGTTGATAGGCCAATCCGCCGATCGCGCCCACCAAACAAAATAAGCCCACGACGCCCGAAGGGAGCAGGATGTAGGCCTGCACATAATCCCGCGCCTGTTGCGCGACTTGATCAGGATGATGAATTGTAATGAGCTTGGGCACGGACGAAATTCCCCGGCACGACCGAAATTCCGTATCGTCACGGGATTAGCACGATCGATGGGAAAACTGCAAGACGCATCGCAGATCCGTGAGGATCGTGGCCTCGACGCGGTGGCGCACGGCGCAGCAGCCGGGAATTCAATGACGGCGAACGGTTTAGCCGCCGATTCGAGCCAGACCGTTGAAAAATTCGAACCGCCCGATGCTCTTTTCACTTCATGCCGAGCAGGCAGCCGATCGCCGAACGTTCCGCCAGCCTCTCTTCGGCCCAGGCATGAATGGCCTTGAGGCATTCTTGGAGGCGCGACTCGATCGCTTCATACCGCCGCTCCGTCACGACCACTCGTTGCTGCATGACGAGCGTAAGGAACCCGATCAAGCCGTCCCAAAAAACGGACTGGGGCGCGTCGGCCTCTTTCGCGGATGACAACAGTCGAGAGAGTCGTCCGATAATCGCCCGCAATCGATCGGCAAGCTGATCGGACCACCGTTCTCCTCTCTTCAACGGCCCGACCACTTCGATGACGGCCGGAATCTGCGCTTGTGCGATCTCCACAAACTCGGCATCTTTTTTCGACGATTCATCCAGAAGGTCTTTCAGGAACATTGCGTTGCATTTTTCGACCCCTTTCTCCCTCAATTGTTCCACCCGCTCGATCACCGACGGGAGAAGATGTCCGTTCTGCGCGGCGGACGCGCTCCGATTCTCCTGCAAGCGATGCAGCGCCGCTAAAAGGTCGTCTACTTCGATCGTCGCCGAAACATCTTTGGCGAAATCGAAAACGGGCGCATCTCCGGAAATCACTTCCTCGGCGCGAGCGAGCGACTCGCGGATACGCCCAAGACTTTTGCAGAGCGCAAGATAGTCACCAACACCACGATGGACGGCTGGGTCTTCCATCGATTCGATCAGGAGAATCGCACCCGTACAGGCTTCTTTCACCTCCGGAAAACCCGCCTTGATCGCCGATTCACGTATGCAGGAGACTTCCGCCTTTATCGCCCGCGCAAGTGCGCGATAGCGGTCCGGATCGGGACCTTGTTGCAGTTCATCCAGATCCACATGAATCCGATCAAGCCCTTCCTGCGACTCCTGAATCAACGTACCGCTACGTTTTTGTTGGATCTTAGCCGTTGTGTCGATCGACATCGGTCTCCGCCCTTTGAAAAAACAAGCCCCGCCGCGCTGCGATTACGTGGCCGACTCGCGCTCTCCGATTCCTTTGCTCAGTTCCGACGCCACGCTCGCAATTTCCCGGAGTTTCGATCCTATTTCTTCCAAGCGCCTCGTGGCGTTCATGGCGACCCACTCGGTCTCGGCGAGCTTTTGAGCGATCTCCGCGCTGCGTTCCCGCTCCGCCGAGAGCAAGACTTTCAGTCCCTGCGTCTTGGTCGCCTTCGCCTCCGACTCGGAGAGGCGCCGCTCATATTCTTCTCTCGTCCGCCGCTCCGACGCCAGCTCGGATTCCACCTCTTCCAGCTTTGCCTTCGCGACCAGCAACAACGCTTCCGTTTCATTCGCCTTCCGTTCAAGCTCCGCGCATCGCTCCCGCTCTCGCGCCAGCGCCGATTCCGCGTCCTTGCCGCGGGCCGCCTGCTCTTCCAACTCGGTCATTTGTTGAACCAGTTGGGCGGCCGAAGCCTGTTCGGTATGCAACGCCGCCTCCAATTGGGCGATGGTTTCCTGAGCCTGCTTCAAAGTCGAGGCTTCTCGGCGGGCCGTTTCGGCCGATTCCTGCGCCTCCCGCAACATGGATTCGAGCTGTGGGATACGGGACAATTCCTGTTCCAAGCCGTCAACTTTGGACTCCAACTCGCTCGCCCGTCGGCGTTCATCTTCCAGCAGCCGCTCCATCTCCCTCGCCCTACCGACCTCTTCCTCGAGCTCGATGACGCGATCGGCCAAACCTTTCGCCCGATCCCGCTCAGTCTGAAGAAGACTCTCGACCTCGTTCAGCCTGTCCGCCGTCAAGCGAAGATTTTCTCTTATTGCGAGCGTCTCCTGTTCGACCGGCTTTTGACATTCTTCCTGCGCCAGGGCCGTCTCCGGAAGGAGCTCGGAAGCGGGAGAAAGAGAAGGAGCAGGCGGAATCTCTTCTTGGTGAGGAGAAACCTCATCCTGATTTGGATCCGATCCCGCACCGCTCGACGCCGCCGTGGAGCGGGCTTGTTTTCGGACAAGCAACTCCGACACCTTGTCCTTCAACGACGTGCCTTGAAACGGCTTCTTCAACACTCCGTCGGCCAGACAGGCCTGCGCCTGCTGTGTCACCTCATCGTTCACAATCCCCGATATCAACAAAACCGGTATCGCAGCCAGCCGAGGCTGATTCCGAACGAAGGCGCAGACTTCGTAGCCGCTTTTATCCGGCATGATGACGTCGCACACGATCACGTCCACCTCATCTTTCGCCAAATAGGCCAGGGCTTCGTCGCCGTTCGCCGCGAGCACCACCTCGAACCCGGCCTCTATCAGAAGCCGCTCCGCGACCTTCCGCACCGCAATGCTGTCATCCACGATTAAAATCTTGGACATAGGTGATCCCTTCTTCTTCGTTCCTCATGGCAAGACCCGCTCAGAGGGACTGTATCGGCGGTCAACAAATTCGACTTGATTGTCAGGAATCAACCGACCTTCGTCAATTTTTGCACGCATTTTCACACGCCTCCCCTTGTGATGAATTCCCGGCCGCCGATGAATCCGGCTTGATTGCCGAACCAGGTTGACCAATTTGAAGTCGGTTCGGGTCAATCACAAGAACGAGCCGTCCATCCTGATCGACCGCCGTTCCCGAGAAATACGATCGATCCAACAGTTTCAGAGAGTCCCACGTCCGAATCGTGAGATCCCGCCGTTCTAAAACCTCATCCACCGTCAATCCCAGGGTTCCCCTCGCCGTTTGAACGACCACGATCGGCATCGATGCCTCTCTCGGCTCCGACTCATCTTTCAGAATCTGCAGGAGGGATCGCACCTCGACCGTTCCTTCGTCCCAACGAAGGAGCGTGCGTTCCTCAGCGCGAATCAGCGAATCTGTCGGCGATACTGTGACCGCCCGAACGTTCGAAAGCGGGATCGCGTATCGATCGGCCTCCGAGCGGACGAGCAAGACTGTCGTGATCAGCGGCGTGACGGGGAGATGCAGGACGAACGTCGTTCCGACGTTCGGGTGCGATTTCACTTCGACGCGCCCCCCTATTTCTTCCATTATTCGTTTGACCGCATCAAGCCCCACCCCGCGCCCCGCGATAGGACTCGCCTTTGAGGCGGTCGAGAACCCAGGAGCAAAGATGCACTGAAGGATTTCCTGCTCGGAGAGGGACGGAAGGGATTCCGGACGAATCAACTCCATCATCAGAGCCTTTTGACGGACTGCCTCCATGTCCACACCTCTGCCGTCGTCTTTGATCGTGATGACGAGCGCGCGCCCCCTCCGTTCAACGCGCACGGAGATCGTTCCGACTTCCGGTTTACCTTGCGCAGCCCGTTCAGACGGGGATTCGATTCCGTGGAAAACGGCGTTCCGGATCAAATGAGTCAACGCATCGGCCAGACGTTCAAGAATCGACGCATCGACCTCCACATGCGCTCCCCCCAATATCAGCGACGCCCGTTTCTCCACTTCATTCGAAATCTCGCGCACCACGCGCTGAAATCGTGAGAGGGCCAGACCGACCGGTACAAGGCCGACTCCGGCGATTGCTTCCCGCAGCGACCCGGTCGCCCGCCGCGCCTCGTCCATTTCCTCGCGGGCGTGTTGAAGCCCTTCGCGCAATTGCGTCGCGATATCGATCATCGCGTCGTTCATTGGGCCGCTACGCCGGGCCAAGCGGTCAGGGTTGTCTTTTCCCTCATGCTCGTGGCCGCTCGCTCCAGATTCGAACGACTCGCCTCTCTGAGCCTTGCCCCTCGACGTTTGCTCGGCGAGTCTTTCCAGGCTCCTGAGTTGCCGATCCAACCGACCCCATCCGATCATGAGATCATCGACCAGATTCATCAGCCGATCAAAGCGAGAAGAGTCGATAAGGATGATTTTTGGCTTTTCTTTCTTTCCAACGTCGTTCCGTCTTTCTGTCTTCGCTCGATCGTGGACGGGATCTTCGGCCCGCTTCAACGAGCTTGGCGTTTCGGTAAAATCCCGTTTCAGCACCCGATCAAGAGCAAAATCTTGATCGACGCATTGCAATTCCGACGCGACGGCGTGAAATCGTCTTCTTGTCTCCTCAAGCTCCATCGGATTTCTCCGGCTCAACGCACGAATGACATCGACGGCGTGAAGCAGGACCCGGACTTGTTCAGACGTCGCAGAACGGCTGCCGGCCCTGACCGCCTCCAGGAAATCCTCAAGGCGATGGACAAGGTCACCGATCGCCTGAAAACCGACCGTATAGGCCGAACCTTTGAGTGTATGGGCCGTTCTGAAAAGGCGATCGATCAGTTCTCGATCATCGGAGCCCTCGTTCAATCGAAGGAGCCCGTCTTCCAGTCCTCTCAGATGCTCCTCAACTTCGAGCGAAAAATACCAGGCCTCTTCTTCATCCAACGTGGGAAGAAAGTAGCGATCTGAACCGTTCGGATCAGTGTCGGTCTCGCAAATCACCGGTGGCGCGCCTTCGTGAGAACGGCCTCCCGTCACAGTGTCTTTCGTCGGATCTGCTCGGATCGACGATCGGACCGGCATCTCGGCCGCCGACGAATTCGACCGGTCGTTCAAGAAAGCTGCGGAGGAAGCCAGCCATTCTTCAATCACCGTCCGGTCCTCTTCCTCTCCCTTCAGAATCGCCTGAACAAGCGTCTCCATACCTTGCACAAGCTTCCTCGTTACAAGCACCCCCTGACACCGCGCGTGATCGGAAACCGTCGCCGTTTTTTCACAGAGCGCCTCCAACCGTTCGCCGAGACGGGCGACTCCATCATATCCGTACAGAGCGGCGGCTTGTTTGATTCGATGCGCCGCGACGACACCTGCACGGATCGCCTGAGGAGCGGGCTCGCTGCCGTCATGCGGGTGCAACGTCTCGGTCAGAATCCGGAGAGCGTCCGAGGCTTCTTCGACGAACGCGCCGATGAGATTCCTCCGTTCCATTTCCGACCCCATCGGCTCGCCTACGCCGCTCACGATTCTCGCTCCCGACACCGCCGCTCATCAGGCCAGTCTGAATCGAGCGATGGACGCCGTCACACTCTCCGCCGATTTATCCACATCCTCCACTGCGGCCCTCGCTCTGTCCATTGCCAGTCGCGCGGCGTCGGCCTCCTCGATCACGTCTTTGACGAACCGGCCGACCGCGTCGATCGAAGACGCCTGTTCCGCAACGGCCGCGGCAATGGTTCCGGCAAAACCGATGGATCGTTGCGCGAACGCCGACATGTGGTGGGACGTGTCTTTCGTTTGAGCCACGGGCGGTCTCCCGGTCGCCATGAGGCCCATCTCACGCTCCATGGCTGCGACGATCTTTTGTGTCTCGCTTTGCATGGCCTTCGCCGAATCCACGACGTCTCGCGCAGCCCGCATCGAACTTTGAGCCAGCTTTTGCACTTGATCGGATACGACGACAAAACGATCTCCGGCTCCTCCCGAACCGATGGCGTCGATGACCGCGTTCAACGCGAGCAGGTTCGTCCGGCCCGCCGTCTCTTGAATCGCCGATGCCAGGCGCCCGATATTCGAACAGTGCTCGTCGAGCGTCCTGATCTGCACCGTCACGCGCCGGACGAAATCGTGAACGCCCTCGAAGCTTTGGGGCCGATCTCCCTCTCCCGCTTTCTCCTTCTCCGCAGCCTCAATCGCTTCTCGCGCCGATTCGGACGAGGCTCTTGCGATTTCCGAGACCCGTCGCATGGAAATCACCACTTGTTCAACCGTCTCAAGCGCCTTGAGAGCCCCCTCGCTCCGATGTCCGGCCGTTCCCAACATTCGACCACCATAGTCCCGCAGGATGTCCGCCGATTTTGATATTCGCTCCGCTGATTCGCGGACGTGCAGCAACAATTGCGAAAATTTCTCGATCATGAGGTTAAATTCTTGCGCGACGTCCCCCACGACGTCGCCCGTGACCTCGCCTCGCTTGGTGAGGTCTCCTTTTACAACCTCCGCCATCAACGTTTGGAACCGCTTCAGCCGTTTCTGCAGCCGATCCCGATCTTCTTCAGCCGACGCAAACGACGCCGCCCGCTCCAGCAGGACATTGAGCGTCTTGGCCAGACGGCCGAACTCGTCATACCCTTGCGATCGAGCACGGGCCTGCAGATTCCCCGCAACGGCTTGTCCGACGACGTCGGCCATGCGCCCGACGTTTCGGGAGACGTGGCGAACCGACAGATATCCGACACCGCTGCCCAGAAAAAGGGCGCATGCCCATCCGATCAACAGCGAGTCGGCGTAATCATCCGCCTCCTCCCGTATTTTCTCGTTCGCCTCCCTTGCCGATTCCCGAATCTTGATCATCAACTCGTGAATTTGCACGGTGACCTTGCGCTGCTTCGCCGCAACGTCTCCGGAGATCGCGAGCAGGCCGACCTCTTTCATCGCCCGCCTCTCATCATCCTCCAGGGCCTCGTTGAAACCGTCGGCGAGCGTCCCGATCGCCCCTTCGGCCGCGACGAAATAGTCGTTGAGGGATTGGCGAAGTACGGCTATGCGTTTGCCGTCTTCGGCTCCTGACACCGACGCTTTGCTTACCTCGGCTTCATAGACGTCCAGCGGCGCGAATGTCTGCCGCTTTAACTCGCCAAGCTTGCCGACGGCGTCGTCAAAATCCGCCTTGTTGGTATGCCGACCAAGGCCGGGCAACACGCTTTGGTACAGAGCCAAATTGCTGCCGCTCATCGAAATCTGCGAGAGGGCCGAAATGGGACGGACGGAAACGGAATCGATATCGCTTTTTAGACGATCGATGCCGCTCAACCCGATCAGGGCGAGAAGGCTCATCATGACACCGGCGACAACGACTCCTATCATTAACTTATGAAGAACCTTGAGATTGCCGAACCAAGATTCAATCGACTCGTTCATCCACCGCCCATACCTTGCCATGATCGGACCTCCATCGCCTCATACGATTTCCAGAACTTACCTCACTTCTTCCGATCGGCTTCGCGCTTCATCAACCTCCGCCGATTGCAGACCGTGTCGGCAGGGACTCGATCGCCTCGAGGAGCGCCGAGAGATCCAGTCGCGCACATTTCCTTCCCGGCAGGTTTACGAAATCAGT
>JANDJG010000179.1 GCA_024331085.1 Nitrospira sp. | reverse complement strand
GCCGCGGAATCCGCCGTGACGTTGGGGCGCGACTCATAGATAATGCCGATCACGCCGATCGGAACGCGCACGCGACCCACCTTCATCCCATTGGGCCTTGTCCACATCGACGGCATCGCGCCGACCGGATCGGGCAGTTTCGCCACTTCACGGATCCCGCCGGCCATCTCCGAGACCCGCTGCGGCGTCAGGCGCAAACGGTCCGCCATGGCTTTTTTGTCCGGGGCATTCCCAAAGGCGTCAAGATCGCGATTATTGGCTTCCAGCACTTCCTCCGTTTTGGCCTCAAGCACCTCCGCCATGGCAAGCAACGCCTGATTCTTGACGGACGTCGATAAAGATGCCAGCTTTCCAGACGCCTGCTTGGCCTTGGCAACCAGCTTCACGATGTATTCAGAAGCCGATTGTCGGATTGATTCGGAAGATTGGCCAGAAACGTTTGATTCCATGTGAAATAGAGGGCGAGCCTATTACGGCGATTGCAGCGGGAACGTACCGCGAAGAATACTCCTCCCCCCCGGAGTCGTCAAGGCGCCATTGTCTCCCTTAATTATGTTTCCTGGACAGAGCAGACGCTTGCCGATTCATTAAACATGTGGCACAGTGGGACAGATTTTTGTAAGTTTCCTGTGTTCACTCATCATTCCACGCATTCGGAGGTGTTCACACGATGACACAGAATTTGAACCGGTCGATCGCAGTCGTGGGACTTGGTTATGTCGGATTACCCATTGCCATCGCCTTTGGAAAACTGGCCCCCGTCATTGGATTCGACGTCAACAGATCCAAGGTCGAAGAACTCAAAAATGGGGTTGATCGAACGGGAGAAGTGACGAAAGAAGACCTACAAGCCGCACGCGTGCACTACACCTCCGAACCGGCGGACCTGAAGAAAGCCGATTTCACCATCGTCGCCGTTCCCACCCCCATCAACGAAGCGCTCCAACCGGACCTCAAAGCCCTTAGGATGTCATCGGAAACGATCGGTGCCAACATGGCGCGGGGCACGATCGTCGTGTACGAATCGACCGTCTATCCTGGCGTCACGGAAGAAATCTGCCTTCCGATTTTAGAAAAGACGTCCGGCATGAAGGGGGGAGTGGACTTCAAGGTCGGCTATTCCCCGGAGCGAATCAATCCCGGCGACAAAGAACACACCCTCGAAAAGATCATCAAGGTGGTGGCGGCCCAAGACGCGGAGTCCTTGGAAATCGTGGCTCAAACTTATGGGCTAGTGGTCAAGGCGGGAATCCACCGAGCTCCCAGCATCAAGGTCGCGGAGGCTGCCAAAGTGATTGAGAACACGCAACGTGACCTGAACATCGCCCTGATGAACGAACTGGCGCTAATCTTCCACCGGCTCGGTATCGACACCAAATCGGTGTTTGATGCAGCCGGCACCAAGTGGAATTTTCTTAAATTTTCTCCAGGGCTGGTCGGCGGCCACTGCATCGGAGTCGATCCTTATTATCTGACCGCCAAGGCTGAATCGGTCGGCTACCATCCGCAGGTCATCCTGGCAGGACGGCGCATCAATAACGGAATGGGGAAATTCGTCGCCGAACATACCGTCAAGTTGCTCTCCCAACTGTCACGCCCCGCCAATGAGTTGAGGGTGGGAGTGCTGGGGCTGACGTTTAAGGAAAACGTGCCGGACCTGCGCAACAGCAAGGTACCGGACATCGTGAAAGAGCTTGGTGAATATGGAATCAACGTGCTGGTCCACGATCCCTTGGCCGAACCGGAGGAAGCCGTTGCCGAATATGGAATTCATCTGGCCGATTGGAGCCGAATGAATGAGCTCGACGGTATCGTCATCGCCGTCGCGCATCAGCCGTACAAAGACATGAAACCGGCGGAGTTGCTCCGGCTGCTTCGTAACAACCGATACGGCGTTGTCGTCGATGTCAAAAGCATCCTCAATCCGACGGAACTGCCCTCCTTTATCAAATACTGGAGGCTCTAGCTCATTCATATCGCAACGCCTCGATTGGATTCAGCTTGGCCGCTTTCTGAGCCGGATACAGCCCAAAGAAGAGTCCGATTCCCGTCGAGATCAAGACGGCCATTGCGATGGCGTCAAAAGGAACCGCCGTCGGCCACCCGGCCATCTGCGTCACAAAACGAGCGCCGGCAAGGCCGACTAAGACCCCCAAAAGACTCCCCAGCAGACTCAAGATCAAGGCTTCGCCGAGAAATTGCATAAGAATGTGGTACCGCTTCGCTCCGACGGCTATGCGAATTCCGATCTCTCTGGTCCGCTGGGTAATGGAAACCAAAAGAATATTCATAATTCCTATTCCGCCCACCAGGAGCGAGACGGAAGCGACCACCAGCAACATGCCCATCATGGTCCGGCTGGTTTCTTCTTGAACTTGGGCGATATCCCGTTGGGTCCTGATGGTGAAATCATCGGGGTGTTCCTCGCTCAAGCGATGCCGCTGGCGCAAAATCTGTCTGATTTCACTCACTGCCGCGTCCAAGTCTTCTTCGCGTTCCGTGGCGGTCAGAACAGCTCCGACTAAACCGGCGAAGAATTGCACACCGAACACCTGCCGCTCCGCCGTGGAAAACGGAATGAACACCGCGTCATCTTGATCCCCTCCTTCGGCCGATTGTCCTTTGGCGGCCAAGACACCGATGACGCGGAAGGGAACGTTCTCTACTCTGACGATGGCCCCAACTGGATCCTCCCCGGAATCGAACAGATTCTCCACCACGGTCCGGCCGAGCACGGCAACTCGGCTCATGGATTCCACGTCGGCATCCGAGAACACCGTCCCGCTCTCGGCGGGCCATTGTCGAACCGAGAAAAATCCGGAAGAAGCTCCGTAGACATTGACTCTCCAGTTTCGTCCGCCACGGACGACCTGGAGGCCCTTCCGCTTGATCCATGCCACCTCCCGTAACCGCGGCACCTGACTTTTGATCTCTCTCGCATCCGCCACCGTCAGTGTCGCCGCGCCGCCCAGCCCGGTCCGCACGCCTCCCACCGTC
>JANDJG010000067.1 GCA_024331085.1 Nitrospira sp. | reverse complement strand
GCGTCTTTCAAGGCTTTGCCCGGTTTGAATCGGGGAACCTTGGCGGCTTTGATCTTGATCGTTTTGCCGGTTTGCGGGTTGCGTCCGGTGCGGGCGGCACGGTTGGTGATCTTGAACGTGCCGAATCCGATCAGAGACACCGGTTGCTTCTTTTTGAGGCTGGCGGTGATGGCCTGCAGCGCCCCGTTGACCGCGCGAGTAGCGGCGGTTTTGGAAAGATCGGCGGATTTGGCCACGGCGTCGATGAGATCCTGTTTGTTCACGGTCGTCTTCCTTTCGTTTGGGTGGGGATTGCAAAGGAACGGTTGCCGGCGTTTCTATAGCAAGACCGGTGAACGTGGTCAAGCGCATGGCCGACGGCCGAATCGGGCCACGCCGAGCAAGTCGGTGCTCAGCAGCAATCCCGCCGTCGCGTCGAGATCGTCGGACCGTAACAGGGAGCCTGGATGGAAACCATGGGGGAAAGCATGGGGGAAACGATGATGGAGCGTCAACTGGAGCCGGAGGTGATGGACGACCCCGCGCAAGCGGAGGCTTATGCGGCAGCCGATTTCTCGGCCGAAAATCAAGGGTTCGTCGATCGCTTTCGGGACTATTTTCCGGACTTTTCGCAAGGACAGGTCTTTGATCTGGGGTGCGGGCCCGGTGACATTCCGATCCGGTTTGCACGGGCGTTTCCGGCATGTCGCGTAGTCGGCATTGATGCGTCGCGTCCGATGGTCGAATTGGCCGAGCGAGCCGTTGCCGCCGCAGGGTTATCCGACCGTGTCACCGCGCGCTGCTTGCGATTGCAGGATTTGCCGGGAGATCGCCAGGCCGACGCGGTCATCTCCAACAGCTTGTTGCATCATCTGCCCAATCCTCTTCAGTTTTGGCAGAAGCTCCGCTTCCTCGTGAAGCCCGGCGCGCCGGTGCTCGTGATGGATCTCCTGCGGCCTGAGTCTCCGGAGGCGGCCCAGGCCGTCGTCGATCGTTATGCGCCCGGCGCGCCGGAGATTCTCCGACGCGATTTTTACAATTCGCTGTTGGCTTCTTTCACCGAGGACGAGGTCGCCTCGCAGCTTGCCCGCATGAATCTGACGAGGCTGTTGCTCGATGTGCCCGACGATCGCCATTGGGTGGTAGGCGGCGTCGTCCTGTAAGCGGCGCGAAGCGCCGGCCGGTCAGTCGGCGGCGAGATGCTCCGTGAGCCAATCGGCGATCAGGCTGGTCATCCGTGAGAAGTCCTCGCCCTTTGTAAACTGATGATCCGCGCCGGGAATCATCTCCAGGCGTTTCTTCACGCGGAGTCGTTCGTAAAGCTTCCCGCTTTGATGAAGGGGGACGTGCTCGTCCCGATCGCCCTGCACGATGATCGTGGGCGCGGTGATTGCCGACGCCGGCTCATAGGCGATGGAGCGGAGGCAATCTTCATAGAAGGCATAGCGTAGAGGAACGCGGTCCGGGCCACCCAGAATATCGGGCACCGTGTCGGTGGCTTTCCAGCGGGCCATTTCCTCATCGCCGAACTCCAACCGTAGTTCTTCCGCGAAATCGACGACGGGACATTTCAACGCGAGGCAGGCCAGATCGGTCCGTTGCGCGGCGGTCAAAATCGCGACCAGCCCTCCGAAGCTGGACCCCATCAGGCCGATCTTTCTGTAACCGTTTCGGCGGACGAGATCCAACGCGGCCAGCGTTTGATCCACCGCCACGGTATTTGTGATCGACTCAAAGGGACCTTCGCTTTCGCCGTGTCCGAAGAAGTCAAAGCGAAACGTTGAAATTCCCCGCTCGTTCAGGATGCGGGTGAGTGTCTTGTTGGTCGTGCTGGTTTTGGAGGAGAGAAACCCGTGGCATAGCACGGCGATGCGGTCCGATCCTCCATCCGGCGCGGACAGGAGCGAGGCGACGGTATGGCCGTGCCGGTCGTAGAACGAACATCGCTCTTCCATACGGCGATTGTAGCAGAGTTTCTCGTGTCGATCAGGAAGAAGCGTGGGCCGGTTCGTCAGGGTGCGTTCCCCAAGCCATGGCCAGTTTGACCCAAAAGAGGACAAAGCTCATGAGGAGCAGCCCGGCGGACATCCACATGGCCACGCGGACGGATGTCGAGCTGAGCGGGACATTCCACGTGAGGGCGGCGACGACGGCCAGCCCCATGGTTCCCAGATTGAGCGAGCCGATTTGGACGGCGCGCCAGCGGTCCATGATCACGGTCAACCCTTGCTGATAGGGGGCGCGTTTTTTGTTGCTCGATACACGGCTTGCGGCCAGAAGGAACGGAATCTGATGGCACAAGAACCCCATGGCCGTGTTCACGATAAATCCGATGAATGTCATGTGAGTGTAGGCCACGACATGCAAGGTGCCAATGGGCATCACCGGCGGGGTGGACAGGCTGTTGATCCCCACCAGGAGCCCCAAGATCACTGTGAGAACGAGAAAGAAGGTTCCGATCAACACATGATCCGACGCGGCGTGGTTGCGATGGGACGAGGCCAGCCATGTCCTCATTTGGTTCAGCGCGTAGAGTCCGCCGGTGACGAGCAACAGTCCGCCGGCTGCCAGCTCAATCGGCACGGAGCCGTTCAAAAAGCCGACGATCAGGCCGGTCACGCCCAACGGCATCCCAACCAACACGACACGGGAGAGGCCGGGGCCGGCAAGGGGAACGTGTAGGATCCGAGGCAAGAGGCCGTGCATCGCGCCGACGATGATCAGGACGATGAAGCCGAGCACTCCGAGATGAATGTGGGCAAGCCTCGCGTAGCCGTGGAACCGATCGAACCCGGAGAGCGATAACATCCCGGCACACATGAGACTGCCCAGGAGAGCAAGGAAGGAAACGGTGGAATAGAGCCGACCTGGATTCTCGGAAGGGGCGTGTTTGGATCGAGTCCAGAGGACTCGGACGATCCACAGCGACGCGCCGGCCACGAGGAGCCCGGCGGTACCGACGACCAGGGAGTGGCGCAGCCAGAATCCGACCAACATCGCGGCCATGCCTCCGTTCATTGCCAGCAGCGTCAAGGGGTGGGTTTGATGCGAAGAGAGGCGACCCGCGGTCGGCGGTGAGACTGTGCCGAGAAAGCCGCCGAGCACCATCTGCAAGACGCCGCCGACCAAGGCGGCGTGGACGTGGACCGGTCGCACCCATGGCGGCATGGGAGCGCCGAGGATCAAGCCGATCAACATCCCCAGTCCGATGAACGAAGCGAGCGTGAGCCACCCGAATCCGACGAGGAGCAATACGATTGAAGAATCGTAGCGGCGGGCCATGGGGCGTCTCTTCAATCGGTCAGTCGAGGAAATAAAAATGATCGGTCGGGCCGTGTCCGTGGCCGATGGCGAGACCATGGCGGATGGCCTCCGTCACGTAGGCTTTGGCGGCGTGAACGGCATCAACGATCGGCTTGCCGAGCGCCAGGTGGGCGGCAATGGCCGACGCAAACGTACAGCCGGTGCCGTGGGTGTGCGGGGTGTCGATCACCTCTCCTTTGAAGACGTTGAAGAACCGCCCGTCGTACAGCACATCCGTGGCTCGGTCGGCTTGCAGGTGCCCGCCTTTGATCAAGACGTAGCGGCACCCAAAACCCGCGATGATCTTTGCCGCCCGTCTCGCGTCCGCCAACGATGTGATCTCGATCCCGGAAAGTTGCTGCGCCTCCTGCACGTTGGGCGTCACCACCAGGGCCAGGGGGAACAGATGCGTCCGCAGCGCGTCAATGGCCTCCGATTTGAGGAGGGCGCGGCCGCTCTTTGAGACCATCACTGGATCGACCACGAGGTTGGCGACGTTTTGCGGCTTCAACATCGAGGCGATCACCTCGACGGTCGCCGCCGAGCCGATCATGCCTGTTTTGACGGCGGCGACGTCGAAATCGTCGAAGACCGCGTCGATCTGGGCGGCGACGACCGCGGGCGGCAGCTCGAAAACGTCCGTGACCTCTTCGGTGTTTTGGGCCGTCACGGCCGTGATCACCGACATCGCAAAGACGCCGTTGGCGGACATGGCCTTGATGTCGGCTTGAATCCCGGCTCCTCCGCCCGAGTCCGATCCCGCGATCGTCAACACTTGTTTGCGTGTGCGCGACATGGCCGTGTCAGTTAGAGTTGAGAGATCGTGCTTTTTCAGCCATGATGCTGAACCGCCATTATACTCACGTCGGCGAAGGAGTCCAATTCCGTCGCTGCAAGTCAAAGATGAGCGCGGGCAGCCTATGGCCCACGCCCATGGCCCGTTGACAAGGCGCCGACGAAGTGTTAAGAACCTCGTCGGTGTAGGAGGTCGGTGCGAGGTTCACTCAATCAAATCAACAAATTTTTTGTGACGCACAGGAGTTCCCATGGCTAATCAAGATGCTCCACAAGCAACGACACCCCAGCGGCGGCAGTATGTGAATTTTGCGTTTTATAAGGTGGATCCGGCGTGGCGGCGATTGCCGGAGGAGGAGCGGGCGAGGGGCAAGCAGGAGTTTATCCGGGCGGTGGAGGAGTACACGGGGCAGGTGCTGGTGGTGCCGTATTCGGCGGTGGGGATTCGAGGGGACTGCGACTTCATGTTGTGGCGGATCAGTTATCAATTGGATCTGTTTCAAGACATGAGCGCCAAGTTGCTGGCCTCTGGCCTGGGGAAGTATCTGACGACGCCGTATTCGTATTTGGCGATGACGAAGCGATCGGTTTACATCGACCACCACAGCCATGAAGGGCAGGAGGGGAAGCGGTTGACGGTGGTGCCGGGCAAGAGCCGGTATATTTTTGTGTATCCGTTCGTGAAGACGCGGGAGTGGTTTTTGCTCACGAAGGCGGCGCGACAGGGGATGATGGACGAGCACATTGAGGTGGGGCATCGGTTTCCGTCGGTGAAGTTGAACACGACGTATTCGTTTGGATTGGACGATCAGGAGTGGGTGGTGGCGTTCGAGAGCGACAAGCCGGAGGATTTTGTGGATTTGGTGATGGCGTTGCGGGAGACGGAGGGATCGCGCTATACGTTGCGGGACACGCCGATTTTCACCTGTATTCGCAAAAGTCTGAAGGAGACCTTGGACACCCTGGGCGGCTAACGGTATCAGCGACCAGTCTGATCGCAGAGGACGGCCTTCGGTCCACACGACCGAAGGCCGTTTTATTTATGACCCCCATTTTCCAGGCGGAGTCGGTATTCAGTCGACAGAGACCACGATCGTGCGAGCGCGATCCCTGGCCTCCGGCGTCCAGGGGATACGAACGGTCAACACGCCGTGCTTGCACGTGGCCTCCGCTTTCGAGGCATCCAGTCCGTCGGGCAATCCGACGGTTCGGTGAAACGCCGCATAGCGACGGCCGAAGCTTGCTCCGTCTTTCTCACGCCATTCTCGTTCATCCTCGTAGGCCACGTGAAGCGAGCCGTTTCTGATTTTGACGTCCAGGTGCTTCGGATCCAGTCCTGGGACGTCGACGCGAAGGATCACCTCTTCATCGGTTTCCTCCATTTCAATCTCGGGACCTCCGCCTGCGAGGCGGGGCCAGCTTCCGTCGAACGGAGACGTCAAAAAGCGATCGAACAGTCGATTGATGTCGTCGCGCAGCGAAATGACCTCGTGCGTCTCGACCGGTTTGCGTTTCCAAGGGATCAGTTCTTTCAGTTTCGTCATCAGTGCCATCGTCGTCCTCCTCCTTTCTGAAAGCCGGTTCTTTCAATACGGGAGCATCGCATCGTTTTTGCCGATCGTGACGGCGCCGGTTCGCTCTCGCGCATCCCGCTCGCCGTACGGTCCCTGTCGACCTCGGTTGATACCGACAAAAGCCGATGTCGCTCCCGATGTCCGCTGTCCCGGCTTTCCGGTTGATGTCCTTCGCGCCAGCGTGGGTGCGATTGCGTTGCGTGAGCAGGCCGGATTGCATGAACGGCCGACCGACCTGGATCACGGTGACACAGATAATTCCGGCGTCGGGGAGATCAAGGCTTCCTTGACGCTCGGTCCGTTCCCCCTTGACTCCGACAATCTCGGTGTTACCAATTGCTCCGATTGACGGGCTGGAGGATGGATCTGGTGAAAGGCCCACTGTCGGCCGGCCGTCGTCTGTCGCGGTTTTCGTTTCCGCTCGTCGCACGGTCTTCCCGCCTCCGCCGCAACGAAATTCTTATCGGTTTATGATCGATCCCATGGAAGAAGGAGGTGAGCGGTAATGGACAGAATTGCCGATACCACGAGCTTGGTTCTTCTTGGATCGTTTTTGGTCGGCGTGCTTCTGTTCGGAGTGCTGACCGCCGGTTTCTGAGACAATAGAAACAGTGACGGCAAGCGGCATGAAAAGGCGGTTGAGCCGGAGCTGCCATGCCTCAGCTCCGGCGGTCGACCGTCTTAATCTCGGTAAAGCAGCATGATGAAATACCCGATTCCAATTGCTACGGCGACGACATAGCCGGCCACCACCAACGTCGCAATGACTTCTGCCATAACGGTACCTTTCTTCCTGTCAACAGAGACGGCACAGACGACAGGGACTGCGCCGGCAGGTTTCGTTTTTCGCCAAGTCAGATATTGAACTCGATGTCGTTTGACCTCGCGACGCGCTTTGTCTAAGAGGGAGAAGATTTTACCATTTTGCCTTCCTGCTTTTCTCTATCAGGGCAGAGGTCGGGCGATGTCTTCGAGTCCCGTGTTTATGAATGAGCTCATCTCTGTGAGTGATGATGGAGGGCGAAAGGCAGGAGCCGGCCGACCGATAGGTGAACGCTCATGGCGGCGAGGCCGGAATTTGGACGCTGATGGCGCCGGCAAGATCCCCTTCACGGGCGCCTTCACGCGGATAGCCCGACACGTCCAAGATTCCGGCCGGGCTTCCATGACACGTCAGGCAATCTTCCGAGTAATAAATCGGCGTCATCATCCGAAGAGTCCTTCCCCCATCGACCCATTCCGCGATGGGATCGTGAGAAGCCGGTTGCGACGCAAGACGCTGTAAAACGCGCTCTTCGTAGGCGTCCGGAGCGTTTTTGGGGTTGCGCGGGTTGAGCGTCGTTTGTTTGAGCGTGACCCGCGAGCGGCTTGAAAACTTGCGTGACGTCTGGCTGCCGAACGTGGCGGGAATGAAATTTTTATAGCCGATGCCTCGTTGATTGATGACGAGCTGGGCGTCGGCCACCACGTGCTTGCCCGATTCCAATAGGATCGGCAGCAGTTCTTTCGCCGGAACGGGAAGGTGAGGCGGGAGGTGCTTGAGATCGATCCCGGTTTGTTGAAAAAATTCGTCGACGACTTCCCGCTCGAACGACTCGGCGGTGAATCCCTTCTCGCCCTTTTCGGGATCATTGATCAGCGGTTGATTGCGCTCCACTATGAGCCGCCCCACGTTCAGAAGGATGGTGAGATAGCGGGCGGTGAGTTCGCTCTCCTCTTGTTGCGTCCGCGCTTCACCCGGCAAAGACGACGTGAGCGCGACGCTCAGCGACATGAGCAAACAGGCGAGCCGTTTCATGGCGGAATTGTACCCCATACGCCTCATCACTTGCCCGCCATGCGGCATTGGCCCTGGTTGTAGTGGCCCGGCACTTTCGAGACTTCAAGCGGCAGACCCTCGACGGTTGCCCGGCGGGTCGGGGCGTAGTCCTCTTGGAGCCAGCGTCTTCGCATCTGCGCCAGGCGACCCGTTTCTTCCAAACGATACAGCAAGTTGTTGAGGAGCCACTGGAGCCGTCGTTTTTCCTCGCTCGTGACGATCGAGAAATATTCCCGCGTAAGAATCAATGGTGAACCGTCCGGTCGCTCAAGCAAACGCCAGTCCGGCCAGACGCGCTTGGTCACGTACTGGAGAATGGGGTAATCGGTCAAAATGACGTCGATCGGCGGGTCCTTCGTCTCCACCGCAGCGGGAAGCGAGTCGCACACCACGAGCCTGGTGCGCGGCAGATTGGCCTCCGCGTAGAAATGGGCGGTTCTTCTGTTTTGCACCGCGACGGTCAGCCCGGACAAGCCTTCCTGTATGGCCGCCAGGGTATCGACTCCCCCGGCTTGGCTGTGAAACGCCGAAAGGATCTTTTTCTCGACATCAGAACGTCGCACGATCACGCCGATCCCGCCGTCGTGAAAATAAGGAATGGAGGTCCACAACCCGCCCGGATGTGAACCGGGGACGTTCCCGCTGAACGAAGAAACGAAGAGATCAAGATGTCCCTCGTTGAGTTCGATCAGGAGATCGCGGAAGCGAGTCAGGTGCAACGTCGGCACAATGGACCGCCGTCCCCCGCAGTGCTCGCTCAAGGCTTGCGAGACTTCTCGGATCAGTTCGACGTCGAGGCCGGTGACCCGAATCCCCTCGTCGGTATAGACCGCCGGAAACACGAAGGGACGAAAGGGTTCGACAGAGATGCCCACGCGCAGTTGTCCGCGCGAGCAGATGGTCGAAAGCTCGTCGCCGGTCAAGGGATGCACCAACTCGATCGCGTCGAAAACCAGCCCGCATCCCGGCAAGAGACCGACGAGCATCATGAGAAGGAGGAGCCGGCATCGGATTCCGAGGGGGCGGCGGCCATCGTCGGCGTCGCTATGGCCATGAATGAATCGAGCGCCGTTGGATGAATCGTTGGCGGTCATATCGGTCAGAATCGGACGCCGATCGTGAAGAGCCACTGTTCCGTCAAATTGGACGCACTTTGGAAGTCGATTTCAAACCGCGAATATTGGAGCCCCATGTCCACCGAGAACCCTTTCGCCACCGGAAAGCGGACGCCGATTTGGCCTCCGTAGAGATAGCCGGGAGACCACTCGCCTCTGCCGGGCAGCGTGCCTCCGATCAGCGCCCCGACGTAAGGAACCGCTCGATCCTCAAGCGGGCCGAAGAGGATATGCCGAATCAGCCGATGGATCGGCTTGTCTTGGGGAAAATCCAGGATGTCGATGAAATTATTCCATCGCGGGTTGACATACAACGAATGCTGGTCCGTGGTGAAGGTCCTGGTGTGCTGGCTGTAGAACTGATAGACCGTCCTGACTTCGATCAGACCATATCGGAGGGCGGTGATGCCGGCCTGGGCGGCGATGACCCTGGCGCGGGGAGCGAAGGTGCGTTGATTGAATGAAATATCGAAATTGAACGGACGAAGCGGAAGCAATTCCAACGTTGAATCGAGCGCCATGGCAAGGGAAGGAAACGGCATCGAGAGCAGGACCGTCCCGAGCAGACAGACGGCCAGCCGAGGAGGAAAGCGATGACGGCATGGCGGCAATCTATCCGCTCTTGTCATGCGGACGCTCCAGCTCCGATCATGTCATGCACGATATCCTATCGGGTTTTCCGCCAACAAGGAGTCTGACAAACAATCCGGTGATCCGATGCGGATGCGCCGATACCGGTCTCGTCAACGCAAGAGCCGCTTGATCGATCGTTCGGTCGCGAAGGACTCGTTCTTTGCCCGGTCGCCGCCTCGCTTCGCACGAAAAAAACTCTGCAAGATTGCCTGGCACTCTTCTTCCAACAGGCCTCCCAGGACTTCCACGCGGTGATTCAGCCGACGCTCGGACGGGATGTCGAAGAGTGAGCCGCAAGCGCCGGCCTTGGGGTCCCAGGCTCCGAACACGAGTCGCGCAATGCGGGCCTGTACGACGGCGCCGGCGCACATGGGGCAGGGTTCGAGCGTCACGTAGAGCGTCGAATCGGTCAGCCGCCATGTCCGACGGTGATCGGCCGCTTTCCGAATGGCGAGGAGTTCGGCGTGAGCCGTCGGATCTTGCCGAGATTCGCGGAGATTATGGGCGGAGGCCAGGACCTTGCCCTCGTGCACGAGGACCGCGGCGATCGGCACTTCTCCCGCCGCGGGTGCCGACCGAGCCAGCTCCAGAGCCAGTCGCATAAAGTGGCGATCAACGTCGTTCCAACGCATGAGACGGTCCACCGCCGTGAGCCGATCGCTTCCCGCGGCATGGTAACACAGGGGCTTTGATCGAGGGCAGGGGCGTGAAAAAAGAAAAGAGGATGGCTACAAGGAACTCCGAAGATACGGCACCCCCGCGGGCTGCCGGCCTCCTCCGGCCGGTTCCAAGCTGACGGAAAAAGCCTTCGCGCCCGGAAAATCGGGGACGGACTGAACGAACAGATGGGAGGTTTCTCCTTTGCCGACGCGAAAGGCGCCGACGCTGACGGGTTGCTCGTTCATGAGCCAGAGTCGATACTCCGTCCCGGCGGGACAAGCGGGAAGATTCAGCGTGTACAGCCAGGCTTTCCGGGCTCGGTGATCATAGAGGAAGATCCCTGATGCGTCCCCGGCTGCTTCCGTCCCGGCCAGGACGGCGGCTTTAATGGTCGGTGTGCGCAAGAGCACGGCCAACTCGTCTTCGGGCGCGCGAGCGCGGCGTTTCTCGTACAGATCGAGTCGGGTCTTTAGAACGTCCAATTCGGCTTCGCGCTGAATCAGTTGATCTTTGAGATCGGCCATATCGGCCAGGGAGCGTTGCAGTTCTTCACGCGCGCGAACCAGGGATTGCTCGCGCTCTTCGAGTCGGCGTTGCAACTCGGCCGACTGAGCGGCGGCGGAAGCGGCTTGCGCCTTCCACTGCGTTAACGCGACCGAGTCGTCCGTCACGTGCGAATCACGGGCGATCCACGCCATGGCGACGCTTCCGGCGACGGCCGCGGCGACGGCCGATCCGACGATCCATCTCGGCACACCGTTCATCCATGCGATTGTGGAGCGGGAATCCGGTTGAGACACGTGCTCCATCCATTTCCCCGGCCCAAGGCGCGGGAGATCCGACGTGTGTCCCATCGTGTCATGGCCGGCCGTGGACGCCCGCGCCGCCATGATGGAGGCTTTCAATAAGCGGGGCGGCGCGACGATGTCCAAGCCGAACGGAAGGGCGGCCGCCACGGTCTGAAATTCCCGGAGCGCTGAATGACAAGAAGGGCAACCGGACAGCAAGTGAGCGTCGAGCACTTGTCGCTCGCTTCGTTCCAGCGCACCGATCGCGTACAGCGGAATCGCGTCTTCCAACTCACCGTGAGTCATGAACGGGTATTGCGCTCCTCGTCTTTCTGCAGGGCTTCCCGCAGTTTGATCATGGCGAGCTTGATGCGGGTCTTCACGGTTTCGGGGGGTTGATTGAGTTTGGAGGAAATGTCCGCGTAAGAGAGACCGCCATAATAGGCCATTTCAACGGCTTCACGCTGCGCGGTCGGCAGACCGGCCGCCGCGTCGAGGATCAATCGTCGGAGCTCTTGGTCGGCCCGCGCGTCGAAGGAGCCGGAAGGTTGATCCGGCGCCCGTTCCGCCGTCGAGCCGTTCGGCGGGTCGGCGGGCCGGCGCTTGGCTCGGACGCTTCCCGTTCGCAATCGGTCGACGGCGCGGTTGCGAGTCAACGTGATCAACCAGGCGATAGGCGTGCCGCGACCTACGTCGTATCGCGCCGACTTTTTCCGGATTTCAAGATAGATCTCTTGCAACAGGTCGGCCGCTTCTTCGCGGTTTCCCAAAATTCTGAGCGCGAGACTGTAGAGAAGCGCGCCGGACAGATCATAGAGGAGAGAGAAGGCCTGGTGCTCGCCCTTCATCACTCGGGACAGCAGAGCGGGCTCGATGGTTGAGACGGCTTGTTCCTGATCCCGGCGCATAAACGACGCATGAGAAGCCCGACGCTTCCTTCGTCGAGCACGCGCCGTTACTATAGCATTGTTTCTCCGTTCGACGAATGAAACGGGCAATCCATGCATATCACAAAAACGTCGCCAACAATCCGGCTGCATCCTCCGCTCCGCTCATCGCGGGCGGGGGAAAGGGCGGAGGGAGAAGAGCGACGGCGGAATCGAGCGCGGCCAACCACCGGCCGGCTGAGAAGTCCTGCTGCGATAATTCGATCCCTCGTCCGTGCCGGTGAAGGAATTCCACCAACGGTTGCTCGTCGGCGAAATTGTATCGGCGGACATAAACGATCGGAATGCCCAGCGCCACGGCTTCGACCACCGTTCCGTATCCCGGTTTCGTCATGATGACGTCCACGGAGGCCAGCAGTTCTTTGAAGGAAAAAGGCAGCGAGCGGGTTGAGACAAACCGCTGGTCGCCGGGGGGGACCGAGCCGTCGAAGAGGAACCGATATCCGGTCGCCGCGCGCAAGGATTCAAACGGAAGAGTCGCCAACGGGATGCCGCCGAATCCGACCAGCACTGTCCGCTCTCCGGGAGCGAGCCGAAGGCACGTTGCGAGTCGATCGCGGGCCGGGGAGGCGGGCTCCGCGATCGGACCGATATCGAGCAGCCGCTGAAAACCGACGACGACGGGCGCCGGTGTGATGCGGAGCGCGAGGTCGGCATGGGCGTAGGCTTGGCGGATTGCATGCAGCAACGCCTCATGGGGAATCTCCGGCGGCGGCGCGAACGCCGCGAGCACCAGGTCCCACGTAAAATTCATGAGCGCGACGGTGGGAATGCCGGCCTCCGCTCCGGCTGCGACGGCCAAATAAGGCGTGTCGGCCAGGATCAGATCGGGCCGGGCGCCGAGGATGGCGGACGCTTCGGCCCGCAGTCGTTCTTCCCAGGTCAGATGAAACCGGTAGTGCGCCCGCCACGTTGCCGCCGTATCGATCGACAGCGGTCCCTCTTGAATACAGCCGACATCTTGTTGCACGGGTTGAACATCGAAGGGAACAGCAAGCCGGTTTGTGAAAAACGAAGGAGGAATCGTGGTTCGAAGCAGCACTCGGAGATCGGGAACGAGTCGCCCCAATGCATGAAGAACCGGAACGACCTGCGCGGCGTGGCCGAATCCGTGGGCTGAGATCGCGGCCCAGATCAGCGGCATCGGAAAGAAGGAAGCTCAAACGACAGGCGACGAGCGAACCGATACGGGGGAAGAAGCGAAACCGAAGACGCTGGTCCCTTGAAGCTCGGCACGGTCAACTGTTCGAGTGGTCGGATTCCATGGGAGCGATGTTGTACAACAGCTCAAGGTCGAAATCGTCGACCAGCTCGTTGAACGCGCCGGCGCCCATGTCGGAGCGGACCTCGGCCATGACGAGATCGATGGCGGGGGCGGCATGTTGTCCGAACTGAGTGATGGCCCATTCGATGCGCTGTCGAGCCTCGGCGAGAGTCATGACGGCTCCTTTCTCACGGCTGGTTGTCTCACGGCTGGTTGCGCGCAAAACCTCGGCTGTTTTGCGCGCCGTCGCCGTGACCGCCGTCACTATAGCATCGAAGGGTCGGAGTCCGCTAGGGTACGGGGGTGATGGCAATGGGTACGGCCGGGTTCGTATCCTGCCGGGAAGCCGACTTGCGAGCTCCCACGGTGACGGTGCGGATTGCCGGTGGGGAGGCAGGGTGGCCGGCCAGGTATCGCTCGCTGTCCCGTACCAGTTGACGCATCAAGTCTTGCAGGCAAGTCTCCGTCACCTGTCCCTTGAGTTCGTCGAACAGGATCGGCGTGGCTCCAAAAAGATGGTAGCGGGCGGTCCCGGAGGAACGGGCGTCGTAGCGGCGGACATCGCCGTCCCATCGTTCGAGTTCCAGCGTGGCCTGCGCGGTGTAGCCGTAATCGAGCTCGATGAGCGGCGCGAGGAGAAACATCGAAGCCCCGACCAGAAATCCTTTCCAGGCTGAAGCTCCCGACCGGGGATCGATGGTCTCTTCCAGGGTCATTCGCGCGGTCACGGTTTTCTCGCTCAAGGAAGACGAGTCGCCTCCCAAGGGAATCACGGTCGAGAAGAGGCGGGTTTCTTGAACGGTGGTGAGCAGACGGCGCTCCAAATCGGATGACGGATGTTGATGAGCGCCGTTCTGAATCACCTGGAGGCTCTCCACGACGAGGGGAACCCGTTCATCCTTGGAAACGGTACGCGCGACCAAGGTTGCATCGGACGGCGTAGAGGGCGTCACGTCGATCCAGCGACTGCACCCGAGCGTCGTCATGGTGAACAGCCCCAGCATGATCCAGCCTGTCCTATAAACGGTCATACGGTGTCTCCTTAGAAATAAAATGAAAACCCGCAGAAAGGGAGGCTCGAGTTGAGCCCCAAGTTCGGATACGCGGTGCCGGCGTTGGAAATATGATGAAATCGGTAGCCGACGTTGAAGGCCGTCTGCGGCGTGAGAAACCATGACAGGCCGACGCCGCCGGTCACGATGAAGTTGAACTCGTTGGCTTCTTCGGGAATCCGCCCGCCGAGATCGGTCCAGAACGGACCTCCGGCGAACTCCAGATAGGGGCGCAATCGATCCGTGACGATGAGGCTGTATTTGATTTTTGGCGTAAAGCCGATGCCGTGCGTCAGGATCGGTTCGCGAAATTGCAGATAGACCATTTCCGCGCCGATGGCGACCTGCCCGCGAAGCCAGCGTGGGCCGAAGGGATCGGTGATCGTCATCATCCACGACGGCATCAGGGCCGGCCCCTGCTGTTTGGTCGTATGGTCCGTAGTCAGCCGATGGGGCAGCAGGTATCCGGCGGAGAGCCCCACTTCTTGAGTGCCGATCGTGATGTGGGGGGCATCGGGAGATCGGTCTTCGGCCTGCACCGGTTGAGCAGTCAGACAGGCCCCGACGATGATCATGAAGAACGCTCGGATACAAAACGGCATGCGCGATCCGTGACAATCTCCTGTCGGCCGGTCCGGGTCAAAACTTGACCGTCGGGGCGACGTTGTCACGGTAGCAGAGGATTCCATCTTGTCCAGTAATTCCGTCTTTCAAGAGGGATGGCCGAGGGAATGCCGGATGAGCAAGCGGGCGTGCCCGCAGACGAAGGCCGGGGAAGTAGGACGATCAGCGGGCTTGGTTCAGTTCGGCCAGGCGGGCGGAATCAGTCTCCAGTTCCGGAAGCCGGTACCGCCGGTCGAGCAAGACCGCTCGCTCCAGACAGCGGCGGGCTGAAATCACGTCGCGACGGGACTCATAGACGGTGGCGAGCAGGCGAAGCACGGCGGCTTCGGCCGGTTCCTGACCGAGCCTGATGTAATGTTCCGAGGCGTTGTTGAGACAACGTTCGGCTTGAACGAGATCACCATGGTCGAAGAACGTTTTTCCCAGCAGGCTGTACGTGACCGCCAAACCTTCTTCATTGCCGACGATCCGATGATGATCGAGCGCCCGCGCAAACGACGCGACGGCCTCGTTCCATCGGCCGTCACGGGCCTCTTGCTGCCCCAGATTGTGATAGAGGATGCCGAGGGCGCGATCGTCCTTCAATTCGCGCAGGAGGTCCAATGCCTCAAGATAATAGGGGCGGGCTTTGTCCGGGCGGTCGGCGC
>JANDJG010000178.1 GCA_024331085.1 Nitrospira sp. | reverse complement strand
TGGTCGAGAAGCGGGCGGGATGGTGGATCGAGATCGGGGTGGCTCCGTTGGTGGAGGCCCTGAAACAGGCGTTAGCCCTATCTCCTGACGAATTAAGTGAGATGGGACAGCGCGGGCGGCGCTGGATGCAGGATGAGTTTTCGTGGGACAGTCTGGGCTTGAAGATGGCTCGTACCTATGAGTGGATTGTGCGTGGCGGCGCCAGGCCTGAATGGGTGATCGACGGGTAAGGCGCCCGTTCTGGTTCTGTTTTCAGGGAAAGAGGCGGAGGCGCTTGCTCCTTAACGATTTATTAACAAAGGTTTGAAATTTTGGTGCTCCGCTCAGGATGAAAAAGCACTACACTGCACTTTGCACTCCCCCCATAGGTAAGCAAGGAACTCCTCGGCTATGCTTTCACATTGATGGGTCGATAGCGAAGAAGCGCAACCGGCTTCCGGCCGGCACCGTCACCTCATGGAAATTTTAATCAGATGACCATTGAAGAACGATTGAGAGACGCGTCGCTGACGTGGGAAGGGTACCGGTTGAGCAAGGGGCTGATGAGAAACACGCCGTTTTTCTCTCCGGATCAGATTCAGGCGTACCAGCTTGAACAGCTCCGCCTGGTGCTCGATGCCTGTTATCGATACGTGCCCTATTATCAGAAACTGTTTTGGGAACATGATTTTGACCCGCATCGCGTTTGGACATTGGACGATATCAAGCGCCTCCCGATCTTGACGAAAGAGACCGTTCGCTCAAAGTTGTCGGACTTTTGCAGCATGAAGGAGTT
The DNA here is from genome assembly GCA_024331085.1 of Nitrospira sp. GTDB lineage: Bacteria > Nitrospirota > Nitrospiria > Nitrospirales > Nitrospiraceae > Nitrospira_D. The sequence goes on along the minus strand of JANDJG010000178.1, from coordinate 2,263 downwards.
GCGCGCGGCGATTCGGCTGCGAACCTCCGGGACAACCGGCACGCCATTGAGCGTATACACGTCGGCCGGGCAGTGGGCGGTGGAGCAGGGGGCAATCTGGCGTCACTGGAGATGGGCCGGGTATCGATTCCGTGATCGAATGGCCATTGTCCGAAGTTATTCCCCCAAGGCCGGTGAGCCGCTGTGGAAGCTCGACCGGTTGCGGAATTGGCTCTATTTTTCACCCTATCACTTGAGCGAGGCCCAGTGCCGGACCTATCTGGACGTCATGGCCCGATGGAGGCCAAAGTACCTTCGAGGCTATCCTTCTTCTTTGTATTTGCTGGCCAGAGTCGCCAAAAACGAGAAGCGACGGTTGCCAGGCTTGCAAGCGGCCTTCACGGCTTCGGAGACGCTGTTGCCCCACTATCGAGCTGAAATCGAGGAGGCTTTCGGCATCAAGGTGTTCGATCATTACGGGCAGGCGGAAATCACCGCCATGCTGCACGAGTGCGAAGCGCATGAGGGGCTTCACGTGCTGTCGGACTACGGATACGTGGAATTTCTGCCGTCCGACCAAGCGGGGCTGTATCGAATGATCGCCACCAACCTTCAGAATACGGCCATGCCGCTCCTTCGTTATGACACCGGTGATCTTGTGGAATTGGCGGACAAGTCGTGCTCCTGCGGGCGCATCTTTCCGCTGGTTCGTCGGGTGGTGGGACGGTCGGATCAATTGCTTCTCCATCGCAATGGGTTTCCTATTCCCTCCATCAATCTCTACACGTACTTTGCCAAGCAAGACGATGTGGTGCGATTTCAAATCATTCAATCGTCCAAGGACGATGTCGAAGTGCGCATTGCTCCTCGAGCCGGTGTCGATCCGGAGAAGGTGGCGGAAAACGTTCGGCAGGAAATGAAACTGCGATTCGGAGGCGAAGTCAACGTGGTGCCGACCCAGGAATTTGAACAAAGCGGAGAAGGAAAATGCCTGCCAATACTGCAAAAAGCCCGTTTGGATACTTAGCCGAATTTCATTGTCATACATGCAGCTCGCATGACGGCTTGACGACGGAGGACGAGCTGCTCCAGACCTGTCTTGCCAAGGGCATCGGTTTGCTCACCATCACGGAGCACGACCGTCTCCCCGCCGTGAACATCCGGCGCTTTCAAGAACACGGCATTCGAATCATCGTGGGGTGCGAATTTACCTGTGAGCGGGGCAGCCATATCGTGGGATTGTTTCTCCGCCACGGTTTGGAGAAAGGGCAACCGGCCCGCCGAATTATGGAACATATTCGTGAACAGGGAGGACTGGTGATGATTCCTCACCCGTTCAAACCGGCGACGGGATTTTGCACTCTCTATCCGGATTATCACGAATATCTTGGTCTGGTCTCCTTGATGGAAGCATATAATGGAGGCATTCCTGACCAGCCGGAACGAGTGGCACAGATTAAAAGTTTGTGCGCCCAGTACGGCATCAAAATTGTGGCGGCGAGCGATGCGCATAAGGCCCAGCATGTCGGTTACTATGTGACGGCTTATCAGACCACCGTCAAGGAAGATTGGCTGGAAACATTGAAAGGGGTGCAGGGGGTGTTGCTCGTCGACAGCACCAAGGTTCGCAAGCCGCGGTCGCTCACGTCGATCCAACAAAATCGTTGGTATCAGGAGCTTGTGGTTCGCGTGCCGTCCACGATCAAGCGAACCGTGAAACGGTGCGTTTATCGATGGAACAATCGGCATTATCGGCCGTCGATTCCGGGTTACGTCGTGTTGCCGTAAGGAGCGTTATGGCGGTCGCCCCCAATCCTCGAGTTCGGACGCTGGAAGCTTACGAGATCACGCCGCAGGAGCCGTGGCAGATTTACGACGAGTATAGTTTGACGAAGTTGGATTGGAACGAGGGGGCGTTCGTGCCCGACTTCGTCAAGCGGACGGCCCGCAAGCTCCTGTCCAAAGACGAGTATTACTCCTGGTATCCCGATTGCGTCGCCATTGAATTGACCAAGGCGCTCGCGGCGTGGCTGGATGTATCGGTGATGAACGTGTTGACGTTCCCCGGCTCCGACGTCGCTTTGGAATCGCTGTGCCGGGTCTATTTGAGCGCGGGAGAGCGTGTGCTCGTTCCCGTGCCCACCTATGAAAACTTTTTCACCTTCGCCGCTTCAAGCGGCGGGGATCTGCTGTTCGCCCCCCTGAAACCGCCCTTTGAGTTCAGCGCCGCATCGTTGATTGCCGAGTATCGGTCTCATCAACCGAAAGTGATCTATCTGGTCAG
>JANDJG010000177.1 GCA_024331085.1 Nitrospira sp. | reverse complement strand
CAACTGTCCGGCCACCTCCTGCACTTGACTGATGCTTCCAGGCGCCGAGGTCACCTGTTCCGTATAGACCGTTTGAATCGAATCCACCACGATCGCGGCCGGCTGAATCTCCTGAACCGTTTTCAGAATCTGTTCCAGCGAGGTTTCGGCGAGAATCAGCAGACGGGGATGCTCGATGCCCAGCCGCTGTCCGCGCATCTTGATCTGACGGGGCGATTCCTCGCCTGAGACGTACAACACCGGCGCCGAGGCGGCCGCCAACCGCGGCAGAGCTTGGAGCAGCAGGGTGGTCTTCCCGATCCCCGGATCGCCGCCGATCAGAATGACCGCGCCGGGAATCACTCCGCCACCCAACACTCGGTCAAACTCTCCGATGTGCGTGAGACGGCGGTCCTCGCCGACCACTTCAATCGCGCCGATGGGCGTCGCCTGCGCCTGCGCGGTCTTGAGCGCCAAGGGGCGGCCTTTGCCGGTCGCCGCCTGCCGCTCCTCTTTCATTGTGTTCCAGCCGCCGCAGTCGGGGCAGCGCCCCAGCCATCGTGGAGCTTGATGTCCGCAGGATTGGCAGGAAAAGGTGGTTTTGGCTTTCAAATCCGGCACCTTCGGCAAACAATGAACTCTGACGGGTTATCTTAAAAGAACCTTCCAATCAAAAGAAAGGATCGACAAGGCATTTCCGCCTTGATTATTGATGAACAGGTTTGCAAAACAGCGGCGAATGTCTACCCGGCAACAATCAGGAAAAAGCCGACGGTCGCGGCTTGTCCTCCTCGGGCAACCGGCCCACAAGGCCGACCGCTTAGAGTTTTTTTCTCACCTCCTTCCAATCCTTGGCCACGCGGGCTTTCGGAGGCGCCTCACCGGACGGTTCCGGCACTATGACGGCTTGCAACCGTCGATTGAGAAAAGCTTCGACAAACGCCGTCGATCGGCCGATACCGATCTTCAAGGTCTTCCATCCGTCCGCACGCAGTTCATCGAGCTTTTCCCCCAACGCGTCACCGCCCGGCGGCGACACCCAAACATAGCCGGTCGGAAACTGATGAGCGTTCAGCCACTCCCGTGTTTGATGCGCGATGCGAAAGCCGTCCGCACCAGAAGAAGGCAGCAACACGACGTAAATGACGCGATAAGAAAACCGGGTCAGCTTGGCAAGCTCCTCGGCGGCGTTCGGCATCGGTTTCCGTTCCGGATCGAGCGCGGCCCCGATCAGGGGAACAGGAGGTGGGACGGGTGGCTGCTCCATCAACGCCGCCAACTCAACCGCGACAATGGGGTTTCGTTGCTCCCACACGACAAGGTTCGCCCGTCCTTCAACCGGCAAGACACGCGAACTCTTACCGACGCGAACGCGGATCGGCAACGCGCCTTGCGCGTTTGAACGATGGCTCAGAAACACCCGCCCGTCTCCTCCGGTCATGCCGGTTGCGACGATCGTGTCCTCCACCAACAGATCGACCGGCTCCCCGCCTATCCCTGTCGTTGTCCAGGGTCCAGCGGTTGAAAGCCGAGCTTCGATCGTCGTCGATCGACCGGGAACCGTCAGCGCATCCTTCACAAGCAGCGTCGCGGCCGCCTTGTCGGTCGCGGGAAACGCATCACCCGGATGAGAAAGTGAAATAACGAAGAGGAACCCGATAAGACCGGCCGCACGAGCATTTCTTGTCGTCAGCCGCGTCACCATGGTGAGAAAGCGGGTAAAAACGGACGAGCCAGCGAGATGAACGCTACGATTTCAAGGCCGCCAGCACCTGATCGGCATGGCCGTCCACCTTCACCTTTCTGAAAACAGCTTTTACCTTTCCTTCGGGATCGATAATGAATGTGCTGCGCTCAATGCCCCAGTACTTTTTCCCGTACATGTTTTTCTGTTTGTACACTCCGTAGGCCTTGGATACGCGGGCGTCCTCGTCGCTCAACAATGGGAAGGGCAGTCCGAATTTCTTGATGAATTTCTGGTGGGACTCTTGACCGTCCAGGCTGACTCCGAGGATCGTGCCTCCCGCCCGCATGATTTGCGCTTCGGTATCGCGAAAATCGCAGGATTCTTTGGTGCAGCCGGGGGTATCGTCTTTGGGATAAAAATACAACACGACGTGTTTCCCCCTGAGGCCGTAAAGCGTCACGATCTTTCCATCCTGATCCGGAATCTCGAGTTCCGGTGCCTGGTCTCCAACCGCAAGTTCTTTAGCCATAGACCGCGCCCCTCGTTATACGAAGATATTAAATGTTCTTATTTCTACCGAGACATCCCGCCGAACGTAGGCCGTTCCGTTCCATAGGGGCGGCCTTTCGTTTGTTTCCTCGTATCGGGATCGCCGTACGGCGCCAATGCCGGAGAATCCCAAATGACTTTGTCGCCGGGCGCCAAATTCGCCGCCTCCAGAAAATGGTGCCGAGCCGCAGCCGCTTCTCCAAGCGCGTTCAATGCCAATGCGTAATTGTAATGGGCCTGCCCCGACCCGGGCGCGGCCGCCATGGCTTCGGCAAAATACTTCTTCGCCTCGCCGAATTGTTTTTCTTGATAGGCCCTCGCCCCTTGCTCCGTCAAAGCAACCGCCTCGCGACTGATCCCGGCATCGGTCAGCGTCAACGGAACGAGCGGCTTTCGTTTGGATGAACAGCCTCCGGCCTGAATCACGATTATCAATAATACAACGCTCAAAACCACAAACCATGTCGTCCGGCCGCTCACAATCCTCTTCTCCCGTCTTTATCTTCTTTTAGCTTCTCACAGGGCTCGTTTTCGAGTTTCTTCTTCAAACGTTTTCCGGTAGAGGACTTCCCACTCCGCACTCCCCTCGACAATGCCGCGCGAATAAGACGCGAGCTTCGCCTTGACCTTGCGATCGATCTCCGCCTCCTGCGCCAACTCGGCGGCGAGGACCCGCTTGATTTCCTTGAGCACCCGTTCGTCGTCACCGCGCAGGGCGACGGACTGGTGACGTTTCACGGCCTGTAAAATCACGTGCGAGAGGTGACTGACCTTGTCTTCGCTCAGCATTTCACACACGCCGTTCGTCCGTGCAGCCCCGCCTTGTCGTTCTGTCCTGTCGAACTTCTAAAG
>JANDJG010000066.1 GCA_024331085.1 Nitrospira sp. | reverse complement strand
CGATCCGCACACACCTTCGTCAACGCCGCCGTCAACGTCGTCTTCCCATGGTCCACATGCCCGATCGTCCCAATGTTCACATGCGGCTTCTTCCGCTCAAATTTCGCCTTCGCCATACCTCGCTCCTCGTCCAGGAAATCCTTTGATCAAATGTCGTTTTTCAACAAACGCTCGACTCGGGAACACGCGACCGCCCACGAGCTCTGCGCCCTATTCACCACGATACTTGGCGATAATCGTCTCCGCGATTTGCTTGGGAACCTGCTCGTACCGATCGAATTCCATGCTGTAGGTGGCGCGCCCTTGCGTTCTGGATCGCAAGTCCGTTGCGTACCCGAACATTTCTTTAAGGGGGACGGACGCTTCGATCGCTTGAGCCCCGGCTCGCACTTTCATTCCCTGGACCTTGCCTCGACGCCCGTTCAAGTTTCCGATCACGTCACCCATAAATTCTTGGGGCACCAACACTTCAACCTTCATGATCGGCTCCAGCAACACAGGGTCGGCCTTTTTACAAGCGTCGGCAAACCCCATCGACGCCGCAATTTTGAACGCCATTTCATTCGAGTCGACTTCATGGTAAGAGCCGTCCGTGAGTGTCACACGGATATCCCGCAAGGGATACCCGGCAATAACGCCGCTTTCCATCCGTTCCTTGACGCCCTTTTCGACGGCCGGAATGTACTCTTTCGGAATGACGCCGCCGACGATTTTGTTGACGAACTCAAACCCTTTCCCCGGCTCGGACGGCTCGACCGTCAGCACGACGTGGCCGTACTGACCTCGGCCGCCCGTCTGCTTGATGTATTTGGCTTCGGCTTCGGCCTTGCGTCGAATCGTCTCTCTGTACGCCACTTCCGGCTGACCGACGTTCGCTTCCACCTTGAATTCGCGGAGCAATCGATCGACGATGATTTCAAGGTGCAGTTCGCCCATCCCTGAAATAATGGTCTGCGCCGTTTCCTCGTCGGTGCGAACACGGAATGACGGATCCTCTTGGGCAAGCTTTTGCAGGGCGAAGCCCATCTTTTCCTGATCCTGCTTGGTCTTCGGCTCGATGGCCATTGAAATGACGGGCTCGGGAAACTTCATCACCTCCAACAGAACCGGATGTTTTTCATCCGCCAACGTATCACCGGTCGTGGCCCCCTTGAGACCGACCGCAGCGACAATATCGCCGGCATACACCGCCTCAATCTCCTCACGTTTGTTGGCGTGCATCTTCAAGAGCCGACCGATACGCTCTTTTGTTCCCTTCGTTACATTGAGGACCGGCGTTCCCGTTTTGAGCGTCCCCGAATAGACCCGGAAATACGTCAATTGACCGGCAAAGGGATCGGACATGATCTTAAAAGCCAGCGCCGCGAACGGCTCGCTATCGGACGCCTTGCGTTCCACCTGTTTTCCGGTGGCCGGATCGACTCCCACGACGGCGGCAATATCCAGAGGCGACGGCAAAAACTCCACCACGCCGTCCAGAAGTTGCTGAACCCCCTTGTTCTTGAAGGCCGATCCGCACAGCACCGGCGTGATCTTCATCGCGATCGTACCGGACCGAATCGCACGTCGAATGTCATCTTCCGTGAGAGTCTGGCCGTTCAGATACTTTTCCATGACCTGGTCGTCGAATTCGGCGACCGATTCGATCATTTTTTCCCGATATTCCCTGGCCTTTTCCAACAAATCGGACGGGATCTCCTGAACGACATACTTGGCGCCGAGTGTTTCGTCATCATAGAGATACGCCTTCATCGAAACGAGATCGATGGAACCCCGAAACTCGGCCTCTCGCCCCACGGGGATCTGGATCGGAACAGGGTTGGCCCCCAACCGATCGATCATGGACTGAACGCAAAAATAAAAATCGGCCCCGATCCGGTCCATCTTGTTCATAAAAGCGATTCGCGGCACTCGATACTTGTCCGCCTGTCGCCAGACGGTTTCCGATTGAGGCTCGACACCTTGAACCGAATCGAATACCGCCACCGCTCCGTCAAGCACCCGCAACGAGCGTTCGACCTCGATGGTGAAATCGACGTGACCCGGCGTATCGATAATGTTGATACGCCGATTCTTCCAATAGCAGGTCGTGGCGGCCGCGGTAATCGTAATGCCTCGCTCACGCTCCTGCTCCATCCAATCCATCGTTGCCGCACCCTCATGGACTTCGCCCAACTTATGGGTCAGCCCCGTATAGAACAGGATTCGTTCCGTCGTCGTCGTTTTACCGGCATCGATATGCGCCATGATGCCGATGTTTCTTGTATGTTCCAAAGGTGTTTGACGAGCCACCGAAATCCTCACAAAACATCTATGCTGCAGGCCAAGCCGGCAAGGCACCGCTGCGATCATTTCACGACGCGTCTATGAATCGCAGCACGGCTCGACTGCAGCACAGACCGACGTTACCAGCGATAATGAGCGAACGCCTTATTCGCCTCCGCCATTCGATGCACATCCTCCCGCTTCTTGACCGATGCCCCCGTGTTGTTTGCCGCATCAAGCAACTCAGCGGCCAGTTTCTCTCGCATGCTCCTCCCGCTTCGGGTTCGGGCACATTGCGAGAGCCAACGAAGCGCCAGCGACACCCTGCGCGACGGCCGAATTTCAACTGGAACCTGATACGACGCTCCACCCACCCGTCGAGACTTGACCTCCACAATGGGCTTCACGTTGTCCACGGCCGCCTTGAACACTTTCAGAGGGTCATTCCCCGTTTTTTCCTGAATCACATCAAACGCGCCGTAGCAAATTCGCTCCGTCACGCTCTTTTTCCCGCGAGTCATGAGAGCATTGATGAACTTCCCGACGAGCTTGTCTCGATAGCGCACATCGGGCAACACTTCGCGCTGGCCAAAGAATTTACTTCGAGGCATCTTTATCCCTTGTCTACTCTATCTATCCGTCACCCACACCGGCCCAGGAAGAACGAAATCTTCGTGTTCACGACGGCTGCCCCTGGCGCGACCGACTATTTGGGGCGCTTCGCTCCGTACTTCGACCGGCTTTGCTTTCGATCCGCGACCCCCACCGTGTCCAAAGTTCCGCGCACCAAATGGTATCGGACTCCCGGGAGGTCCTTGACACGCCCGCCTCGCACCAGAACGATCGAATGCTCCTGCAGATTATGGCCGACCCCCGGAATGTAGGTCGTGACCTCCATACCATTGGTCAGACGAACACGTGCGACTTTGCGCAAAGCGGAATTCGGTTTTTTCGGCGTCGTCGTATAAACGCGAAGACACACTCCCCGCTTCTGGGGACACGATTTCAAAGCCGGGCTCTTTGTTTTCGCCTTGACAAGCGTTCGTCCCTTGCGCACCAGTTGATTGATCGTCGGCATCCTGCTTCACCCTCTCCGCAAAATGAGCGTCCTCGACTCAGTCAGGAACAAAGACGCGGGATTATATTGACGTTGTCGCATGCTGTCAAGTGCGTAAATCTTCCTCCGAATTTTAGGCCGAACTCTCCCCTGAATGGATCGACGATGAAACAGCGGTTCCGGCTGAATCGGCCGCCGCAGGCTGACTCGCACCCACCGCGACGGCTTCCGATTTTTCGCTCAGTACGAAGGTATCCCGATATTCATCAAAACCAGAACCGGCCGGAATCAATCGACCGACAATGACGTTTTCCTTGAGTCCCAGCAACTTATCTTCTCGCCCATTGATGGCGGCCTCCGTCAAGACCCGCGTGGTCTCCTGGAACGACGCCGCGGAAATGAAACTGTCCGTCGTCAAGGCGGCTTTTGTAATTCCGAGAAGCACCGGCTTGCCGATGGCCGGCTGCCCGCCGGACGCAAGCACACGCTGATTTTCGGCCTCGAACACGTGTTTGCTGACCTGGCTGCCCGGCAGGAACTGCGTGTCACCGGGATCTTCAATGCGGACCTTTCTCAGCATCTGCCGCACGATAATTTCGATATGTTTGTCGTTGATCGAAACGCCCTGCAAGCGATACACGTCCTGCACTTCGTCCACCAGATACTTTTGCAGTTCGTTCGGCCCCAAGACGTCGAGAATGTCGTGCGGGTTCGCCGATCCGTCCATCAACGGCTCACCGGCCCGAACCCAATCGCCTTCGTGAACGTTGACGTGCTTGCCCTTCGGAATGAAGTACTCCTTCACATCTCCCATTTTGTTGTCCACGATGACCTTTCGCTGCCCTTTGACGAATCCTCCGTATGAAACTTCGCCGTCGATTTCGGTAATGACGGCCTGCTCCTTCGGCTTCCGGGCCTCGAACAATTCGACCACGCGCGGGAGACCGCCCGTAATATCTTTCGTCTTCGTCGTTTCGCGCGGAATTTTGGCCAACACGTCTCCGGGATGAACCGTGGCGCCTTTCTCGACGAAAATATGCGCCCCCACCGGCAGCAAATAGCGCGCGACCGTGCTGGACCCGCTTGGGACCTTGGCCGTCTTCCCCGTTTCATCCTTGATCGAGATGCGAGGGCGAAGAGTGGCCCCGGTGTGTTCGATGATGACCTTCCTCGACAGCCCGGTCACCTCATCGAATTCCTCTTTCATCGTCACGCCCTCGATGATGTCGCCGAACGCCACCTTGCCTCCTACTTCCGTCAAGATGGTCAGCGAATACGGGTCCCATTCGACGAGCTTTTGTCCGGCCGTGACGGGGTCGCCGTCTTTGATTTTGATTTTCGCCCCATAGACGACCGGATACTTCTCGCGCTCGCGCCCGCTGTCGTCGACGATCGCAATTTTGGTATTGCGATTCATGACGACCCATTCGCCTTCCTTGTTCCGCACGGCGATCCCGGGATTGTGAACGTCGGCGTTCTTCTTGGCGTCGAAACTCATGAACTTGATCCGCCCGGCGTGCTTGGCCTCGAGCACGGTTTGCTCCACGACTTTGCTCGCGGTTCCGCCGATGTGGAACGTCCGCATGGTGAGCTGCGTTCCCGGCTCGCCGATCGATTGAGCGGCGATCACCCCGACCGGCTCTCCCTTTTCGACCAACCGGCCGCGAGCCAGATCCCGACCGTAACACGCACGACACACGCCGCGAATCGACTGGCAGGTCAGCACGGATCGAATTTTGACCTTGTCGACTCCCGCTTCCACGATCGACTTGGTCAACTCCTCGTGAATCTCCTCGTTCCGCGAGACGATGATTTCGCCCGTCACGGGATCTCGAATGTCTTCCGCGGCCAACCGTCCCAGAATACGCTCTTCCAACGGCTGAATGATTTCGCCGCCCTCGACCAAGGCGCTGACGATGATGCCGTCGTGCGTGCCGCAGTCGAGCTCGTTGATGATGACATCCTGCGCGATGTCGACCAACCGTCTGGTCAAATACCCCGAATTCGCCGTTTTCAAAGCGGTGTCGGCCAACCCTTTTCTCGCGCCGTGCGTGGAAATGAAATACTGCAAAACGGTCAGCCCTTCGCGAAAGTTCGCGGTGATCGGCGTTTCGATGATCTCACCGGATGGCTTGGCCATCAATCCGCGCATGCCGCCCAATTGCCTGATTTGCTGCGAACTGCCTCGCGCGCCGGAATCCGCCATCATGAAAATGGGATTGAAGGATTCGGGTTTTGCCGGATCTCCCCCCGCTCCCAACTCCCGCATCATTTCATTGGCCACCTGCTCGGTCACGTGCGCCCAAATATCGATGACCTTGTTGTACCGCTCGCCGTTGGTGATCAGACCTTCCGCGTATTGCTTTTCGATCTCGTTCACCTCGCGCTGAGCCTTCTCGACGAAGTCCTCTTTCTTGGTCGGAATATGCATGTTGTCGATGCAGATCGAGACCCCCGCCTTTGTCGCATAGGTAAAGCCGATATCCTTGATCTTATCCAGAAATTCGACGGTATCGCGATGACCGGTTTGGCGATAGACGGAGTCGATCAGCTTGGTCATCTCCTTCTTGGTCATGAGCTTGTTCGCCAGCGCGAACGGCAGACCGGCCGGAAGAATTTCCGACAACAGGACCCGCCCCACCGTGGTTTGCACCAACCCGTTCCCGATCCGCACCTTAATACGGGCGTGCTCTTCCACCTCGCGGGCGTCGTAGGCGATCCGCACTTCCTCGACGGACCCGAACACCTTCCCTTCGCCTTTGGCTCCCACCCTCTCCTTTGTCAGCCAGTAGCAGCCGAGCACCATGTCCTGCGACGGCACGGCGATCGGCTTGCCGTTGGCCGGAGAGAGAATGTTATTGATGGACATCATCAGCACGCGGGCCTCGACTTGCGCCTCGACGGACAACGGCACGTGCACCGCCATTTGGTCTCCGTCGAAGTCGGCGTTGAAGGCGGAGCAGACCAACGGATGCAGTCGGATGGCCTTGCCTTCGACCAAGACGGGATCAAAGGCCTGAATGCCCAGCCGATGGAGCGTCGGGGCTCGGTTCAGGAGGACCGGATGCTCCCGGATGACCTCGTCGAGCACGTCCCATACCTCCGGCCGTTCCTTCTCGACCAGCCGTTTGGCGCTCTTGATCGTCGTCGCCGCTCCGCGGGCCTCCAGTTTGTGGAAGATAAACGGCTTGAACAATTCGAGCGCCATCTTTTTGGGCAACCCGCACTGATGAAGACGCAGTTCCGGCCCCACCACGATCACGGTACGTCCCGAATAATCGACACGTTTCCCAAGGAGATTCTGGCGGAACCGTCCCTGTTTTCCCTTCAGCATGTCGCTCAACGACTTCAGCGGGCGCTTGTTGGGTCCCCGAATCGCTCGCCCCCGACGCCCGTTGTCGAACAACGCATCGACCGCTTCTTGCAACATCCGCATCTCGTTACGAATGATGACGCCGGGCGCTTTGAGCTCCATCAGTCGCTTGAGCCTGTTGTTTCGGTTGATGACGCGACGATACAAGTCGTTCAAGTCCGACGTCGCGAACCGACCGCCGTCCAGAGGGACGAGCGGGCGCAATTCGGGAGGCAGCACCGGAATGACGTCCATGATCATCCATTCCGGTTTATTACCGGACTTCCGGAACGCTTCGAGAACCTTAAGTCGCTTGGCGTATTTTTTCTTCATCGCCGCCGACGTCGATTCTTTCGCCTTGACCTGCAACTCATCCCACAAGGCGTTGATGTCGATCTTGCGCAGCAGCTCGCGGATCGCCTCCGCGCCGATTCCCACCTTGAAGGCGCTGGAGCCGAATTCGGACGCCAACGCGCGCAACTTATCCTCCGTAATCAATTCCTTCTCGGAGAGATCCGTCGGCCCCGGGTCCAGGCACACGTAGCTCTCGAAGTAGAGGATTTTTTCCAACTGCTTCAAACTCATGTCCAGCAATGTGCCGATGCGGCTGGGAACTCCCTTCAAAAACCAAATGTGCGCGACCGGAGCCGCCAGTTCGATGTGCCCCATCCGCTCCCGACGCACCTTCGATTGGATCACCTCGACGCCGCACTTATCGCAGACGATGCCGCGATGCTTCATGCGCTTGTACTTGCCGCAATTGCATTCCCAATCTTTGATGGGACCGAAGATCTTGGCGCAGAACAGCCCGTCTTTTTCAGGCTTGAAGGACCGATAATTGATCGTCTCCGGCTTCTTGACCTCCCCATAGGACCAAGACCGAATCTTTTCAGGCGAAGCGATGCGGATGCGCATGGAATCAAACGACACGGAATCCCGCTGCTTCTCAAACAATGTGTATACACCTTCCAAGGTAGCAACCTCCTTCGATGCCGGACCAAGCCGGCACAGCAGGGTTAGTCCGGCGTCTTGACCAATTCGACGTCAAGCCCCAAGCTTTGGAGCTCTTTGACCAAGACGTTGAACGACTCAGGGAGTCCCGGCTCCAAAAACGGCTCGCCCTTGACGACGGCTTCGTACATGCGAGAGCGGCCCGGGACGTCATCGGATTTCACTGTGAGAAATTCCTGGAGCGTCGAGGCCGCTCCATAGGCTTGGAGCGCCCAGACTTCCATTTCTCCCAGCCGCTGGCCGCCGAATTGCGCCTTGCCTCCCAGCGGTTGTTGGGTCACCAGCGAATAGGGACCGATGGAGCGGGCGTGGATTTTGTCGTCCACCAAATGGTGCAGCTTGAGGACATACATGTATCCGACCGTGACGGGGCTTCCGAACGGTTCGCCCGTTTTGCCGTCGATCAACTGAGTCTGCCCGCTGGCCGGCAGCTTGGCCTTCTTGAGCAGCTCCTTGATCTCCTTCTCCGACGCGCCGTCAAAAACCGGACTGGCCACCGTGATTCCCAGAGCCTTGGCCGCCCATCCCAAATGGGTTTCAAGAATCTGCCCCACGTTCATGCGGGATGGAACGCCCAGCGGATTGAGCACGATTTCGACCGGCGTCCCGTCCGGCAAATAGGGCATATCTTCTTCGGGCAGCACGCGCGACACGACGCCCTTGTTACCGTGACGTCCGGCCATCTTATCGCCGACCTGAATTTTGCGTTTCATGGCGATATACACCTTGACCAGCTTGATCACGCCGGGCGGCAATTCGTCGCCGCGTTTCAATCGCCCGACTTTTTCATCGTAGAGCGTTTGAAGGATCTCTATTTGTTCCTTGGCCCGTCGTTCAATGTCCTCCAACTGCTTCTGTTCGTCGGGATCGCTGAGGATAATGTGGCGCACCGTGTCGTCGGGCAGCCGTTTGAGGATTTCCGCGGTCAGCTTTCCCTTCTTCTTCAAGATGACGTCGCCCGTTTCGGGGTCCATCAAATCGCGACCGACCACCTTGCCGAGCAAGAGTTTCCGAATCTTCTTCGTCTTTTCTTCGTCGATGATGCGCAACTCCTCATGGTGGTCGCGCTGCAATTTCATCTGATCGTCGGTCTCGATGCTTTTGGAGCGCTCGTCCTTGTCAAGCCCCTTGCGCGAGAAGATCTTCACATCGACCACGATGCCCTCGACGCCGGGCGGAACGGTCAGCGACGTATCCTTCACGTCGCCGGCCTTTTCGCCGAAAATGGCGCGGAGGAGTTTTTCCTCCGGTGTAAGCTGGGTCTCCCCTTTCGGGGTCACCTTCCCGACCAGAATGTCGCCCGGCTTCACTTCGGCTCCGATGCGGATGATCCCGCTTTCGTCCAGGTTTCGGAGCGCCTCTTCCCCCACGTTGGGAATATCGCGCGTGACGTCCTCCTTGCCCAGCTTGGTATCGCGGGCCTCCACCTCGAATTCCTCGATGTGAATGGAGGTAAATGTGTCTTCTCGCACCAACTTCTCGCTGATGAGAATGGCGTCCTCGAAGTTGTACCCCCCCCACGGCATGAAGGCCACCAGCACGTTCTTGCCCAGCGCCAGCTCCCCGCGATCGATGGCCGGACCGTCTCCCAGCACTTGCCCCTTCTTGACCGGCTGCCCGACGCGAACCACCGGGGTTTGGTTGATGCAGGTATTCTGATTCGACCGCTGAAATTTGATCAAATCATAGGCGTCAAGCCCCGAATCTTTTCCCCTTTTCCCGTCTTTGGAATCGGCTCGGACCACGATCCTCGTGGCGTCGACGCTTTCGACGACGCCGGCCCGCTTGGCCTGAATCACATACCCGGAATCTCTCGCCACCACCGCTTCCATGCCGGTGCCGACCAGCGGAGCTTCGGACTTGATCAGCGGGACGGCCTGACGCTGCATGTTGGATCCCATCAACGCGCGGTTGGCATCGTCGTGCTCGAGAAACGGAATGAGCGCCGTCGCCACGCTGACGACTTGCTTGGGAGACACGTCCACGTATTCGATTTTATCCGGCGTCGCCGTGATGAAGTCGCCACCGTACCGGCACGATACGGTTTCCGACACCAACCGGCCCGTCGCGTCCACCTTGGAGTTGGCCTGGGCGATGACGTACTTGTCGCCCTCGATGGCGGAAAGAAACTCGATCTCATCGGTGACCCGCCCCTTCACGACCTTCCGATACGGAGCTTCGATGAATCCGAATTGATTGATCCTGGCGTACGTCGCCAACGACGTAATCAGTCCGATGTTCGGTCCTTCCGGCGTTTCAATCGGACAGATCCGGCTGTAATGCGACGGGTGCACGTCCCGCACTTCAAAGCCCGCCCGCTCTCTGGTCAATCCTCCCGGTCCAAGAGCCGACAATCGCCGCTTATGGGTGATTTCGGCCAAAGGATTGGTTTGATCCATAAATTGCGAGAGTTGGCTGCTGCTGAAAAACTCTTTGACCGCGGCCACCACCGGTTTGGCGTTGATCAAGTCATGGGGAAGCACGGTCTCCATATCGAGGAGATTCATGCGTTCCTTGATGCTCCGCTCCATGCGGACCAGCCCAACCCGAAATTGATTTTCCAGCAACTCTCCCACCGACCGGACGCGCCGATTGCCCAAATGGTCGATGTCATCGACTTCGCCCTTGCCCATCTTCAGACCGACCAGATACCGGATGACCTCGACGATGTCTTGAGCCGTCAGCGTCCGCTGTTCAAGGGGTAAATCCAACCCGAGTTTTTTGTTGAGCTTGAGGCGCCCGACCGGAGAGAGATCGTAGCGTTTGGGATTCAGGAACAGATTGTCGAACAGCGCCCGCGCGGTCTCGACGGAGGGAGTCTCGCCGGGTCGAAGACGACGATAGATTTCGACCATCGCCTCTTCCTTGGACCCGATTTTTTCCATTTCCAGTGTATCGAGAATGACGGGAGTGGCGGACGTCGTATCGAGATAAATGACCTTGAATTCCTCGATGTCGCTTTCGGCGATGGCTTCCAGGATCTCGGCGGTCAGCCGCTGGTTTTTCTCGGCCAATTTCGTGTTTTTCGAGTCGACCAGCTCGGTCAGAACCGCGCGTCCCACCAGCTCCACGGGAGCCATTGGAATTTCCTTGACGCCGGCGGCCTTGAGTTTGGCGATCAACCCCTTGGTCAATCGAGCCCCTTCGCGCACCAGCGGCTCTTTGCCCGTCTTGTCCGGCACGTCCATCGAGCACCGGAGTCCCTGATGAATCTCCGGGTCCAATTTACGGAACAGCTTGCCCTGGACCACCCGAACTTCTTCCACGGGGTAGTACATTTTGAGCAGGTCGTCGCTGGAAAATCCGAACGCCTTGAGCAAAATCGTGGCCGGCATCTTCCGGCGCCGATCGATGCGGACATAAAGAATATCGCGCGCGTCGAACTCGAAATCGAGCCATGATCCCCGATACGGAATGATGCGCGCCGAGTACAACACTTTTCCGCTGGCGTGAGTGCGGCCCTTATCGTGCGTAAACGACGCTCCCGGCGACCGATGGAGCTGACTGACGATGACCCGCTCGGTTCCGTTGATGATGAAGGTTCCCCGCTCGGTCATCAGCGGCAATTCGCCGACGTAGACCTCTTGCTCGCGGACATCGAGCACTTTCTTGCGAGGCCCCTTGTCCTCCTTGTCGAACACGACCAGGCGAACACGGAGCTTCAGGGGCACGGCGAAGGTCATCCCCTGCTCAAGGCACTCCCGCTCGTCGTACTTGGGCGTACCCAGCGTATAACTGGAAAACTCCAGCACGGCCGTATTGTTGTAGTCGGGAATCGGAAACACGCTCGCCAAGGCCGCCTGCAGCCCATGGTCTTTCCGGCGATCCGGCTCCACCTCGAACTGCAAAAACTCTTCGTACGAGCGCTTCTGAATCTCGATCAAATCCGGAATATCGATGCTGGTTCGAATGCGTGAAAAATCCTTCCGTTCGACGAACTCTTGCAGAGTCGTTTCGGGCATTCCTCGTTCCTCCACGCTGGTCGGTCAATAAAAACGGACTCATCGAGCGTCTCCGTGTTTCACGAGACGCTCGATGAAATTAACGGCGTACGGCCCGCCGATGAGCCGGAACGTTACTTGACCTCGACTTTCGCTCCGCTCTCCTCGAGCTTCTTCTTCATGGTGTCGGCTTCCTCCTTGGAGACGCCGGTCTTGACGGGCTTCGGAGCTCCCTCGACCAGGTCCTTGGCTTCTTTCAGCCCAAGACTGGTCAACTCGCGCACGACTTTGATGATCTGAATCTTCTTGTCCGCCGGCGCGGCGGCGAGAATGACGTCGAAGGCCGTTTTCTCTTCCGCGGGCGCGGCCGCGGCTCCGGCTGCCGCCGGCGCGGCGGCCACCGCCACCGGCGCGGCGGCCGTGACGCCGAAACGAGCCTCCAACCCTTTCACCAGTTCCGCCAAATCGAGCACGCTCATGCTCTCGATGGCCTTGATCAATTCTTCCTGCGACAGTTTCGATGTGGTTTCCGACATGTCTCCCTCCTCTTTCTTTTTATCTTGAATGGCCACGATCACTCGAACCACCTTCGCCAACACCGCGTGCAACGTGGAGACCAATCCTCGGATCGGCCCCTGCATGGCGGAGAGCAGCATGGCGAGGAGCACTTCCTTCTTCGGCAACTTCGCGACGGCTTCCAAGTCGGCCGGCTGCACGACCTTTCCATCCACCACGCCGGCCGTGATCCGAATCTTCTCGTCGCGCTTTTCAGCCCCGATGAAATCCCGCAACACTTTCGTCGGCAGGACCGGATCATCGTATCCGATCACCACCCCCACCGGCCCCTTAAACCGCGTCTTCAGACCGGCCATGACGGTCCCTTCGACCGCGCGGGCCGCCAGCGTGTTTTTGACCACCCGATACTCCGCCTTGGCGCCGCGGAGCTGTTTGCGCAATTCCGTCATTTGATTGACCGGAAGCCCGACGCATTCCGTCAGAATGGCGAGATGCGCGCGCCCGAACTTCTCGGCCAACTCCGCAACCGCCGCAGCTTTTTCGTCCCTTTTCATGTCACCCCTCGCTCTCCTACGACCGACGTTCGTTCCACATGACTCCGTTCAAACCATAAGTTCCGTCTCGGCGACGCACATCCCCGATCAGCTCCACTGTTTGGCGATTGCCGAGGCATCCAATCTCACCCCCGGCCCCATCGTGCTCGAGAGCGTCACGCTCTTGAGGTAGCGTCCTTTGCATGACGCGGGCTTGGCCTTGACGACGGCTTCTAAAATCGCCGAGGCGTTGTCGTAGAGCTGCTCCGGCTTAAACGATACCTTTCCGATCGGCACGTGAACGACCCCCGCCTTCTCAATTTTGTATTCCACCCGCCCTTTGCGGATCTCCGACACCGCCTTCCCCACCTCAAACGTGACGGTGCCGGTTTTGGGATTCGGCATGAGACCGCGCGGTCCAAGCTGTTTTCCGAGCTTACCGACCGACGCCATGAGATCCGGCGTGGCGATGGCACAGTCGAAATCCAGCCACCCCCCCTTGATCTTCTCCATCAGATCGTCGGATCCGACATAGTCGGCTCCTGCGGCGCGCGCCTCTTGCTCCTTCTCGCCTTTCGCAAAGACGAGCACGCGGACCTGCTTGCCGGTTCCATGCGGCAGCGACGTGGTTCCTCGCACCATTTGATCGGATCGTTTCGGATCGACGCCCAAGTGGATGGCGATGTCGACGGACTCGTCGAACTTCGCATAGGCGGCGCTCTTGACGGTCTCGATGGCCTCACGCAGTCCGTAGAGGCGAGGCTCAACCTTCTCCAATGCGGCCTTCATCTTCTTTCCCATCATGCCAACTCCTTCCGCTCCATCCCATCTCACCCCTGAACGACGACGCCCATGCTTCGAGCGGTCCCCTCAATGATCTTGGCGGCTCCCTCCACGTCGGCGGCGTTCAAGTCGGCCATTTTTTTCTGGGCGATTTCATACAACTGTTTCTTCGTGATCTTGCCGACCTTGTCTTTCTGCGGCACGCCGGATCCCTTGATGATTCCGGCGGCCTTCTTCAGCAAGTCCGAGGCCGGCGGCGTTTTCAAAATGAACGAGAACGTCCGGTCCTTGTACACCGTGATGACGACCGGAATGATACTGTCCCCCTCTTTCTGCGTCTTCGCGTTGAACTGCTTGCAGAATTCCATGATGTTGACGCCATGCTGACCGAGCGAAGGGCCGACGGGAGGAGCGGGATTCGCCTTGCCGGCCGGAATCTGCAACTTGATTTGCGCGGATACTTCCTTTGCCATCGTCTACTCCGTTCCGAATACTCGCCGTTTGAAAATTCGCCGTCGAACGCGAAAGAACCCAAGAAACCCGTCGTCGCCCGACCTTCCTAAATCCGTTCCACTTGCAGGAATCCCAATTCGACCGGAGTCGACCGGCCGAAAATGCTGACCATCAGCTTCAATCGATTGTGGTCATGATCGACTTCATCAACGGTCCCGTTAAATCCCAGAAAGGGACCGTCGATAATCCGAACGTTATCACCCTTGATGAACTTGATCTGCTCGCGAGGCTCGGCCTGCCCGGCATCGACTTGCTTGAGCAACGACTCCACCTCTTCCTCGGTCAGCGGCGCCGGAACCGTCCCGCCCCCCACGAACCCGGTCACCTTGGGCGTCTCTTTGATCATTTGCAACGTACTGTCGTCCACGGGCGATTCCAGCTCCACCAGCACGTAACCCGGAAAGAACTTGCGCCTGGAAGTCCGTCGTTTGCCGTCTTTGATTTCGATCACGTCTTCGGTGGGCACAAGAATTTGGCCGACCTTTTCCGTCAGTCCCATTTGATTCGCTCGTTCCATCAAACTGGCTTTGACGCGCCCCTCAAACCCGGCGTAGGTATGGATCACGTACCAGTTTTTCGTCATGGCTCACCCCGGATTACACCGAACGTCGCGGCTCGGCCGCGTCCTCTGCGCAGCATGAGCAACATCCCCGTCTTTAGATCAATTTTCCAATCAACCAGGAAAGAAACGAGTCGACGACCGACAGATAGAGCGACATCAACACACAAAACACAATGACGACCGTCGTGGACCCGACCGTCTCGGCTCGGGTCGGAAAGGAGACCTTCTTTAATTCGGCCCGTACGTCGGTCATGAAGATGCGTATCGATTCCGTCATCCGTTTAAACATGATTCCGCCTTCCCGATTTCTACTTCACCCGGAAGCCTATGCAACACACCGCCGTCAAGTCGATTTCCCGCTTTTCAACAGATAATTTATTTTCCTCTCATCCACACAAACAAAGACACTCTCAAATCTTCCGTGATTCATTTCGACCCTATCGACCCTGCACCATTTTTGAGTCGCAGACCACAAACATTTGGCAGGGGCACTAGGATTTGAACCTAGACTCTCGGTTTTGGAGACCGATGTGCTGCCATTGACACCATGCCCCTTCCCCGACCTAACGTGCAACGTGAGGGGTTGAACGAATCAGCAAGTCCGCCACCTCTTTGCTCCTTTTACCCCTGAGGCTATTTCACTTCCTTATGCGGCGTATGCTTTCGGCAGAACTTACAGAACTTGTTTCGCTCCAACCGATCCGGATCGTTCTTTTTGTTCTTGCTCGTCGAGTAATTGCGTCGCTTGCACGTCGTGCAGGCCAAATCGATGATTTCACGCATCGTCCCACTCCCTGGCTATCATCAAAAGAAGGCGACGGGTCACGCCAAGATTTCCGTAACGACGCCGGAGCCGACGGTTTTGCCGCCTTCGCGCACGGCAAAGCGCAGCCCCTGGTCCATGGC
>JANDJG010000003.1 GCA_024331085.1 Nitrospira sp. | reverse complement strand
AGCCGATTTCATCGGGCAGGCACAGCCCCACCAACGAACAGCGCGGACATTTAGGACTGTCCACTAATGGCGGTGGAGCGATCGCCTGAGTGGTCATGGCGCGCATCCCCTCCACCAGCTCCATCGTTCGAGCCACCAAGGCTTCATCAAATTCGACGGTGACCCGTTCGCGGGATCCCACGAAATAGAGCACGCCCCGCTCGCACTGATAGCCATGCTCGCGAAGCAATAAACCTTGCATGCAGAGTTGCACCAGATCTGGTTCCCAAGCTCCCTTGGCCGTGTGCGGACGTTTGCCGCGTTTGTAATCAACGGGGATGACAACTTGTGGTTGGCCATCTGGCGAAGGCACGTCCCCTTCCACCAGATCAATCTTGGCTGTGACGCCCAGCCGTTCGGACGACAACCAGACCGACCGTTGGTGCACTACGCTTTCCGGCGCATCACCATCTGCCGATCGTTTGGTCGGCCGAGCCGGTTCGCGATCGACCTGCCGGTGATAGAACCGGCCTTCGACGGTGTCGGCATTATCGGCAAAGACGCCGTCCACCCATTCGAAATAGGCGAGCCGCGGGCAATAGGCAAATTCATTGACCATCCGCGCGGGGAGCAAGGGGATCGCCTCACTCCCCGTTCTTTCGGCTACTGCGTTGTGTTCCATACGCTCTCTTATCGGCAGAGCGGCTGGAACTATTCAGTTGTCAAAGAACCGGGCCGTTCACTTGTGATTGGCGCCCCGTTTGTTAGACTTGCGGCAAGCCGATGCGAGGCCGACAATGTCCGCACCCGCCATCCACACCAAGCGCTGGACTCGTCAGGAATACGACCGCATGGCCGAAGCGGGCATTCTTGATCCGGACGAGCGTGTGGAATTGCTCGGCGGAGAGATTCTGACGCCCCAGAAGAGCCCGCATTCCGCCACGATCGGTCTCGCACATACGGCGCTTCAACACGCCTTCGGCCGCAACCATTGGATTCGTATTCGATTGCCGCTGATCATTGCCCCCGACCCCGAACCGGATCCAGATCTCGCTGTGGTCCCATGGCCCCCGAGAGACTATAATCGAGGAGTATCCTCGCTCGGCCCTGCTCATTGTCGAAGTCGCCGACACAACACTCTCCCTCGACCGTGACCGGAAAGCCCATATCTACGCCCGCGCCGGTATTCCGGAACACTGGATCGTCAACCTCACGGAGCGTTGCCTGGAAATCTGCCGTGCCCCCATGACACCGCCTGGCCAACCCGCATCCTATCGTTCACACGTCAAGCTCGGTCCATCCGACACCATTTCGCTGCTCGCTACCCCAACTGCGTCAATCGCCGTCGCCGATTTGCTGCCATCCCCCCTTCTTCTTTCTGCGTCACGCCCGACAGACATCATGCGCCGACGTGTGATCCATCAAGAGGAGGGAAGAACTCATCTGATTCCCACTCTCAAACGGCCTCCTCACATAGCCCAGAATCGCCTTCGTCCCTCACTCCTCATATGACTCCCCCGCCGATATGAACTAACTGCCCGAGGGTTTCTCTTTCATGGTTTCTCCGCTACAACCTTGCCATTACGCCAGAGATAAATGGGGGTGTGGTGCGCCTGCGCTGCTTTCCTCGCCATTTTGAAGGCGCGTCGCAACGCTCGGCTGACCACCCGAACGAATGCTTTGGTCTCCGGCATATCATTTTTCTGCCTCATGGACCTTCCTCCAATAATTGCGGAACTTCTCCTGAAGTGTCATACACAACCCACACATCTGCCAAGGGACGATAAAGCGTTCGAAAGTTGTTCCAACTACGGTCAAAACGCCGAATGACGTCATCCCGCGGCACATTGTGCCGCGCCTTGCCGGACTCGCCCTGCAATACGTCGGAGCGCCAGTTCGACCGACGGCAACTGCAGGAACACCATCTCGATTCGATAACCGGCGGTTTTCCACCCTCTGAGCATCCTGAGGTAGGTCCGCCCACTCAATGTGCTCTCAAAGGCAAAATCCTTCCGGCCCCTTGCCAATCGGTTGAGTTCCGCCAATACAAGCCGTCCTGCCCGTCGCGCCGCCAGTTCTGGACGAAGGGGCGAGAGCCCGCTCGCGATCAGATCAACATTGACAAAGTGAATCACGCCCGCCTCTCGGGGGAGAAATTCTCGTGCAAACGTTGTCTTTCCCGCGCC
The DNA here is from genome assembly GCA_024331085.1 of Nitrospira sp. Lineage (GTDB taxonomy): Bacteria > Nitrospirota > Nitrospiria > Nitrospirales > Nitrospiraceae > Nitrospira_D. The sequence goes on along the minus strand of JANDJG010000003.1, from coordinate 53,874 downwards.
GTTTGGTCCGGCAATCACAATGCACCGGGGATGTTTGGTCTTCCAGTCCTTCACGTTACCGGCACCGCCCCATGAACTCCCATCAGCTCATTCAACGACACCTTCTCACCTTCAGACGTGCGGAGCACGCTGTTTTTCCTCTCATGCTCCACTCCTCACATCTCATGCTGCCCCCCCACCGGCATGAACTGCCCCAAACCGAAGTGGGCGGAGTGGCCGAGAGTAAACGCATTTACATCGATGCGAAGAGGCCTAAACCGTAATAGCGGCCGCCACCAAGGCATAGAGGACCGGGCACAGCGATTGGCTTCCCCTGCGCATCCCGCCAGCGCAGCTTCACATGCCATCGAGAAAACCGTTTCAAATGGTCGGGCACACCATATCGGTCAGCCAGATCGGTCCCGGGCCAGAACCCAGACTTTCGCCACTCCAATTCTGCATACATTGCGAGTTCGTGAGAAAGACCTGCCTGGACGATAGCCTTCCGAAGCAAGGTGTCGACGCGGTTGTTCAGACGTTCGAGCAAGCGTTTCTGCTCTTCGACAGTCGTTCCTTTCTTCAATCGTCTTCGATAGTGTGCAGGGTCATCGTACCCTGGCAGTACCACTGGAGTTACCGTGGCCCAGGTATCAGCCGACTGAGTGTAGCAGCGGACAATCTTTTCTTTGCTAGGGAGAATCGAAAGTAGCGCTATGGACCGCCCACAATCCTCATCGACAAGATCTTGACCGGACAAAGCTCGCCGCGCCCAGCCCACCTCTTCCTCGCAACTATCGGCAAAGGCCGTCAGTAAGACCCGGCGGATACTTCCAACGACACGCGATTTCCCCTCTCCGCGCCCTTCAAGACTGGGAAGCGGCAAATAGGAAAAACGGTGAGGCCCCACAGGGAGGTGATATCCGTTTTTCGGTCCTCCGTGTCCGAGGATGAATGCGTTTATTTTCGACTCGTCCCAACCGCCTCGACGGGCAGCGCATGCCACGGCATGCCGCACCATCCCTGTCAGGGTTAGTCCTTTACGCACTGGATCAAAAGGCTGAAATCCACTCGCATCAGGCTTCAGAAGTGAAAACGCCACAAAAGGCCTTTGCGGCGGATCGGTGGCTCTTCGATACTCGATTCTGTTGTATGCAGATTCTGGCAAAGGCGGTGTGGGATCGAACGTACCGTCTAGTCGAATGCGTTTGAGAAAGCGCTTGTGCCGAGCCATCAACGCATCGAGCGTACCGGGCACCGGCACACGCAGCCCTGCTTCGCCACCTTCTTCTTCCGGTATCCACTGTTCTCCACTGAGAGCCTTAACCTCGTCCTCGGAAAACACCGCCACGTGTCCAATGGCCATGTCAATGCCCCAGCCCAATGCGACGACATGGTTCGCAATCTTTGCCAGCTTCTCAGCCCGGCCTTTATTGCCTTCGATGGGAAGATCATTAATAGACCATAGGTAATGAATGGTGTCACCATCCAGCAGATGCGCTGGCTGAACAGCCTTCATCGTACGATGAGTAGCTGGATCGGCGTCTCCTGTCCCATTATAGTTTCCACGAGCCCATGCTCGTGCCACGATGTCCATGGCGTTGTTGGGGACCGAGAGCACATAGCCATGCCACTTTCCGTTTTTGCCAGACAAAGAGGCAGCGGGAGCAATGATCAGCGGCGGGGTCTCCCGTTGTTCGAGCCAGGTCAAAACTGATCGAACGTCATTACTGTCAAGGCCCTGGCTTCCTAGTCTTGCAGCGGCCGCAACGAGGGCTTGAAATAGGCGAAGTGGTGACGGCGGCCATTCCATCTCACGGTGGCCCTTTCGACCGTGAAATGTAGAATTCAGTAGCGTGATGGAAACACAGAGAAAGACCGACATGGCATACCCCGCTACTTCGCTTTCCTCGCTTTGGTTTTCTTGCCTTGCGCCCCAGCCTCATCGCCTGCGACATCTTTCTTGGCAAGTTCCTTATCAAACTCCACCTCTCGGTCTGGAGGCTTTGTCAGGTCAATCTTGCGCTGCGAATCTATTCCGAACTCCTGCGTCGCTGCCTTGGCGTAAGCCAGAGTATCTTCGTGTGTAATCCGAAGGTCTTCGCGTTTCCCGTCGTAGTAAACCACCTTGAGGTCCCGTTGTTTGTCCGGGTCAAGCACTAGATTACAGCCCTGGCGGAGATACCCAATAGGCGAGTAGGTGAACGCTGTCAGCGCCAGCCCGAGCAGGTACCGACGCAAGGCCAGCGTCTTGTCCTTATCATGGTTCGCGGTGAGCAAACGCAAGGCAGCAAGGTGGAGTGTGGCATCGCGGCGGATACCGTCTCTGGCGATGACACCACCATGAGTTCCTGAAGCAAGCGCCTGCAACCAACCACGTTTGGAGTACTGTTCTTTCTCTTTGTCATTCGCATAATCGGTAATATTACCGATAGCGATGTGATCAATAGGGGGGACATAGACTGCTGACCTGGTTAGCTGTTGAACATTGAAGGCGCGAATGGTCGATGACAGCAGCCGAGGGAGCTTCGCCTGTGTATCTCGCGAGTCCCATACCCCAAACACCAGTGAAGTGGGAGCGATCTTTGCTAGCGGCTCGGCGTTTCCGCCTAAGACTTCCTTGAAGGCCTTTTGCAACTCCTCCTTCAAGCCAGAGCAGCGGACAATTGCATCGCCCGCGCGGTGTCCAGCTTCAAGAAGATTGACGCGCTTCTCACCGGCTTTGATGACAATCTGCGGGACTAATCCCGCGTAGTCAGCCTTAGTGAACAGCGGCTCGATCCGATTGGCCTGTGAGCCCACGCCATCTATCAGACACACATTTGTGCCATCAGGGAACGTGTCAATGTTGTATCCCCCTGGGAAACCGTCTCCTGCCGCAAAGGTGGCTGGAAACACGACGCCATCATGCCCCTCAACCGGCATGAGGTATTCACGGATGACCAGCGCGGCTGGACCCCTGTCTTCCAACCACGCATCAATCTTTGTCAGCACGTCGCTCATAGCTCGCTCCTTTCGATTGGGATCGCTGGGGTAAACGCTTTATGCTTCTTTTGGTCTGTACGGAAGGCGATCTGAAACCGATAGCCCTGACCGCCGACAAACGGTAACTGGCCTGCGGCAGCCAACGACGCCACTGACGGGGTTAGGGGTACATTCCACGTAAAATAATCAAAGACGCGTTTTGTGTCAGTTGGCCTTGGCCGGAAGCGTTGTAGCCCTACAAGGCAGAGAAACTCCACGGCTGGATATGCCACCGTAGTCATGCTGAGGCTGTCAGGCATGAAGCCGATATCCAATGCCAAGGCATTCGCTCCACGACGGGCATCGAAGTAGAAGGGCTCCACTTTTTTGTTCTGCTCTTCTGGGTCATACACGACACTCCCGTGATCAAAGAGATCACTCTGGTGTAGTTGAGGTTTGTCCAACGTTGCTTTCATGGCTCTGGCGATCCTCACGCCTCGCATGCTCCCTGCCCACACCTTAAACTGGTCACCACCCGTGTCTTCATCTTTCCACCAATCAATCCGCAGCGAAAACGGAGAATCTAACCGCACCGGCGACGCCATCTCGTCATCTGAATCCAGCGGCACCAGAGAAGCCTTCGCAATCTCTCGAAGCAACACCTTCAACCCAACTCCACCTTCGCCGTTAGGCCGATGAAGAGAAAACTCGGACCTTTCAAACCATCCCTCTGCCCCATCCCACAGACGGTCGGCGAGTTCGAGCAACCCGCAACACGCGAAAAACTGACCAGGATTTGATGGATCCACACGAACGCAGATAGCTGGTTCGGGATTGGTCTTCATCAGGACATTCCCTCTTTCGGTTCGACAGACCCCGACATCTTGTGTAAACAGAGCCCTTGTGAAGCCAGCGCATCCGCAGCTCGCACTAGCGATTCGAGATACGCGAGGCCCCAGCGTCCGCACTTCCGTTGCAAGCGCGCAAAGCGACGAGGGATCTCCCGCGCAAGTTGAACGGCCTCGTCTTCTGGATAGTTTGGATCAAACACTTCATCAGCAGGGAAATGCGGACGTGCCCGTCCATGGTGCGCTGCGACAAGGTGGAGAACCAGATCTTGGATTTGCTCATCAAGCTGTTGAAACTCATCAAGCCGCTGTATTTCGAGCAACGAGCCGAATTCATGCCGGTAGGGCGAGAGGTCCACTGGTGTTAAGGTGCCACCAGATTTCGCCAGTACGCGCTGTGGAAAGTCATGGTTGCCTATCGACCGTTGCCAGATGCCGCGGTGTTTCCCAAGATCATGCCAGCGGGAAGCCAGGATGACAGCTTTAGTCTCTGGGTCCTTCAGATTAAGTTTGTCGACCAGTTGGCTTGCCGTTTTCTCAACCGCTTGGAGATGCTCTTGCAAGTCTTGCGGTACCCGTGCGGTCCGCGAACCATCGTCGTCCGCCGATCGCGGCCGAACATACGAGCGCCAGTACCTCTGCGTTTCAGCCTCATCCTCTTCAATGCCTTCTTCTTTATTAACAGGGACAGTGATTGTCCGCACAAGCCGCATGCCTGCTGGAGGTTCAGCATCATCCCAGACCCGACACCGCCTTGGTTGTCCGTCGTCGTCGAACCACTGATCCGACACGTCGTAGCTGCTCCTTTGACCGTCATCAAACGGCTCATCCCCCTCTAACAAACCCTTCTTCAACCCTCCGGCCTTGGGAGGCAGAATCACGGTGCAGTCTTTTAGATCAATCACCGGCTTCTTCTGCCTGTCTTTCTGGATAAATTCACCCATCCCCAGCACGCGGATTTCACCATTGACATCAAGAAGCCAACAGAAGCAGCTCGGTTCGCGTTCAGCGATTTTCTCCAGCTCTTTGCGGACTCGATCGGAACGGTCCCGTAGCAGTTCGTGCGGCTTGAGGGGATAGTCTTCAAGGAGATCCTCTGGCTTGTATCGGTCCAGTAAATCATCTTTTATCAGTTCAACCTCCTCGCGCCATGCCACGTAAGTTTCTGGAGGCTCCCACTCCGCTACGCCATGCAGCCAATCAGCCACCGGCGGTCGGCCAGGCAGCTTTTCTCGAACCGATGTCAGTGCCCACGAGTCGAATAGGATGTCGTTCACAGGACAGATCACTGGTGGCGGAGTAAATGCGGTCAACCTTTCGGCTTCGGGCAGGTCACGTAGGGCTATTGGGCTAGCGTCAAACGAGCCATCGGGATGGCACGGGAGCTTGGCCAGCAGTGATCGAGTTCGTTCGATGGCCGATTCCAGCGACAACCGTTCCAGATTCTCCTCCTTAGACTCATGGGCTTCCGCAATTTCCTTTCCAGCGGATTCTTCGGCATGATTTGTTCCCTGTTCTGCCGCACTCGTATCTGATCCAGGGTTGCCAGCTTCCGATACTTTCTTCTCTTTTTTGGATGCCACGTGCACAACATCAACAGAAGCAGCCCCATTTCCAAATCGGTTCACACGACCAAGGCGCTGGACCATGCTATCGAATGGTGTGAGATCGCAGACCATGTGGTTGGCGGAAATGTCTACCCCAACCTCTCCAGCCGAGGTGCACACCAGATAAACTGTTCCCTGGACTGGATCGACTTCGGGCCGCGGCATAAAACGAGCAAAGATCGGGTCCTTCTTAACTAAATCGTCTCGCTCCTTTCCTCGAAGGGTACCCGTGAGCACATGAACCTGCTGTTTGGCTTCACCCAGTTCTCGACACACTTTCTTGATCTGGTCAAGCTCCCGAAGAAAGACCAAGATGGCCTGTCCACTCTCCTTGTGATTGAGCGCAAGTTCCGCCACTTTGCTGGCTAGCTTCGTCTTGTCGTCAACAGTGTGGAGCCTCAGACGCTTGCTAGCTTGATATCGTTTGCTAACTATCGGATCGCGCAGATCCTCTTCGGTAAAGATGGAGCATTGAGTTGACTGCACTGTCCTCGACGTTGCCGTCAGTTCCATCACATGAAAGACACCGAACTCCCTGCAGCGTTTCTGCTCGTTGCGGACCGCCAAGATCAACTCCTGGAAGGCTGGTTCAAGATGAGCCTCATCATGTATGAGGAGAACATCCTGCCCCAGAAAACCCGCATGAAGCGGCTTACTTTTAAAGCCACATCCATACCCATTGAAGAGCAGGCGACTCCCCACCATATCCACCGTGCCAACGATCACGGCAGGCTTTGCGGGATCATTGCGCCACTCGGCGTTGTCGGCAAACTGACCGCGCAATGTGCTGATCGCAATAGGCTGGCCTTCTGGCTGAATCGAAAGGGATCGTAGTGCGTCTGCCACTGGTTTGAGCTCGTTCTTTCTAGTGAGCGTATCTCGCAAACGTTCCACTTCGCCGGTAGCCTGATCGACAATGGTTCTGCGATTCACCACATAGACCAGTCGTCGCGGGAATCCTTCAAGAGATCCATTCTGCGCGTGGTGGGCTAAGGCTAGAAGCCAAATAGTGATGACCGAGGTCTTTCCAAGGCCTGTTGGGACATCACAGTGTTCGCGGAATTCTTTTTCCATGAACTCGCCAAACAGTTTTTTCTGCCACGGGAATGGCTTGTTGTCTGTGAGATCTTCAAATACCCGATCAAATTCAGACGTTGCAGCGCTCATGTCTCTCACTCTTCGTCTCTTCAAATGTGAGTCTGTTCCACCAGCACCCGCATCGGCAGACAGTACACCAACCGGCGTGGGGTGGTTTTCCGAATCTCTTCGTTAGGGTGGAATCTTCTCCGCCACAACCACCCCAGCACGACCATGGCGGTCTTGCCCAGGCCCGTCGGGACATACACCAATTGAGCCAAGATCTCTCCGCAGGCGAAGCAAACCTGGAACGGAAAGGGTGCCTCACCGGTCGCTTGCTGAAGCCATCGTACAAACGTATGGTCGCTCCTCATCGTGGGGTCCTCTTGCCAAACATCTCTTGTTTAACTGCCTCCCTTCCTCAGCACAACATGAGAAACGTTGCCGGCGCATTCAATAGGCTATGCGAAAAGCGTGACGTTCTCAGCTTGAGGCAACCCCCTCCCCCTGAAGCGTGATGCCATGAATCCCCTTTCGTTGCGGCAATTCGATTGATAGGAGCAGCGATCATGCCCCTGAGTCTGCATGGTCCCTGTTGGCACGGATGATCACCCTCTCTGTCGTTTCATCTCTCCCTCTCCTCACCATCTCCTCGACGGCTTTCCTCCACCCAACGGCGCGAAAGGCACGTCGACGTTATACTGGTTCACCGGATTTAATGGATTGTCCGGATGGTACTGATTCACGGGATTGAAGGGATTGTTGGGATTGTAGCGGTTGATGGGATTGAGTGGATTGCCGGGGTCATACCGGTTCACCGGGTTAAAGGGATTGTCCGGATCATACCGATTCGCCGGATTCAGCGGGTTATCGGATGCATATTGCTGAGTCGGGGCGAAGATGTTGTAGTCCCTCTCATAGCGTGGATCGAACCCCCACTCGGCCCAGCTCGTGGTGGCCCACAGACAACAGACCATTAAGGCGACTCGCCATCCTTTATGCTTTCGCATGACCGCCTCTCCTTTCTTCCCTTCCGGACGGCTCGAAACGATTCCGATCGGGCTGTAGTGTCGCACGGGCCCGTGACAACCAAGGTCACAGAGCCATCCGTGCGTTCACGGTGCGAAATCTTGCGCGTCATTGGCAGTTTAGAACGACCGATCTCCCCAAGGCTGCTCTGTTCGTGTGACAACGGAGGTCACTCGACGGCCAGAATCTTCTTCGCCTCCGCCAAGACGGCGGCTCTCAACTGATCCGGTCTAATCACCCGCACGCCGCTGCCAAAGCTTAAGATCCATCCAATGAGTTCCCTCGTATCCGCCACCTGGAGTTCCATGCGAAGTCGCCCCCTTGGAAGCGACGTGAGTTTCTGGCTTGGATGCCAGATTCGATCCTTCGCCCAGGCCGCTGTCGCTTTGTCAAACTCCAGTTCGACCTCAATGCGAGGCCCCCGCATGACCGTAAGTGAATCCTGCACAAATGCCTCCAAGTCGAAATGAAGGGGCATTTGGTATGGATGATCGGTGAGCGTCACCGAACGGATACGTTCCACGGCAAATAGTCGTGGTTCTTTGCGAAGATGGCAGTAGCCGATCAAATAAAGTCCGCCGGAGGCATACCACAGGCGATAGGGATCGATCTCGCGTCTGGTCATTCTGCCGCGCGACGCGGAAAAGTAGCGCGCTTGGACCGTACACTTCCTGTCGATGGCCTGGGTCAGCCGGTCGATGGTGTCGCGATGGGACTTGTAGGTTTTGTGGGGGCCGATTCCCACCGCGAAGAGATTCTGAAGCTGCTCAGCATAGTGAAGTGACGCGGGGGGCAGCAGGCTCGACGCCTTGGCCATGGCCGAATCCAAGGCCGCTTGAATGTGGGTGCCAGCCAAGGGTTTGAGCAGCGCCCGGCTCATGACCAGCGCCATCAGTTCGGTCGGCGAAAACGACAGGGCCGGCGCATGCCGGGCCCCGTCCATGAGCCGCCACCGGACCTGACCGTCGACTCGCTCATTGACGAGGGGAAACCCCGAGGCCTCCAATGCCTCCAGATCGCGTCGGATGGTTCTCAAATGGCGGGAGTAGTCGACGGGCAATCGCGCCTTCAACTCATCCAGCGTGACGCCGGCCGATGACTCCAACAAGCGCAGCAGATGCCACTGGCGGGTAATCTGATCGTTGCGCGGCACACTCGCCCCCGCGATCCAGGCGGACGCTAGGATACGGAAGGAAGCCGAAAGGGTCAATCGCTTCGGGAGCTTTTCACGTCAAGCCGTACTGGGCAGGGTGCGGCAGGCCACGAAGGAGACTTGCGCTGCTTGGAGAAGGGAGAACGACGGCCACGCCGGCTAGTTCGTTTTGCATTCGACGAGCGCGAACTTTCGCTTGCCGATCTTGAGGCGGCGTCGCTGTCCTTCGTGAAACGCGATCACCGTATCGGGATCGGACTCTTTCACACCGTCGACTTCCACGCCCCCCTGCACGATCAACCGCCTGGCCTCGCTGCCGCTGGCCGCCAATCCCGTCGCAGCGATGAGTTTCACCAACTTGATGCCGCTCGTCCCGGCGGCATTCCGCTCCGGCAGGTCGCCCGGCGTCAGGATGAGATGCTTGTCCGGTTGGTCGGGGAACTCTTGGGCTTGGAATTTGTGCCGAAACTCGGCTTTCGCCAAACGCCCGGCCTCCGGCCCGTGATACCGAGCGACAATCAATTCCGCCAAGGACTGTTTGGCCTCCATCGGATGAATGGACTTCACACGATCGAGATCCTCGGTCGTGAGCAATTCGTAGTAGCGGAACATCAGACTGTCGCTGATCGACATGAGCTTGCCGAACATCTCGCCCGGCGGGTCTTCGAGCGCGATATAGTTGCCGACGCTCTTGCTCATTTTTTTGACGCCGTCGGTTCCCTCGAGCAACGGCATCGTGATGACCACCTGGGACTCCTGCCCGTAGTCCCGCTGGAGTTCTCGTCCCACCAGAAGGTTGAACTTTTGATCGGTCCCGCCGAGTTCTACATCGGCTTTCAAGGCGACGGAGTCATATCCCTGCACGAGCGGGTAGAGAAACTCATGGACGCTGATCGGTTTTTGCTCTTCAAACCGTTTGCGGAAATCATCCCGCTCCATCATGCGCGCCACTCGGTAGTGCGCCGCCAGTTGAATGAGTCCCTCCGCCGACATCGTCCCCATCCAGCGGCTGTTGAACTCGATCAGAGTCTTTGCCGGATCGAGAATTTTGAAAATCTGCCGTTGATAGGTCTTGGCGTTTTCCTGGACCTGCTCCTTGGTGAGCGCCTTTCGCGTTTCCGATACGCCGGTGGGATCGCCGATCATGCCGGTGAAATCGCCGATCAAGAAAATGACCTGATGGCCCAAGTCTTGAAAGTGTTTGAGCTTGTGAATCAACACCGTGTGGCCCAGGTGCAGGTCGGGCGCGGTGGGGTCAAAGCCGGCCTTGACCCGAAGGGGCCGACCCTCCTTGATCGAACGGGTGAGCTTCTCCTCCAACTCCGCCGGCTGGATGATCTCCACCACGCCGCGACCGATCAGTTCCAATTGTTCTTTGACGTCGATCATGAGGGCTGTTCCTCGACCTTGGTTGTGTTCTCCCTCTCCAAAACCATCACGAACGGCCTGATCCGTTCAAGCGTCTTGGGGCCGATCCCCTTGACTGCAAGCAGATCCTCGATGGTCTGAAACCGTCCGATCGATGCTCGATACTCCATGACACGCCGAGCCAGCACGGCTCCGATGCCGGGCAGCGATTCCAGCTCGTTGACATCGGCACGATTGAGATCCACAGGTCCGAGCGAACCGGATCGGACCAGGGAAGCCTCACGATTATGGGTTCGCAGCTCGGTTCGGACGTTGTTTCCGGCCGACGCACCTGCCGCCCCCGCCTGTGCCTCGATCTCCTTGGGAGTGGGTGGCCCTTTGACGGAAGCCTCGACGGCGACAGGCGCCGGTTCGTCCGGCGAGAGCGCCTCATGATCCAAGCCGTCGGGAGCCTGCCACGCCATCCACCAGACAAGGCCCATCGTGGCAGCCAACAGACCAAGTTTCATCGCCAGCGAGCGAATCACGCCGTACTCCTTTTTCTTGCCTGATGAATCGCTAGCGCCTCAACGTCTTCGCAGGCTTCCATGATGCCTTCGGCCAACGTCGGATGGGCATGGATCATTCGAGCCACCTGATTGGCGGTGGCACCTATCTCCATGGCCAACGCCACTTCGTGAACCAAATCCGCCGCATGGCTCCCGACAAGATGCGCGCCTAGGATCTTACCGGTTGCGGCGTCGGCGATGATCTTGAACAGCCCGGCGGTTTCTCCGGTCGCCTGCGCTTTTCCCAAGGCGGCATACCGAAACCGTCCGACCTTGACGGCCCGCTCGGGATCATCTCCTCCGGCTTGAGCCCGTTCGCGCGCCTGCCGTTCTGTCAACCCGACCCGACCTACCTCCGGCAAGGTGAAGATGCCGGCGGGAATCACATCGTAATTCATCGTGGTCTCATGGCCGAGAATATTTTCGACCGCGACTTTGCCTTGAGCCGAGGCCACATGGGCCAACATGGCCTTGCCGACCACGTCGCCGATCGCATAGACGCCGGGCACGTTGGTCTCCATCCGCTCGTTGACTAGCACTTCCCCCCGTGGCCCCAGCGCCACACCGACACGGTCCAGTCCGATTCCTTTCGACCGAAAGCCGCGCCCGATGGAAACCAGCAAGGTGTCCGCGTCGATCTTCGTGCCATCGGCCAATGTCAGGACCAGCCCGTCTATCAGATGTTCAGCCATTTGAATCGTGGTGCCGGTCTTCACTTCGACCGACCGTTTTTTCAACTCCCGTTCCATCAGCAGCGAGACGTCGTCATCCTCCGATGGAAGCACGCGAGGCTGCAACTCTACCAACGTCACCGCCGAGCCGAGCCCGCTAAACAACGTCGCACATTCACATCCTTCAACGCCGGCGCCGAGAATGACCATCCGTTCGGGAACCGTCTCCAGATCCAGCGCCTCCCTGCTGGTGATGATCCGCTTGCCGTCGACGGGGAACTGCGGGAGTTGCGGCCAGGAGGAGCCGGTTGCGATCACCACGGCGTCGGCCTGGATCTGCGTCGTGGCGCCGGCGGCATCAGTGACGGCGATCGTCTTGTTGCCGATCAACTCCCCCCGTCCCTGCACCACTTCGATGTTCCACGCCTTGAAGAGTGTCGCGATTCCCTTCACCAGCCCTGAGACGACTTTGTTCTTCCTGGCCACCATGCGGGCCAGGTCATAGCGGGGCGGTTCGGCCGGCATCAGTCCCATGTCCGCCGCCTGTTTCAGCCTGTCGCCGAGATCGATAACGGACAGCAATGTCTTGCTGGGAATGCAGCCCCAATTGAGGCATACCCCGCCCAGAATCTGTTGTTCAATGACGGTCACACGGGCTCCAAGCTGAGCCGCGCGGATAGCCGCGACGTAGCCACCTGGACCGGCACCGAGGATGGCGATGTGGATGCGATCAGACATGGCGGGATGGAACTGATAGGCCCCGGCTTCCGATCTGAATCAGGGTTCCGGACTTATGAATGGAGACCGTTGCGCGGCACCGCTCTTGTTCGTCTTCACCCTAGCCCGTCTTTTGACTGGCAAGAAACGCTTCGTACTGCGACGCCGTCATCAACCGTTCAACTTCTCCCGGGTCGGCCAGCTCGATGACGGTGATCCACCCCTTGCCGTAAGGGTCGGAATTCATCAGCTCAGGATGGTCCTTGAGCTCGTTATTGACTTGGGCGATCGTTCCGCTCACCGGCGTGTAGATCGTGGATGTGGTCTTGGTCGATTCGACCTCGCCGATCTGTCGGCCGCTTTTGACGGAGGTCCCGACTTTGGGCAGATCCACGAACACAATGTCGCCCAAGGCGTCTTGGGCAAAATGGCTGATCCCAATGGTCGCCTGCTTGCCCTCTACGCGAACCCACTCATGTTCGGTGTGATACCGCAAATCCGATGGAATCATCGATGCCCCACGGTGAAACGGTTGGTAAAACGGGTCGGAACGTCGCGGTGCGCTTCTTCCCCTTGCCGGTCCTGTGTTCGAATTTCTGCCCGTGACGATCGCGGATCGTAGTGGGACCGGCTGGGTTTTGTCAAGAAAGAGAGCGATCGACTTGAAGGCCGATGAATCTCTTGATGGATCATCCGAAAATTTCCATGCCCGGGAAAAAATATCCGATCTCGAAGTTCGCCGTTTCAGGAGAGTCCGATCCGTGGACGGCGTTGAACTCGATGTTCGTGCCGTGGGTATGCCGAATGGTTCCCGGCTCGGCCTTGGCGGGGTCCGTCGCGCCCATCAGCTCCCGATTTTTTTTGATCGCGTTGTCGCCTTGCAGCACCAGCACGACCGCCGGCCCCGACGACATGAATGTGCACAGGCTGTCAAAGAACGGCCGCGCCTTATGCACGGCGTAAAACCCTTCCGCGACCGGCTTCGACATGTGGATCATCTTCATCGCGACCGGCGTTAAGCCGGCTTTTTCATAGCGGTTGATAATGTCCCCGATCACGTTTTTTCTCACGGCATCCGGTTTGACGATCGCTAACGTTCGTTCACTCATAGTCCCTACGGTTCCTCCAAACAGGTAAAGAAAGAAATCATCCAGTGCGGACGCATTCTAAGTGGAAATGAAATAGGCTTGCAACTGGATCGGATGGCTCACATCAGCAAGATATCCCCACCACACGCATCCCGCTGGCCCGCGCAGCCAGCGCCAATGCATCGTCGTGCGTGGCCATTACAAGGTCCGTCGCACACCGCTCTTTCCAGAGCAGCGCAGTCGCCAAATGGATCGCGTCCAAAGTGCCGAGTGCTGTCGGCAACGGTTGCGACGCTCTCGCCAGCACCGGCCTTGTCAGCTCAACACATACGACAGCCTCCAGTAATCGAAACACGGCCTCTCGTCTGATGGCGATCTCGTCATCGTTCAATCCCTCAGCCAGCCGCAAACGGTCTAACGTGCGCAAACACTCAACCTCCACCAAAACAGAGACGACCCCTTGAGTGATCGATCGCCACTCCTTAAGTGCGTTGTTCTGGCCTAGGATGATTCTGAGTATTGTCGAGGAATCGAGATAGGCGATCACCGCTCTCCTTGGCGCTCCTCCAGAAGCAACGCCACAATGTCGCGGCGAAGATGCAGGGGCGGCGGCAATTGAATCTGCTTGAGCGACGGGGCTCCAGGCAACGGAGCCCGCACCATCAACGAGAGTCCCTCTTCCTCATAGGGAACAATCCGCGCAATCGGAGTATTCCGGTCGAGCACTGTCACCGATCGTCCTGCGCGCACCTTGCGGAGATGCTCGCTCAACCTGCTCTTTAAATCTGCCACCCGTACTCCAATCATGGTCACATGATAGTCATAGGTGACCAGAAAAGCAACCATTTAGCCAGGATTATTCATGATGACTGCAACAGAGCGGTTGAAACAGCCTCTTGGGGATGTCCGAGTCTGTGAGTGGTGGGGGCTCGGCCTCATCACGATGACCTCTCTCCTCTGTTCGGCCGTTGGAGCGCTTCATGAATCCCCTACGAGGCTTTTGCCCTCTCTCTTCGCCCAACATGAGCACTCCTTTTGCCACTTCGCCGCGACCGGTGTTAGCCGGGAACTGCGCCGACCGCTCTCGCCACCCGGCGCCAGGCGACGCCTCACGGCGCAAAGCGCGGCAGATGCAGCACGAGCCGATGCACGGATCCTTTCCCCCACACCGCCAGCCTCAACAACCGTTCGCGCAGCGTGGAGACTTGGGCTGTGGCACGGGTAGTCCCGACAGCGCGACGCCGCAACTCCTGCAGTAGCACGTAGGCCGCCGCCGTCAGCAGCACGCGGAATTGGTTCGCCCAGAACCGCGAGCAACTCGTCCGGTCCAGCCCTACCCCGTCATGCAACTCCTTGAGCCGGTTCTCCACGTCGCCCCGCTGGCAGTAGAGCTGAGAGACGACCGCGGGTGTGCCCGGCAGATTCGTCACCACGAAGCGCGGATTGCAGGAGGGCTCCCGCCTGGGCAGCCGGATGACTTCCGCCTTGATGATCACCCGTCGCCGATGGGACCACCTCCGGGCCGCGTACAGGGGGTCACCGTAGACATGCTCGGGGCGGCCACTAACGTGGACAACCCGTGGGCTTCTCCCAACAAGCGCCCCGCCCGCCGTACCAGCCGGGCGTTGCTGGCCAGCCCCACCCCATATTTGACCTGCTGCCGCTCCCACATGTCGAGCCAGTCGTGGCCAGTAAAGCCGCCATCGACCCGGACCCGGAGCGTCGCGCCGGGGAAGTGGCGACACAGGCGGCGACACAACGTCCGCAGGAGGCCGGCCGCACCCCGCTTCGCCGGATTTTGGAGCTTCGGTGGATTTTTTATGCGCCAGTCGTGAATTATCTGGGCTAACAAGTCACGCGGCCGGCCTTGTTGCGACCAGCCGCGTATTGGTACTCGTGTGGCAAGTGCCACCTGGCAGGCTTATGGGACCTCGACGATATCCTTCTGCATCGGGCCCAAGACGCTCAGCAATTCGCCCTTCTCTTGCTCCGGGACGATGAAGGTGTCCAGCGCCTCGACCAGATCCCCGACCAAGGCTGTGAAGGCCTCCGTCGTGATCTTCATGCCCTTGTGGGCTGTTTTCATATCCTGCCCCGTGTAGGTTGCAGGGGCCGCCGCTGACCTGGCAGACCATGTCCACCAACTGGCGCTTGAGACGTGGGCCATCGGCCTTCGCAAAGCAGCCGTTGATGCGCTTGTCCCCCTCCACGATGGTAACGAATTTGCCTATGACGGCCGTGATGGGGCCCGTGCCCCCGAGCCGTTCATAGAGCGAGGAGTTATCCGCCGCCTGGCTGAGCGGCGGCGCGCTGACGGCGGTGGCAAACACGCCTACCGCAGGAGTGTCGATAGTCGAGTCCGTGAATTCGACGGGCCCGAGCAGCACGACCTGGTGCTCGCAGCCGTACCAGCATCAGTCCTTCGTACATTCCTGGCGTAAAACCGTGAATATTCGAAAAGTTCAGGTCTTGCGTCATGAAGAACCGCTTCACTGCTTGAGAGCCCACACCGCCTCATGCGGCAAAAGCGATAATGGCGCGCACCGCCCGTTCAGTCAGAGTTGGAAAATCGTCAAGAATCTTTTGGACGGTCAAGAACCGTGCGGACGGTGACCCGCGTTCCTTTTACAACAGGCTCTCACCCGCAGAGAGCCTTGTCACGTACGATGTAGTTCTCGTAGTCAACCCTCGACCTCCACACCTTAAAAAAATCCTGGTCGGTTGCCCAAGCCCTGTCAAGGCTCCGCCAGTTCGCCCTGCTGGTGTTCTTACGACGGAAACTGCATGGCCAGTTCGTTCGGCTTGAAAACGCCTCGTTCGGTGATGATCGCGGTGATGAACTCCGCAGGAGTCACATCGAAGGCTGGATTATAGACCGAGACTCCTTTCGGGGCGATGGAGCGGCTGCCGTGGACGGTAATGACTTCGGATGGATCGCGCTGTTCGATCGGAATGTCGGCTCCTGATTTCGTCTTCATGTCGATGGTCGAATAGGGAGCCGCCACGTAGAAGGGAATGCCATGGGCTTTGGCCAACACGGCGACCGAATAGGTTCCGATCTTGTTGGCTACATCGCCGTTTGCCGCGATACGGTCAGCCCCTACCACGCACAAGTCGATCTTCCCCTGTCTCATGAGGGCGCCGGCCATGTTGTCCGTAATGAGGGTCACGGGAATCCGATCCTGCATCAATTCCCACGCGGTCAACCGCGCTCCTTGGAGGACCGGCCTGGTTTCATCCGCAACGACGGCGATCTTCTTGCCCTGTTCCCATGCGGCGCGGATCACGCCCAGCGCGGTTCCATAGCCGGCCGTCGCGAGCGCCCCGGCGTTGCAATGGGTCAAGACGGTTTGGCCGTCTTGGATGAGTTCCGCTCCATGCCGCCCCATCGCCCGGCACAGTTGAATGTCTTCTTCAAGGATCGCCAACGCTTCATCGATCAAGGCTTGCTTGATCACCGTGATCGGTCGGCCCTCCAGCGATTGAATGGTCCGCTTCATTCGATCGATCGCCCAGAAGAGATTCACGGCGGTCGGCCTCGTCGCGGCCAAACAGTCGCAAATGCGGTTCACTGCGCCGACAAACGATTCATAGTCCCTCCCCTCCACGGCCTGCGCCCCTTGGGCGATCCCCAATGCCGCCGTCACACCGATGGCGGGAGCGCCACGGACCTTCAGGCTACGGATGGAATCGGCGACCTCGCGGTAATCCCGGCAATCCAAAAACTCAACGGATTCCGGCAGGCGACTCTGATCCAACAGCCGGACGATCCCGTTTGACCATTCAACCGTGCGAACCATGGACGGATCTTCTAACCGGAATCACGCGGGAGTACAAGCCCCCTCTCATCCGGCCGAGAAACTCCCTCGGTGTTATGAACGATCCGGCTCCATCAGCTCCAACGATCTCGCCATTGCATCCAAGCCCGACGCCAATTTTCTCGCTCACATTCCGACAGACAACGGCGCCAGGACAGGGGATTGATCAGCCGATCTCTCATACGGACCACGGTCAGGTCGGATGACGACAGCCGGCCCTCGATCCAGACGGCTCCATCCCGATCGGTCCGCAACACCGACGCCTGCACGTCGGCATAGGCTTGCAGGACATCGGCCACCGGATGGCCATAGACGTTGCCTCGACCGGCCGAGATGACCGCATACCGAGGTTGAATCTGCTTGATCCAGTCCCGATCAAGCGAGCTGCGCGCCCCGTGATGGGGCACTTTCACTACCGTCACCGGCTGTCGTCCCTCTTCACCCAACCGCCGAATACCCGCCCTTTCAAGATCAGCGGCAAACAACAGCGACTGCGTCCCGCACGCAAACCGTAAGACGATGGACCGGTTGTTCAAAAACGTCCCATCCTGCCGCATTGTTCCGGTCTCTTGCACTCCCTGATTCGACGCCTCATGACTCGGATTGAGAGCCGTCAATGTACAGAATCCTGACCGCACCAGATCTTGCCCGCGAGCCGCAAGGGATTTGGGAACCCGTTTTTCGTCCAATGCGGCCGTTAAGTCGGCGACGAACTGCTCCGACCGCTCGATTCCATTGTGCCAATACCGTCCGACCGGCATATGGCGGAGCACCCAAATCAGTCCTCCGACGTGATCAAGCTGTTGATGGGTCGCCACGACATGGTCGATATGGCCGATGCCTCTGTTCCAGAGGAACGGCGCCACGACGGCTCGCCCCATGTCAAACCGCTCGTGCCTGACGCCGCCGTCGATCAAGACCGTCTGTCCATCCGGCAATTCAATCACGGCGCTGTCTCCCTGGCCGACGTCGAGGAACGTCACGCGCCAACGATCCCCGTCTATTCCCAGGCGAGGCGACAACCCCCACCATCCGATCGTCAGAACCACGAGAGTCGCCGCCATGAATCGAAGAGAACGGGACATCGACCTTGCAACAGCCGAGGCAAGCGCGGCGTAGAAAACGATCATCGACACCGTCGAAGGAGCGGCTATATGCCATGCTCCTCCGGGAATGTCGGCGCACCAACGGAGCGCCTGCGCCAACCCATCGAGCAACGGTTCCAACACCCCGCCCATGACAAGTCCGCCGGTATCGGCGACGACCGTCCCTGCCGCGGCAAGCAATCCCAGCGGAACCAGCAGCCCCCCCGTAAACGGAACCGCCGCGAGATTGGTCACGACCCCCATCCAAGGGATTTGATTAAAATACAGGGCGACAAGCGGCGCCGTCCCCACGGTCACCACCGTGCTCGTGACCAACGCATCGCGGCTGTAGCGGACGGCTTGACGCATGAGGGGTTGCGAACCGTCGGCTTCGTTGTCCGGCTTGGACTCCATCCAGGCCAGTAATTGAACGATCATCAACACCGACACGAAGGAGAGCTGAAACGAGATGTCGTAGATCGCATGCGGGTTGTGCAACACGATCAGCAGAGCTGCGGCAGCCGCCGCGTGATACAGGCGGCGTTCATATCCCAACCACAAGGCGATCATGCCCAGCGTTATCATCACCAATGAGCGAATCGTCGCCAGTTCGGCTCCGGCCAACCAGGCGTAGAGCGCTACGATCGGCCACGTGACCAGAATCGCCGCTCGCGATGGAGTGATGACGCGGGACAGATGAAGCAAGAGGGCCAAGGGAAGGCGTTTCACACCCTGTTTGACGATCCAAAAGACGACCAGCGCGACCAGCCCCAAATGCGACCCGGAAATCGACAAGAGATGCACCGTGCCCGTCGTCATGAACCATTCCTGAAGATCCTGCTCAAGGTAGCCCCGCTCCCCGATGATGATGCCGAGAAAAATCCCGAGCGCCGGCTGAGCCAAGGACGACACCGCCGCTTGCCTGATCGTCGATCTCCATCGGTCGATCCGATTGCCTGCAAACCAGCGCCGCGTCTCCGCGCCGGATTCCAAAAGCCGAACGGCCTCCACGCCGTTGACAGACGCCGTCACGTCGATTCCCTGATGGTTCAAATAGGCGGCATAGTCGAACCCGCCGGGATTCAAGAGTGCCGTCGGCCGGCGAAGCTTCGCCCGAAATGAGATCAAGTCGCCATAGAGCACGGCCTGACCAGGGTCCCGCCAAACCAGGCGCACGATTCGTGCTCCTGAGTCCGGCTCCTCAAGGCGAACCAGGAGGATCCGGCGGCCTGGGCCGTGCTGGACCGGCGCCACGATTCGACCGACGACAGTGGTGCGAGGAGAAATCAGGTGGTCGCGAGACGATTCAGGCTGAGGAAATGGAGTCGCAACGATCCAATACAACACCCCGGCAAGCAGTGAACCGTAAAGAACCGTTGCGCGTCGCGGTTCGGTCAAACCGGCCCGTTCGAGCAGACCGGCTCCGACGGCCACTCCTGCCAGGAAGAGACAAATCGAAAGGGGGAAAAACGGAAAATACGATCCGCAGACCAGCCCTAGAAGAAATGCGACGGCGAGGGACGGCAGCATGGGCCCCTCACGAAAAAACCACGGCTTATGCGAGATGTCGGTGCACGACGCGAGCCAAATCCTCGGCGATTTCCCGAATCAGGGCATCTTCCTCGCCCTCGACCATAATCCGCAGCAACGGCTCGGTTCCTGAATATCGAACCAAGAGTCGTCCGCAACCGTTCAGCCGCCGTTCGCTTTCTCGCATGGTCTGCTGGATTTCGGGAATCGATTCAAGATCCGGTTTCCTCGCCACCTCGACGTTGCGAAGAATTTGCGGAACCGGCTCCATCACCCTGGCCAATTCCGACAAGGGCTGCTTCGTCCTTTTCATAAGAGACAGCACTTGCAACGCCGAAATCAAACCGTCTCCGGTCGTATTGTGGTCGAGAAAAATGAAATGGCCGGATTGCTCGCCGCCGAAATTATAGCCGTCCGCCTGCATCCGCTCCAACAAATAGCGATCACCCACCGGCGTGCGCACCAGCGTCACGCCGGCTTTCGACAGCGAACGTTCCAGCCCGTAGTTGCTCATGACCGTGCCGACGACGGTCCGTTTGGCCAATAATCCTTGGCGATGGAGATCAAGCCCCAAGGCGGCCATGACGTGGTCGCCGTCGATGACTTGCCCCTGTTCCGAAACGAAGATCCCCCGATCCGCGTCGCCGTCCAGCGCGATGCCAAGATCCGCCCGAGTCTCCAACACGGCCTTCTGAAGCGTCTGAGGATGAACAGCGCCGCACTCCGCGTTGATGTTCATGCCGTTGGGTTGATTGCCGATCACCTCGACCTTGGCGCCCAATTCCCTGAGCACCGTCGGCGCCACCTTGTACGCGGCGCCGTTGGCGCAGTCCACGACCAATTTGATGCCTTGAAAATCAAGATCGCGCGGAACCGACCGTTTGACGAACTCGATATATCGCCCGTCTGCGTCGTCGATGCGATAGGCCTTCCCGATCTGATCGGCGGTCGGGCGGAGATGGCAAATCTCATCCGAAACGATGAGCTGTTCGATTCGAGCCTCCACTTCATCGGGCAACTTCAACCCGTCGCTCGAAAAAAATTTGATGCCGTTATCTTGATAGGGGTTGTGCGAGGCGGAAATGACGACTCCCGCGTCGGCTCGCAAGCTGCGCGTGAGAAACGCGATGGCCGGGGTCGGCATCGGCCCGACCAAGAGCACGTCGACTCCCATGGAACAGATGCCGGACGTTAAAGCGGATTCGAGCATATAGCCGGACAGCCGCGTGTCTTTGCCGATCACGATTTGATGGCGCCCCGCCCGCCTCATGAAAATATGAGCGGCCGCCCGCCCCAACTGCATGGCCATTTCGCTGGTCATCGGATGGAGATTGGCCACCCCCCGAACTCCGTCGGTTCCAAACAATTTGCGCATCATGCACCTACCCGGTTTGAAGCCTTCCGAGACGCGATGGCCGCCGCCACCTTGACGACGTCGGCCATCATCGCCACATCATGAACCCGAAGAATGCGAGCGCCCCGATCGACGGCGAGCGCGACCGCCGCAGCCGTGCCCCACTCACGATGTTCAGCCGATCGACCGATGAGTCGGCCGATAAACGATTTGCGCGAGGGTCCCACGACGAGCGGGCGATCGAGTTTCATCAACTCACCCAATCGGTTCAGAAGTTCAAGGTTGTGTTCCAGCAGCTTACCAAAACCGATGCCCGGATCAAGCATGATGTTGAGTTTCGAGATTCCCGCTTCCATGGCCGCTTGCATGCGTTCTTCCAGAAATTGAACGACGTCATCGACGACGTCACGGTAGCACGGATCCTGTTGCATCGTCAGAGGAGTGCCCTGCATGTGCATAAGGACCACCCCGGCTCCGGATCGCGCCACGACCGACGCCATCCGAGAATCGAATCGCAACGCACTGACGTCATTGACGATGGAAGCGCCGACGTCCAAAGCGGCCTGCGCGACCATGGACTTGGTCGTGTCCACAGAAATCGGAACCGTAACCCGACGAGCCAATTCAGCCACCACGGGAAGCAGGCGCGTTCGCTCTTCTTCTTCACCGACCGGCGTCGCGCCGGGCCTGGTCGATTCAGCGCCGACGTCCAGAATGTCGGCACCCTGCTCTACCAACTCCAACGCATGCGCGACGGCCCGTTCTGGCTCAATATGCCGGCCTCCGTCATAAAACGAATCGGGGGTGACATTCACCACTCCCATGATAAGGGGCCGCTCGCACCGTGCAATGAGACGCCCCCTCACCAAAAGCCGGCTGTGAGAAGAGAGAGGCTCCGACGACTCCATCCCCCTTCACCTCCATCGGCTCGACTGATGAGAAAAGGGCTGCTCCGAAATAGGGACGATGAACCGCTTTATCGGGAATTGCGAAGGCCGTGGTGTATTGTGGCGGGGTTGGAAGAAAAATGGGAGGTTGCGGAAGATTCGAGGTCCCACAACCTCCCCTGGCAAGTTGAACACCTTGAAAAGATATTGAGCACGCCGAAAATCAAGCAGGAACTGTCTGATGAGAAGACGTCTGCATGAGAATCTGATCGATCTCAGGAGCATCCAGGACTTCTTTTTCGAGCAACGCCTCGGCCAACGCCTTCAAGGTGGCCATCTGTTCGCTTAATATGCGTTTGGCGCGATCATAGTTTTCCGTCACAAATCGCTTGATCTCCAGATCGATCTCCAGGGCTATTTGATCGCTGACGTCTCGTTTCGCCACAAAGTCACGACCGAGGAAAACGGCGTCTTCTTTTTGCCCGAACGTCAACGGTCCGAGCTTTTCGCTCATCCCCCACTCGCAGACCATCTTGCGAGCCAAGTCCGTCGCACGTTCCAAGTCATTGCCTGCCCCGGTCGTTACGTGCTTAAACACCAGCTCTTCCGCCACCCGGCCGCCCATAAGAATCGCCAGAGTGTTGTACAGAAACTCTTTTGAATAACTGTGTCGATCATCGGTCGGCAATTGCATCGTCAGACCCAGGGCACGTCCGCGGGGAATGATGGTCACTTTATGCACAGGATCCGTGCCCGGCAGCAACTTGGCCATCAGGGCATGACCTGCTTCATGATAAGCCGTGACCCGTTTCTCTTCGTCGGTCAAAATCATGCTCTTGCGCTCGGCGCCCATCAAGACCTTGTCCTTCGCCATTTCAAAATCCACGGTCTCGACTTCTTTCTTGTTTTGACGGGCGGCCCACAGCGCTGCTTCATTCACCAAATTTTCAAGGTCTGCTCCGGAAAAACCAGGGGTTCCACGGGCGATCTTTTCAAGCTCGACGTTGGCCGCTATGGGTACTTTCTTCGTATGGACTTTTAATATTTCGGATCGCCCCCTTACGTCCGGACGATTCACGACAACTTGACGATCAAAGCGTCCAGGCCGCAACAAGGCTGGGTCCAGCACGTCCGGACGGTTCGTCGCAGCCACCAAAATGATGCCCTCCGTCGTATCAAACCCATCCATTTCGACCAGGAGTTGGTTGAGTGTCTGCTCCCGTTCGTCGTGTCCTCCTCCCAACCCGGCACCTCGTAGGCGACCGACGGCATCGATCTCATCAATGAAAATGATGCAGGGCGCGTGTTTTTTGCCTTGCTCAAACAGATCTCGAACACGGGAAGCTCCGACTCCCACGAACATCTCGACGAAATCCGAGCCGCTGATGCTGAAAAACGGCACCCCCGCTTCTCCGGCAATCGCTTTTGCGAGCAATGTCTTTCCCGTTCCAGGGGGACCGACCACCAAGACTCCCTTTGGAATACGTCCGCCCAATTTCTGGAACTTTCGAGGATCTTTGAGAAAATCAATGATCTCCAGGACCTCTTCTTTTGCCTCGTCGATTCCCGCAACGTCGGCGAAGGTCACTTTCTTCCGATCTTCAGTCAACATCCGTGCCCGACTCTTGCCGAACGAGAGGGCTTTATTCCCCCCGATCTGCATCTGTCGCATAAGAAAGAACCAGAGCGCGAGGAATAAGATAAACGGTCCCCATGTAATGAGAAACGTAATGTACCAAGGGCTTTCCTCAGGCGGTTTGACCTCGATCTGGACATCCTTCTCGCGAAGTGTCTTGATCATATCGGGGTATTCGGCCGCGTACGTCCGAATTCTGGTTTTATCTTTGAGCACTCCACTGATGTGATTGCCTTTGATGATGACCTTTTCAAAGTCGCCCTTGTCGAGCTTCGCCATGAAATCGCTAAAAATGACCTCTTCTTCGGGCGCATGGGTCGGCACGCTGAACAAATTAAAGAGCAGAATCATGAACAAGCCGACGACAACCCAGAAGAGCAAGTTCTTGACTCTGGAATTCATCCGGATCTCCTTCGTGCTAACGTGACAACTGAACGGGACCGTTCGTCGATCGAAACTGATGTGATGTTAACATAGCACCGATCGGCTTGACAACAACGCGCCGGATGCCTACTCCCTTTTCTTCGTAAGATCCTTCTCATCGAGAACCGCCAGGTAAGGAAGATTTCGGTATTTTTGCTGGTAGTCGAGCCCATAGCCCACGATGTATCGATTAGGAACCGTAAATCCGATGTATGCGACATGAACGTCCACAACTCGGCCCTCCTGCTTACTGAGAAGCGCGCAGATGTTTATGCTGCGCGGCTTTTTCTTCGCAAGGGTCGTGAGCAACCGCTGAGCCGTCAACCCCGAATCGACGATATCTTCAACCAGCAGTACGTCTTTCCCTGTGATTGTTTCGGTCAAATCCGAAATCAATTTGGCTTTCCCCGGCGCCCCCCCTTTTGTCTTCTCCGTGGTCACCACCAGAAAATCCACCCGTATCGGAATGCGGATGGCCCTGGCCAAATCCGCGTAGAAAGCATACGCTCCTTTCAAGACGCCGATCAACACAAGGTCTTTGCCCGTGTAATCCGCGCTGATCTGTCGGCCCAATTCACGGATGCGGGTCCTCATTTGCTCTTGGGTCACGATCGGCTTTCCAAACAATCGTTCCATGCCTTAGCTCCCCTCCAAATGCTCTCGCACGCTGAGCACCACACACCATTCGGTCTTCTCATCCACGGACCACCGGTCATCCTGTCTGTACCCGACGACCCACACGATGCCCTCCGGAGCCTCTACGATCGGCACGCAACGCCTCTCCCGGACCGGCACTTTCAGGTCCATGAAAAAATCCTGGAGTTTTTTCGACCGGCCTCCCATGCCGAACGGACAAAAACGATCTCCCGGCTTCCAACTCCGCACGACCAGGCCTTCAGAAATTCTGTTTGCATCCACCATGATTCTCGTTCGATCCCTTCCCCCGATCAGTCGAAGATCTTTCTTTTTGATCTTGAAAGCCTCGATGCGATGACCCGTTTCAGGCCAGACGACGGCTCCTGGAATCGTAAGCGCCACCGGCACCGTCCCAGCCGAATAAACACCGGCCGGCTTGCTGCAATCGGCGCTGAAATTGGAAGGAGCAAAGCACAATCGGTCTCTTTCAATCATGACCCCGACAGATGCCATACACATGGAAGAACGTACTGTCGGTGCGTTCGCGATACGGAGAAGAGACTCCACCGCCTTCATACCAGGCGGACGACCCCTCGCATTCCATTCTTTGCACAGATTCCTGACAACGCGTCTCTGAACGGCGCGCGGCAGACTCTTAAAAAACGATCGGTCCACCGCTTTTCTCCCATCCGGTAGCCGCGTGATCTTTCCCTCACATAAGGCGACGATGTGTTTTTCGAGGTACCGGTCATCTTCGGCACAAAGATCGGCGAGTCGGCACAGGGCCCCGACGGCCGACGGAACCACCTTCTCCAAGACCGGCATAATCTCATGCCTGATCCGATTTCGGAGGTACACAGGCTTCTCATTGCTGGAATCGCATCGAAACGGCACGCCCTCCTCGCGAAGGTAGGCAAGTACGTCCTCTCGTCTCGTGTCATACAACGGCCTGACAAAGAGATGGTTTCGACAGGGCGGCATGCCGGATGCTCCGGTCAGTCCGGCCCCGCGGAGCATCCACAGCAAAACGGTTTCGGCCTGATCGTCAGCGGTGTGTCCCAGGGCAATCCGGTCCGCCCCGCAAACGAGGGCCCTCTTCATCATCGCCTCGTAACGCAATTCGCGGGCGGTCGCTTGCAGAGAGGTTCCTCGCGGGCGAGAGCCGACGTCCAGCCGCTCGACGAACAACGGCAGGTCCCACCGACGACACAGGTCCTCAACGCAGGCTTGATCGCCGTCGGATTCGGTTCCCCGCAATCCATAATTGTAATGGACCACCGTGAGGGTCAGTCGCCAGGAAGGTCTCAATCGGTTGAGCAGCGACAACAGGGCCATCGAGTCCGGCCCCCCCGAGACCGCCACGAGCAGGTGCCGGCCCGGATCGAACAAGTGCCTCGTCCGAATGGTCCTGACGACCCGCTGGAGCAAGGGAGGCCACCCCGTATTTGCGGGGTGACCCGTAGCTCGTGAAACCACCGTCGTCATCGTTTTTCCATTGTCGCCGCCTGCGTCGGCTGAATATTGCGCAGCAGCTCCCTTGCGGCCCCCACATCGAGTGCGATTTGCCGGCTCAACGCTTCAGCCCCAGCAAACCGGACGTCGCCTCTGACCCGCCCGACGAATTCAACGACGATCCGCTCTCCGTACAGATCAGGCTCCTCGTCCAACAGATGAACTTCGAGCAACCGTTCGCCTGCGCCGAACGTCGGCCTTGTTCCGATATACGAAATCGAGTCATGCCGACGCTCCTTCCACAGAGCGACGGTGGCATAGACACCGTCCGGAGGCGTGACGCGATCAGCGGGGAGCCGAAGGTTGGCCGTTCGCCACCCCACCTCATGTCCCCTTTGCGCCCCGCGGGAGACCGTACCGGCGATGGTGTAGCGGCGACCGAGCAACGTCGCCGCCTGATCCACCAATCCCGCTTGAATCAGTTGGCGGATTCTTGTCGAGCTGACGATGGCTCCGCCGGCCAAAACCGGATCCATCGGGTGAACGAGAAAGCCATGGCGCGCCCCCAAGGTCACCAGATCCTCCACCTTTCCCGCTCGGTTGTGGCCGAAGACAAAGTGCCGTCCAATGAACAATTCTTTTGCATGCAACCCTTGCACAAGCACCTGCTCCACAAACGTTTCGGGCGTCAGAGCGGCAAACGACCGAGTAAACTCTACGAAGACAACCTCATCGACGCCGGCCGCCCGGAAGAACCCCAGTTTTTCCTCCGGATCGGTCAAGAATCGGAGATTGGCGTGCGGAGCCAGGATCCTCACCGGATGCGGGTCGAAGGTCAGGACCAGGGCGGTGCCTCCGACTTTCCGAGCCGTTTCAACCACGGCTTGCAACAGGGCCCGATGCCCAACGTGATGACCGTCAAAATTCCCGATCGTGACGACCGGATAGGGTCGCGCAATCTCGTGCTGATATCCGTAGGTTACCTTCATCGTCGCCGGTCAGCCTTTCAAAGCCAGCAACCGAACGGCGTCTTTGGCGAAATAGGTCAAAATCAGATCGGCGCCCGCTCGCTTGATCGCCACCAACGATTCGAGGATCGCACGCGATTCATCGAGCCAACCGGCTTGAGCGGCGGCCTTGATCATGCTGTATTCACCGCTGACCTGATAGGCGGCGATCGGCAGGAGCGTGCGGCTTCTCGCGGCGGCGATGACGTCCAAATAGGGCAAGGCCGGCTTCACCATGACAATATCGGCCCCTTCCTCTACGTCCAGTTCGATCTCGCGCAGCGCCTCGCGCCGGTTGCCCGGATCCATTTGATACGATTGCCGGTCGCCGAATTGAGGACTCGAAAAGGCCGCGTCGCGAAACGGCGCGTAAAAACAGGAGGCGAACTTGGCCGCATAAGCCATGATCGGGACGTCGGGAAATCCGGCCCGGTCGAGTTCATCCCTGATGGCCGCCACTCGTCCGTCCATCATATCGGAGGGTGCCACCATATCAGCCCCCGCTTCGGCGTGGGTACGGGCCATGATCCGTAGACAATCCAAGGTTTCATCGTTACAGATTTTTCCGTCGCGGACGATCCCGCAGTGTCCGTGGCTGGTGTACTCGTCGATGCAGACGTCGGTGATGACGATCAGGCCTGGAACCTTTTCCTTAATCGCCCGGACCGCCCGTTGCACGATGCCGTTCGGATCGAGACCCGCGCTGCCTTGCTCGTCCTTTTGGGCGGGAATGCCGAATAAAATGATCGCCGGAACGCCGAGCGCCTTGATCTCGGCGGCCTCCTCGACCAACAGGTCGATGGAAAGTCTGTATTGGCCCGGCATTGAGGCGATCGGCTCACGACGATCTCGACCTTCGACGACGAAGAACGGCGCGATAAAATCGGCGGCAGACAACGCCGTCTCCCGCACCATCCGCCGGAGGCCTTCCTGTTGCCGGAGTCGGCGCAGTCGCTGGACTGGAAATGCCATGCAGCCCTACTTCTTCCGAGGCAGATTCGTCAAAAACACGACCAGGTCGCGGACGGAAATCATCCCCACCAGTTTTCCGTCTCGACTCACTCCCAGATGACGCACATGAGACTGAGCCATCAAATCATTGGCGTCGAGGAGCGTTTTGTTGTCTTCGATGGTCATGATAGGAGCGGACATGATCTGTTCCACCGTCGTCTTGGTGGCATCCGCCCCGGCGGCCACCACCCGACGCATCATGTCCGTATCCGTCACAATACCGATGATCTCACGATCGTTGGTCACGAACAGGCTGCCGA
Source organism: Nitrospira sp. (assembly GCA_024331085.1). Lineage (GTDB taxonomy): Bacteria > Nitrospirota > Nitrospiria > Nitrospirales > Nitrospiraceae > Nitrospira_D. The sequence goes on along the minus strand of JANDJG010000003.1, from coordinate 25,729 downwards.
TCCCCTTGTCGCGCATAATCCTGGCCGCCGTCTGAGCGTCCGTATCCCGCTGCACCGTCACGAATTTTTCTCGTGGAATCATGAATGACTTCACTGGAACCATGCCGCCTCCCTCCTTTTCTCGTCTTTATGGTCGCTGTATCGTCTCCGACGTTCCTGCCGGAACGTTCGCCTGGCTTTCATAATACCGCACGATGGCGTCGACCAATGCCGGAATCGTATTTTCATCGGGCATGATTGAGGCCGCCATGCCGAACTCCTCCAGGGTCCTCGCCGTAATCGGTCCTATCACGGCCACGACGACCGATCGCAAGAGGGCGATAGCCTGCTCCGCTCCCCCGACCATGGCCACGAAATTGCGGACCGTGGACGAGCTGGTAAACGTGACCACATGGACCTGCCCCTCAGCCAACAGCCTCCGCCAGTGTTCACCGTCTTCGTTCGGAATCACCGTCCTATACACCGATACAACATCGACATGAGCCCCTCGGGCCCGCAATTCGTCCGGAAGCACTTCACGCGCCACTTCCGCCCGTGGGATAAGGACGCGCATCGATCGGACATCCAACCCCTCCAGAGCGCCGATGATGCCTTCCGCCTGGTAATCGGTCGGAATGACGTCCGCCTTGACTCCAAACTTCTCGATCTCCTGAGCCGTGCGGGGCCCGATACAACAAATCACCCGTCCGGCCAGACAACGCGCGTCGAATCCGCTCGCGCGCAATCTGGTCATGAATCGATTCACGCCGTTGACGCTGGTGAAAATGATCCAGTCGTAGGAACCGATGTCGGCGATGGCCCGATCGACCGCTCCCCACTCGGCCGGTGGCATGATCCGGATTGTGGGAGCTTCGATCGGCTCGGCGCCATACGCGGCCAGCAGCTCGGCCAGTTCCCAGGCCTGCTCTTGAGCCCTTGTCATCAACACCCGTTTCCCAAACAGCGGCTTGGTCTCGAACCAATTGAGTTGCGACCGGAGAAGGACCACTTCCCCTACGACGATCACCGCCGGCGGCTCAAGCTTTGCCGCCTCCGCCTTGGCGGCAATGTCGGCCAACGTCCCGACGATCGTCTGCTGCGAAGCTCTAGTTCCCCACCGAATCACCGCCGCCGGCGTGTCGGGCGATCGCCCTTCGGCCACCAAATTGGCCGTAATCGATGCGAGATTCTTGACACCCATCAGAAACACGAGCGTGCCGTGGCTGGTTGCGAGCCGAGGCCATTCCACTCCCGTCGACGACTTCTCCGGATCTTCGTGCCCGGTCACGAACGTCACCGTGGAAGCCATGGTTCTGTGGGTGACGGGAATCCCGGCATAGGCCGGAGCCGCGATCGCGGCCGTGACGCCGGGAACAATTTCAAACTCGACGCCGGCCGACGCCAGAGCCTCCGCCTCTTCGCCTCCCCGTCCAAACACGAACGGATCTCCGCCTTTGAGTCGCACGACAACTTTTCCTTGCCGCGCCCGTTCGATCAACAATCGCGTGATCTCATCTTGATCGGGATATTTCCCTCGCCCCCGTCGGCCGACATAGATCCGCTCCGTTTCATTCGGGGCGTGTTTCAGAAGTTCCGAATTTGCCAGATAATCGTAAAGCACTACGTCCGCCCGTTTGAGACACTCCAAGCCGCGCATGGTCAACAGCTTTGGGTCGCCGGGTCCGGCGCCGACCAAATAAACCTTGCCCTTTGCCCCTTTGGCCTTCATCGATCGGTTCCATAAATGTCTCGAAGGATTCGGTCGCCGCCCCTTGCGAGCAATCGTTCGGCCAATTGAACACCTATTGCGAAGGCATTCTCATTCGCGCCCTGAATCTGATCTCGAATGATGGTCTTCCCATCCACACTGGCCACGAGCCCATCCAACCGGACCTGTCCCTCGGACACCGTCGCATGGGCGGCGATCGGCACTTGGCACCCCCCCTCCAGCCGATGCAAAAATGCGCGCTCCGCGGTCACGGCCGTTCGCGTGACCGGATCGTTGAGCGGCTCCAAAATCGAACGCACAAAACCGTCATCGCTCCGTCCTTGAATGCCCAACGCTCCCTGGCCGATCGCCGGCAAACTGACGATCGGATCGAGATACTCGGTAATCTCCCCGGCCCACGCCAACCGATGCAATCCGGCCGCGGCCAGCACGATGGCGTCGAAATCTCCTTCTTTCAACTTTCTGAGGCGAGTGTCGAGATTGCCTCGCAACAGGCTGATCCGGAGGTCGGGTCTGACGCCGAGGAGCTGCGCCTGCCGGCGCAAACTCGCGGTGCCGATGACGGCGCCGGGCGGCAGGTCCTTGAATCCTCGCCCGTCTCGGCTGATCAACGCGTCGCGGGCGTCTTCGCGGGAAGGCACGCAGAGAATGTCGAGCCCGCCCGGCATTTCAGCCGGTACATCCTTCATGCTGTGAACCGCCAGGTCAATCTCGCCGGCGAGCAGGGCTTCCTCGATTTCTTTGACGAAGAGCCCTTTTCCGCCGATCTTGGCCAGCGGCACATCGAGGATCTTGTCACCGGACGTCTGAATCTTGCGCAACGTCACGCCGATATCCGGCGCGACGGCTTGAACGCGCGATCGAAACCATTCGCTCTGTCGGAGCGCGAGTTTGCTTCCTCTTGTTCCGATGACTAACGCCGATCGACGATCTGGTGGCACCGACATCCCCGCCATGTTTCCGTTCACGCCGGCGACAACTCAACGAACCTGCTTGTGAGCGACCGATTCGGGCTCTTCCCGGTCCGAAGCATGAGACCGGCCGGCGAGATACCGCGATCGATCCGCTTCGGAGAGATCGGAAGGAGAAGGCCGGTCAAGATGGAAAAACCGGCGGGCGGCTTCGACAAAGGCCGGGCCGTTCGACGAATTGACTTCCGCCTTCAGAGTCACCATGGTCCGATGAATCAACTTGTTCACGATCGAGGACGCCAATCCCTCCACCAATTCACGGTCTTGCGGCGAGAGATGGGATAATCGACCAAGGACCCGTTCGACTTCCATTCGCTTAATTTCGTCCACGCGATTGCGCAGCGCGATGATCGTCGGAGTCACTTCCAATGATTTCATCCATTCGACGGTAACGGCGACCTCTTCCACGATCATCCGCTCCGCCTTTTCCGCTTCCTGAAGCCGCTCTTCCCGATTCCGTTGGACTCGATGCGTCAAGTCGTCGATGTCGAACAAAAACGCATTGTCGACGTGGCGAACGGCCGGATCAATGTTGCGCGGGACCGAGATATCGATCAAAAACATCGGACGGTTCCCACGCTTGTCGACCGCCCGTTGCACGTCTTCCGCGCCGACAAGATAATGCGACGCGCCCGTGGAAACCAACACGATGTCCGCCGCCGCCATTTCGTCTTTGAAATGGTCGAACGGAATAGGCGTTCCGCCGAACTTGTCGGCCAAATCGATCGCGTGCTGCGGCGTTCTCGTCGTGATCCGCACCTGTCGCACCCCCTGGGCGATCAAATGCCGCGCCGCCAACTTCGCCATCTCTCCGGCTCCCACGAGCATCACGGTCTTCTCGTCAAGGTTGGAAAAAATCTTCTTGGCCAGCTCCACCGCCGCATAACTCACGGAAACCGCCGTTTCGGCGATCTTCGTCTCTGTCCTCACCCGCTTCGCGACCGAAATGGCTTTCTTGACGATCTTGTTCATAATGACGCCCGTCGTCTTGTGCGCCAAGGCGACCTCGAAGGCGTCTTTCAGTTGCCCCAGAATCTGCGACTCGCCGACGACCATTGAATCGAGGCTCGCCGCCACTCGAAACAAATGGGCGATCGCCCGATCACCCGTATACCAGTACAGATGCGGCGTCAGTTGTTCCGAAGATAACGATAGGTTCGTATCCGCCAGGAATTCTTGGATGCGTTCGTGCCCGACTTCCACGTCTTCGACGACCGAATAGACTTCCACACGATTGCAGGTCGAGAGCAACATCCCCTCTCTGACCCCCTCGTACGAACACAGCCGGCTCAACGCTTCTCCCAACCGGCTTTCCGGAACGGCCAACTTTTCCCTGATCTCAATCGGAGCCGTCTTATGGCTTAATCCCACGACAATTACGTGCATGTCACGACACATCTCCATGGCCCTTGAGCACGACTCCGACCAACGTCAGGATGACGCAGGCGAATCCGACCACCGTCAAATACGCGGCCCGTTTCGCCCGCCATCCGACCGTCAGACGCCCCAACAATACGACGAAATAAAACAGCCAGGTGACCACCGCTCCCGTCTGCTCGGGATTCCACGTCATATACGAACCGCGCGAGAATTCGGCGGAGATCGCGCCGGTGACGATCCCCAGCGTCAGCAGCGGGAAGCCCAGCACAATGGATTGCTGATTCAAACGGTCCAGAAAATCGAGAGCGGGCAATTTGCTGTAGAGGACGTTGAACCGTTTCGATTTCAGCAGACGCTCTTGAATCAAATACATCACCCCGGCCACAAATCCCACCGCAAACCCAACGGCACCCAACATGCTCAGCGCCACATGAATCCACAAAGTCTTAAAAACGGGCTTCAGGGTTGGAACGGTCTCCGGCAACGCGGCCGCCGAGACCAGCGACATCAGCGCCAACGGAACCATGAATGAACCAAGCACGGGAATACGATGCCGGAATTCCACCAGGAGAAAAACAAGGATGATCATCCAGGAAAAGAAGGACAGCGCTTCAAAGAAACTGGGGTGGGACGACGAAGAGGAGGCCGCCGCTTTGGCAGCCAATGCAACGGTATGAAACAGAAACCCTACGGCTGTAATTCCCAGAGAAATGTTTGATAGGGCATCGGAACGTCGCAACAAATAAACGAGAAACGAGATCGTAGCCGCGAGATACAGCGCCATGGTAATCATGAAACAGACTGAGGCCATCGGACGCGCCTTTTCCCAATCCCGTTCCTGGCCGGCGGCGAAATTGTGAAGATTAGCAAGGGATTATATCGATGAGCCTTACGCAGAGTCAACAAAGGAGAGAAGGGATTCTCTATGTTGTCGCCGTGCCGATCGGGCACGCCGACGATATCACGTTGCGCGCCCTTCAAGTTCTCCGCGGTGCCGACCTCATCGCCTCTGAAGACCCGGCCGCTACCCGTCGATTACTGGCCCATCACGGCATCGACACGGCATTGACAAGTTACGGGCCGACTGGCATCAAACAGAAAGCGGCGGTTTTAGTCGATCGTTTGAAACAGGGCTGGCGAATCGCTCTCGTATCGGATTGCGGTTCACCGATGATCGCCGATCCCGGCTCCATCTTGGTGGCATCCGCCCACGCCCATGACATTCGCGTCGTGTCGATTCCCGGACCATCGGCTCTAACGGCGGCGCTTTCTGTCGCGGGACTTCCGACGGACCGTTTCCTGTTTCTTGGACAACTACCGGACACAAAACGAACTATTCGCCGTGTCCTCGCCGACCACCTGGCCGATGAAACCGCAGCCGTCGCCTTCTGTACGATCGACTCGCTGTCTTTCGTGCTGAGCACGATCGAGGAGACAGATCCCCGACGTCATCTCACGTTAGCCTGCGACCTGACCACTCCCTCTGAACAAACCCTGAGGGGAACCGCTCACCAGATACAGAATCTGCTGGCGTCACATCCTACCTTCTCTGATATCACACTCGTCATCAGTGGGAGGACCAAAAGAACCGAACGCAGGCGGGGACGCAAGACTGAAAGTTTGGATTAGTCGTTGTCTTCCCGACGAATCAACACGCGATACACTCGATCGACCTGCTCCAACGCCAAAACCGTATGGCCTTCGTTCTCAACGCTTTTGGGAACGTTTTTGATTGGATCGCCGTCATCTAGCAAGACAGAGAGAACCTGTCCTTGCTTCATTGTTTCCAACTTGAGCTTCGTCTTGACAAAATTATAGGGACAAATGACGCCACGAAGGTCGAGTTCTTCGTCCGATTCATAGAGAGCCTGGGGCTTTCCACCGTCGCTCATCTCACCCTCACGCATCTATATTGCAAAAAAAACAGATCGACATCTTGGATCCAGACCGTGGTTCCCTTCTCCACTCCGACTTTCCCATAGTCGAAAACCACCGTGTCACACTAAGAAACAAGTTAAGAAAAAAGAGGGTGACGAACATCACCCTCTTTTCTCGACAGAGCCGCTCGTTGTCCGGTCGTTCTGTTCTATTCGAGCCCTTTCACCAGATTCGGCTTTGCGAGGTCCGTTCCGTAGTCTGATTTGGTCTGTTTCGACCCATACCCCCAGCCAGGTTGAGGCTCGCAATTCCAGCACGGAGCCGATCCCGTGTATTCGCCGATCGTCGTGTCGATTACTCCTCCGATCTTGCCCGGTATCACTCCGCCGGCGACACCGCCCGTCATGCTACCGCTGCTCGTTTCAATTCCCCGTTCGGTTGATGGGTCGGGGCGCTGTCCCAGACCACCGAATCCCGCCAGCTTCTCATTCCCGCGCAGCACGTAGACTTCACGAACGATTTTCCGACCGGTCCCAAATTCCTGGTGAGTGGTCGTCGCCTCGACGACCTGCAAAGAAATATCATCACCCGCGTTTAAGGTCCGGATTTGATCCATGTTGGTTCGCTCATCGAAAAACACCACGAGCGAATTCATGGCTCCCAAACCGGCTCTTCCTTCATCGTGCGAGCTCCCGCCGGTCTCCAGATGCATCTTCCCTCCGGGGAAATCGATAGCCAGCACCCGTCCGTAAATGGTTTCCGGCAATGAAAGGCGATCGAGAAACGCATTCCGATCGAACGCTTGTACGCGGTTTGCGTGCCCGGAGACGTCGCCGACCCCGGTTCCTACGCCCATTGCGGATCCGCCAGACGATTGCTGCAGGCGCTCTTGAGCCTTTGCAACGCCTCCAGAGCCGACCAATAAAATCGCGGCTCCCAGTGCCAACACCTTACGCATGGACTGCCTCCTTGTAAGTAAAAGCATGGTGTGGTGCAAAAGAATACGCCGATATTGTGAACTTCTTCGCGACAACGATCGTCAACCTATTTCAGAACTCTTTCAGAACCTTCTAATCCAATCAAATCTTCGCAAATCTTCGTCCATGTGTATTGCATGAACCCTAGGCCAACTGCATGCCACTGTCAAGAGGGACGATACGTCTTCTGCAAATCGTGGTGCCCGGAGGGAGGGTCGAACTCCCACTCTCTCGCGAGAACCGGATTTTGAGTCCGGCGCGTCTGCCAGTTCCGCCATCCGGGCTAAACTCTTTGCACTACCACTAAGGAACGCTCTTGTAACATGACAGCCCTTTACGGTCAATGAGAGACGTCACTGGGAGGAGGAGGAGGAGGAGAGAAGTACCCGCATCCCTTTTTTCCTAAACCGAGGTTTGCTATAGTGCATCGCGTGGCTCATCATAATGAATCTCGATATCCACACTTTAGCACCGTTTTCAAAACTTCGCGTAAACAACAAGGAGTATCACGGACATGGCGGAAGTAGCGTGCGTCACATGCGGGCAGACCGGAGAAGCCATCACGGCTCCCCTTTTTCTTGGAAAACTCGAGGCGGAGGTTAAGGCCAAGGTCTGTCAAAGTTGTTGGAAAAAATGGGAGGGGATGCGGGTCATGATCATCAATGAATACCGCGTCAATCTCGGCGATGAAAGCGGTCGCGAGCTGGTCAGAAAACAGATGAAAGCCTTCTTGAAGCTGGGCGAGCCCGTCGACTCGTCCAAGGTGGCGGAAAACTACCGGCCTCTCAATCAGTAACGCAGTAACGCACAACCCTGTTGCGCGGCGCCATCGTCGTCCCCACCCGCTCTCCATTTTTTGTTTTTGACGGTGACTCCCACTGAACGTCTCCATGAGTCGAGGCCTTTGAGCAAATGGGCCTTCATTGACAGTATGAATTGAGAAGTGCTACGTTTGCTTGTTTCTTTTTCGCCATAGTGCGTCGTGCTCAAAGCACAGCGCAAAGGTTGAAGCTGGATTGACCATATGATCACCCAGATGCACGTCAAGGGATTGATGTTCGATCCCTACAATAACGCCTACATCGTGATCTTGCGGGATGAAAACCAATCGGAAATGCTGCCGATTTGGATCGGAAAACCGGAAGCGAGTTCCATCAGTTTGGCTCTGGAGAACATTGCGCCGCCTCGTCCGATGACTCATGATTTCATGAAGGCCTATTTGGATGCGGTGAATGCCAAAGTCATCAGCGTGGTCATCACCGATTTGAACGAAAATACCTATTTCGCCAAAATCCACCTGATGTACGGCGATTCGGAGTACACGGTGGACTCCAGGCCGAGCGATGCCATCGCGTTGGCGCTTCGGTCGGAAGCCCCGATTTTCGTCAATGAATCGGTCATCAAAAAACAAAGCTCGGAAGAGCTCGATCAGTGGTTGGAAAATTTGAAGCCGGAAGATTTTGGGAAACTGGATTCCTGAGGCCATGCCTGAACCGACGATCGAATCCGCAGAGCCGTTGCTTCAACTGTCGGTCGACCGTGTCGTCGACGACGCGACCACCGATACTCGCATCGCCGTCCTTTCACGCACCGACGTTCCCACGGAACATCTCATGATCTGGGTGGGAGCATCGGAAGGTGAAGCGATTCGGAGAGCGTTGGACGTTTCGGTCACCCCGAGACCCATGAGCCACGATCTGATCAAAAATTTCGGAGACCATCTCGGCATCACGATGACGCAGGTGGTCCTCACGGATGTAAAAAACAACACTTACTTCGCGACGGTTTACGTCCGAAGTAACGGAGTGACTCGAACCATTGACGCAAGACCGAGTGATGCCATCGCGTTGGCATTGCGTTGCCACGCTCCGATCTACGTGACGCAGGACGTCTGGAAGCGGAGAGGCGGCCAAAACCTTGAAGCATGGTTGAGCAAAGTCGAGTCAAAAAATTTCGGAACGCAGGAAGTTTAACTTATCGTTTTGGAGAAACGAGATCGAGGAGACACGCAATGACCTACTTTGAAAAACCGGCCAATGTCCGGCATACGTGGTATCTGGTCAACGCAGAAGGGAAAACTCTCGGACGACTCGCCGCCAGAGTCGCAGCCCTTTTAAGGGGAAAGCACCGCCCCACATTCACCCCCCATGTCGACATGGGAGACCACGTCATTATCGTGAATGCGGAAAAGATTCAATTGACCGGCAATAAGATGAAAACCAAGCTGTACCGTCGCCACACCGGCTACCCAGGAGGCCTGAAGACCGCTTCGGCCGAGCACCTGTTTCGAAAAGACCCTTCGCAATTGCTTGTTCAAGCCATTGAAGGGATGCTTCCCAAAAACCCGCTTGGAAACGGTATGGCCAGAAAGCTCCGGGTCTACACCGGCCCGGATCACCCGCATCACGCACAACAGCCGGAACCGATTTCTTTATAAAGAACAATCACGCTACAGGACAGACGGAAGGAGACAACTCTCATGGCAGTGGCACCACACTATGCAACGGGTCGCAGAAAATGCGCGGTCGCGAGGGCGTGGGTGAGCGGGACCGCCGGCGAAATCACGGTTAATGAAAAACCGCTGGAACAGGCTTTTCCCCGTCTCACCTTGCGACAAATCATTCAACTTCCGCTCGAGTTAGCCGGGCTTCTTGGCAAGTGCTCGATCAACGCGACCGTGTACGGCGGCGGACCGGCAGGACAAGCCGGAGCACTTCGGCACGCCATTGCAAGAGCTCTCGTCGCCATGAACCCATCGGCTCGCCCCCCTCTCAAGAAGGAAGGACTCCTCATGAGAGACTCGCGCGTCAAAGAGCGAAAAAAGTACGGTCAGAAAGGCGCCCGCAAGCGATTCCAATACTCAAAACGGTAATGTCAGGAGGTGCCGGTTCTCTGGAACGGGAAGGTTTAAGGCCTTCCCGTTTTTTATCTCTCCTCCATACCGTTCCGTTCCTCAATTCGAATACGAATATGAGGTAAGACTCATGCCCAAGAAATTCCGGGTCGCCATTGCAGGTGCCAGCGGTTATGCGGGAGCCGAGCTCGTTCGGCTTGCCGCCGCCCATCCCCATTACGAAATCACCGCTGTGACGTCGGAGAAATCAGTCGGCCAACCGGTCGCCTCGGTCTTCCCCAGCCTGACGGGCATTGTCGATCATCGTTTTGAATCGCTGGCACCCGAGGCACTGGCCGAACGAGCCGACGCCGTTTTTTTGGCCCTCCCCCATACCAAATCGCAGGAACCGGTCGCTTCCTGTGTGAGAGCGGGTCTCTTTGTCGTTGATCTGAGCGCCGATTACCGCCTCAAGAATGCCGCTGCTTACGAATCCTGGTACCAAACGCCACACAAGCATGTCGATTTATTAAAGAAGGCCGTCTACGGCTTGCCGGAACTCCATCGACATGCCATTGCCAAAACGAAACTGGTTGCCTCTCCCGGCTGCTATCCCACGGCTGCTATCCTTCAGTTGGCGCCCTTGGTCGCCAGAGGCGTCATCCAACCGGACACAATCGTCATCGACGCCAAATCCGGCATTTCCGGTGCGGGGCGAAGCCCGGCGTTGCCCTATCATTTCCCGGAAGCCCATGAATCGCTCGAACCCTACAAGATCGGCACCCATCGCCATGTCCCTGAAATTGAACAGGAGCTTGCGGGAATCCTCGGATCACCGGGACAGGTGACGGTCACCTTCACCCCCCATTTGGTACCCATGAATCGAGGAATCCTGAGTACGGCTTACTGTAAGCTGATGCGCCCGACTACGATCGAGGAACTCCGGGCCCTCTACGCGGACTTTTATAAAGGAGAGCGGTTCGTCCGGTTATTTGGCGACATTATCCCCAATCCTCGTTATCTCAAAGGTTCAAACTTTTGCGACGTCGGCGTGTATCTGGACGCTCGAACGGGGTGGGTCGTGACGGTCGCGGCCGTTGACAATCTTGTCAAGGGTGCGGCCGGCCAGGCTATCCAAGCGATGAATGTAATGATGGGCCTTCCCGAAGACAGCGGGTTGACGGCGCCGAGCAGCTATCCGTGATATTCACCGGTCTCCGCCACTTTCTTTCTGGAAACATACGGTGAAAAACGACCACGCACAGGGCGTGACGGCGCCCACGGGTTTTCAAGCAACCGGCCTCCACTGCGGAATCAAGAAGGCCGGAATGCCCGACCTCGCCCTCATCGTTTCAGAAGTCGCCGGACCGATCGCCGGCGTCTTCACAAAGAACCGCGTTCAGGCCGCTCCCGTACGACTCAACCGCCTGCACCTCGGTCGCCGCCAGGGTCGCGCGATCATCGTAAACAGCGGAAACGCCAACGCCTGTACGGGGCCGGATGGACTCGTCGCGGCAAAAACCATGGCCTCGACGGTCGCACGGGCCCTTTCTATTCCCACCCACCAGGTGTTTGTCGGTTCGACCGGTGTGATCGGCCGTCCCCTGCCCATCGACCGGATCATCAGCCACGTTCCGACTCTGATCGCTCGACTCAGTCCCCGCGGAGGAAAGCAGGCCGCTCGCGCAATCCTGACGACCGATTTGAGGCCGAAAACCGTCGTTCTCCGCGGCAGGGTGAACGAAACGGTCATCACGATCGGCGGAATCGCCAAAGGCTCCGGCATGATCCATCCCAACATGGCCACCATGTTGGCCTTTCTCACCACCGACGCGGCCATCGAACCGGCGGCGCTTCAACGGGCTCTGACGTCGGCGGTCGATCAATCCTTCAACTGTATCACCGTGGACGGCGACACCAGCACCAACGACATGGTCCTGTGCCTGGCCAACGGCATGGCTCGAAACCGACCGATCCGGGAGAACACTCGACACTATCATGCGTTCGAGCAAATGTTGCGCGAAGCCTCTGAACGACTCGCGCTCGCCATATGCCGAGACGGTGAAGGAGTAACCAAAATCGTCAAGATTACGGTGAGCGGCGCCAAAACCGCAGCCGCGGCTAAACGTGTGGCCTCCACCGTCGCAACATCCAACCTTGTCAAAACCGCTCTGTTCGGAGAAGACGCCAATTGGGGGCGGGTCATGGCGGCAATCGGCCGATCAGGCATCCTGATTGATCCGAACAGAGTCACGGTTCGTTTCGGCGATGTCGTCATGGTCAAAAAAGGAATGGGGACCGGTCTTGACGCCGAGCGAAAAATCGCCCGGGTCTTCAAACAACGCGAGTTTCCCATCTCAATCGACCTGGGGCAGGGCAAGGCCCACGCGCACATGTGGACGACCGATCTCTCTTACGAATACGTCCGCATTAACGCCAGCTACCGGTCCTAAAGGCTCCAATGAGGCTGGCGCTTCGAACGTCCTTTTCCCCCTCCTTGTCTGGCTTACATTGACAAACAAGGGTTTATCCTATTCGGGCGACCCATTTTGAGATCGAGGCATAAAACCATGTTCTCTCAACCGCTTGAAAATGCTCAGCGACTATGGTAGCGTGCCTCCGCTTTGCGGATGACAACTTGTCAACCCGTCTCTATCCATTGGGATAGAGACCGGACTCTTTCAAATTCAACATCAGCGTACGCGCTGCTCGGCTTGAGACTAAGGGGCTGTTCCCCTCGCCCGTTTCACGGGCGCTCTGCAAGTCTTGAAGGGAGGTGAACGCATGGGAGTGGTGACGATCAAGGAGTTATTGGAAGCCGGAGTCCACTTCGGTCATCAGACGAATCGGTGGAATCCGAAGATGAAAAAATTTCTCTTCGGCGAGCGGAATGGAATCTACATCATTGACCTGCAACAGACCCTTGATCGCCTCAACCAAGCCTACGCGTTCGTCCGCGACACGGTGGCGGCCGGCGAATCGATCTTGTTCATCGGAACCAAACGGCAGGCGGCCGAAATTCTGGAAGAAGAAGCCAAGCGGGCCAATGCGTTCTTCGTCAACCAACGTTGGCTCGGAGGAATGCTGACGAATTTTCAGACCATCCGTCGCAGTATCGACAAAATGAAAAAACTCGAGGCCGTCCTGGAAAATCCCGCCGAGCACGGCCTCAAAAAGAAAGAAATTCTCCTGATGCAGAAGAACGTCGCCAAGTTGCAAAAATACCTCTCAGGCATCAGAAACATGCGGACGCTTCCGGGAGCCATCTTCGTGCTTGACACCAGAATCGAACGGATCGCCGTCCAAGAAGCCGTGCGGCTGGACATTCCCGTGATCGCGATTCTTGACAGCAATTGCGATCCGGACGATATCGCCTACCCGATTCCCGGCAACGACGACGCCATCCGCTCCATCAAGCTCATTACCTCAAAAATCGCCGATGCCTGTATCGAAGGCGCCCATCTCAAAACCCAACGAGAGGAGGCGGAATTTCAAGCCGTGCCGGAGGCCGGCGAGAAGAAACAGACGGTCCGCCTTGAGAGCGTTCCGGCATCGTAGGCGGACAACCATTCATCGTGCTCGACCTGGTTTCAGCAGAACGACCATAAAAAGGATGACGGACTATGGCGGGATCAAGTCAGTTGGTCAAAGAGCTTCGTGAAAAAACCGGCGCCGGCATTCTGGATTGCCAGAAGGCTTTGGCTGAAAACGGCAACGATATCGAGAAGGCCGTCGACTATCTGCGACAAAAGGGTCTGGCGGCGGCGGCGAAAAAATCCGGGCGCGAGACGAACCAGGGCCTTGTCCACGCCTATATCCACATGGGGGGGAAAATCGGGGTGCTGATCGAAGTCAATTGCGAAACGGACTTTGTCGCGCGCAACGACGAATTCAAAACCTTCGTCAACGATCTTGCCCTCCAAGTCGCGGCGGCCAAACCGCTGTACGTCAGGCGAGAGGATATCCCCAAGGACCTCGTCGAAAAGGAACGGGCGATTTACGAGGGACAAGCGAAGGAGATGGGAAAACCGCCCGCCGCTTGGCCGAAAATCGTCGAGGGAAAGCTGGAAAAATTCTATCAGGAATCCTGCTTGCTGGAGCAGGCCTTCATTAAAGACCCGGCTATCACCATCAAGGATCTCCTGGCCCAAAAGATCGCAAAAATCGGAGAGAACATCAACATCCGACGATTCGTCCGCTATCAATTGGGCGAGGCATGAGCGGAGCCAAATACCATCGTCTCCTTCTCAAGGTCAGCGGCGAGATGCTGGCCGGCGAGCAGGGCTATGGAATTCAGCCCTCCGTTCTCGAGAGCCTGGCCGAAGAAATCCAGTCCGTTGTCGATCTCGGCGTCCAAGTGGCCCTTGTGATCGGGGGCGGGAACATTTTCAGAGGAATCGCCGCCAGTGCGTCGGGGATGGAGCGCGCCTCGGCCGATTATATGGGCATGCTCGCCACGGTGCTCAATGCCTTGGCCTTACAGAACGCTTTGGAGCGCGCCGGCATCATGACCCGCGTGCAATCCGCGATTGAAATGCGCCAACTGGCGGAGGGCTATATCCGCCGGCGGGCCATCCGGCATTTGGAAAAACATCGAGTGGTCATTTTTGCGGGAGGCACGGGCAACCCCTACTTTTCGACCGACACCGCCGCCGCTCTCCGCGCCATGGAAATCGGCGCCCAAGTCATCATGAAAGGCACGAAGGTCGACGGCATTTACGATGACGACCCCGTCAAGAATCCGAGAGCCCAAAAGTATTCGGAGATTCCGTTCCTTTCGATCTTGAATCAAAATCTCAAGGTCATGGACGCAACGGCGATCAGTCTCTGTATGGACAACCACCTGCCGTTGATCGTTTTCAATCTTAAAGTGAAGGGCAATTTCCGGCGCGTGGCCATGGGCGAACCGATCGGTACGCTGGTCACGCCGAGCAGTCGTTGATTTCATCGCGGAGTCCACGATGTCAGGCGCAACACCCGTTCATCAAAAACTTACCCATCAGATGGAGCAGGCCGTTGAGCACTTGAAGCGGGATCTTTCCGGTCTCAGAACCGGCCGAGCCTCTGTGGCCCTCCTTGACGGCGTCAGGGTCGACTATTACGGCACCATGACCCCGTTGAAACAGGTCGCCAACGTCTCGACGCCGGAGGCGCGATTGATCACCATTCAGCCATGGGAGCCGAATCTGATCAAAGAAATCGAAAAGGCCTTGGCCGCTTCGGGATTGGGCGTCACGCCGTCCAACGACGGCAAGATCATCCGCGTCCCTCTTCCTCCCCTCACGGAAGAACGCCGAAAAGAACTGACCAAGATCTGCAAAAAACACGGCGAGGACACGAAGGTGCATATCCGCGGCTTTCGGCGAGACGCCAACGAAGAATTGAAGAAACTTCAGAAAGATGCCAAGCTGACCGAGGACGAGTTGCGCAAGGCCGAACAAGAAACGCAAAAGATCACCGATCAGTTCGTTCACAAGATCGACGAGATCATCAAAAAAAAGGAACAGGAGATCATGGAAGTCTGACCGTCGGATTTCCGGCTTCTTTCACGCGTGCCCACTCCTTCGACATTCCTCCCAACCTCCGCAACCGTCGATCTGACCGCCCTGACTCACAATCTGACTCAATTCCGGAATCGTCTCCCTGCCGGTTGCAGCATGATGGCGGTGATCAAAGCCGACGCCTACGGTCACGGCGCGGTGGAAACGGCCAGGACGCTGATACGTCACGGCGTGTCCTCTGTCGCCGTCGTCTCGATCGAAGAAGGCATCGTCCTGCGTCACGCCGGCATCACCCAGCCGATCGTCGTGCTCGGCCCCCTGTTCCACGAACAGGTCGGAGACCTGTTGGCTCATCGGCTCACCCCCGTCGTGAGCGACATCGCGGTGTTGCCGGTTCTGGCGCAGGCGGCCTCGTCGTTTCCAGCACCGTATCCGATTCATCTCAAAGTGGAAACCGGTATGGGACGGCTGGGACTATCGCAGCAAGAACTTGCTGATCTCTTCGGCGGCCGTCGGTTTCCTCCTCCCCTCCGATTGGAAGGCCTCATGACACATTTGGCCGACACCGACGGTCCCTCCACGGACATGACACGGGAACAACTGGCCCGATTTCGAGATGCCATCGACATCGTCACCACAAGCGGATTCAAAGTACCGCTTATCCATGCGGCCAACAGCGGCGGGGCAATCCGTTTCCCTGAGGCCTGCTTTTCGCTCGTTCGGCCCGGCATTATGCTGTACGGCTATCACACGCTGCCGAGTTCCGTCGCCGTGCCGGACTTAAAGCCGGTACTGTCCCTGCAAACGACCGTCGCGCAACTCCGTACCATTTTGCCCGGGCAGAAGGTCGGCTACAACGGCACCTTTACGGCACGACGGAACACGACCATCGCCGTGTTGCCGATCGGCTATGCGGACGGCATCCACCGCCGTCTCTCGAATCGCGGATTCGTCCTGATTCGGGAACATCGAGCGCCGATCGTGGGACTGGTCTGCATGGATATGATCATGGTCGACGTCACAACCATCCCGGGGGTCACGGTCGGCGACGAAGCGGTACTCATCGGCCGCCAGGGAGACGAACGGATCACCGCTCATGACCTCGCACAATGGGCCGAGACCATTCCCTACGAAGTTCTTTGTTCAATCGGACCACGTATCCCAAGACACTACCTCACTGCGTAACTCAAATTCTCATGACCCGCCTCACCCGCATCTTCTCGACACGGTCGGGACGATGCCATCTCAACACGATTTAGCAGTGAACGTGAAAGAGCGTCAGCCCAGGAAGCAACGTCGCTTTAGGGAGAATGGTCTTGTGCATGGCAAAGGTGGGTAACCGCTCCACGGCCTCTTCCCACAAAATCTGAAAACCGGCTCGTGCCAGCTCGCGTCCGTAGTATGCCGGTCCCGTGACAAACGCATCGCCTCCCCGTCTTACACGATGGCTCAGCAACGCCGTGCTGCGCTCCAGAGCGGCCGGCTCTTCGAAGTCCTCGTAGGGCAGCCACACATAGGCGAGATCGGCCTGCCATTCAACAGGAACCGGCTCGCCTCTCGTGCAAAATCTTGCCCGGCGCAACCAATCCCAACGTCCGAGTTCCGCGCACAGGGCCCACATCCGCTGGGCTTGCTTCATGGCAAAAGCCGGCCGGCGGACCAGGGCGACCAGATCGCGCGGCCGGTCAAATGGAAGACAGGTGGCGATGACGGCATCACCGTTATCAACCAAGATACGATCGGCCAGAGCGACAATTTTCGCAATCTCGCGGTCTTGCTCCGTCAAGTCTTGCAGATAGTCGGCCACAAAGGGTTGGGCGGCGACTTCCTCGATCGGAGCTTCGTCTTGTGGATATAACGGAACCGATCCGAACGCCGCGTTCGGATCAATTGCGGGCATCACCGGGTGAAAGACGGTCCGCCAATCGACCGGACTGGAAGGCGGTGCGGTTCCCGAGGGCGATAAAGCGACTCCCGGGATGCCGACTGCAATCTGCCTGCGATCTTGTCGATCGCACATTTCAATGATCCCATTCTGCGCCGTGACGGTTCGATCCCATGGAGCAGCACGATGCCCGGCCGGATTCACGTAGGATAATCCCGATTCATCGTCCGCCAGCGTGGCTTTCTCGATACTTGTCCCCTGCACTGTCAGACACAACGGCGGTCGGTCATAAAAATATCGGACCGGGGGGTCCGGCGCCGGAGTCCATGTAATCTCATGGGCGCGAACTTGGTCCATAAAGATAGCGGCCGCATCCGCTCCCATCGGCGCATGAGGCACAAAAAATCTGGAGAACAAGAGCCAGGCCGCTTTGGACGGATAGGTCGGAATACCCCGGTAACGGAGCGGAGGAGGGTTTTGCGTCCCTTCGTTCTGATCATCATAGAGCCCGCGAATCAATTCAAAGACCGCCGAGCCGGTTCCCGGCAACAGCGACTGAAAGAGCTCAACGACGGGAAGAAAATCAATCCGGTCCCAGTGCATGGCTCCCATACAGGCCATGAAGCGAGCCGATGCAAACGTCCCATCGTCCAACACATAGAGGGCGTCTTTTCTGTGGCGGATGGTCGCAATCCCCCGCGCGTCGATGCTGAGATCTTCATCGTCATAAAATGCCCGAATTTCCTCGATCGATACCCCCAGCGTGCGGGCCGCCATGGCGCGCAAATCATCCGGCACAAGCCGATCCCAACCGGGCTTTCGAGCGAGATCCAGGCTCGTTTCATTCACCAAGCCACCGGGAAGAAGCCCGATCCATCGCCCCCAATCAAGCCGAATGCGCGCCCTGGCAAGCCCGACGGTTCCGTCATCGTTCGAGCGCCATTCGCACTCATGCAGCGGATGACCGGCGGGATCCGTCGCCAAAAACCGCCGGCCGTCGGGGCGGTAAAAAACCAAGTGCCCCGTCGGACGAACGGCCACCCGTCCTCCGTCGACTTGAAAGTGCTCGGCAAGCGACCGCGTGGATGGAAAGCAGAGATGGTCAGGATTCTCTAGAGCGAAGGAGACCGGATCGGACGACATTCACGTGCGGAGCTGGCCGCTCCCCAGCACGATAAATTTGAAGCAGGTCAATTCTTCCAGGCCCATCGGGCCCCTGGCATGGATGCGGGACGTGCTGATCCCGATCTCGGCCCCGAGACCGAATTGGTACCCGTCGTTCAAGCGGGTGGAGGCGTTGACCAGGACCGCACTCGCGTCGACTTCTTTGAGAAACCGCATGGCTCGCCCATAGTCCGACGTGACGATCGCTTCTGTATGCCGCGATCCGTACCGCGCCATGTGATCCATAGCTTCGTCGATGTTTTTGACCACCTTGACCGCCAAGACCAGGTCGAGAAATTCTTTGCCATAATCCTCTTCGCTTGCCGGCTTCGCCTCCGGAATCAATTGGCAGGTTTTGGGACATCCGCGAATTTCGACCTTGGCCGACAGCAGACTGTGGGCAAGCTTCGGCAAGAACGTCCGAGCGACGGTCTGATGAACCAGCAAAGTCTCCATGGCGTTACATGTCGAAGGACGCTGTACCTTGGCATTGAGACAGATGGCGTGGGCCATCTCGATGTCCGCCGACACATCCACGTAGATATGACATACCCCCGCGTCATGTTTGACCACTGGGATCGTCGAGTGTTCGGCAATCAATCGCATGAGGGATTCACCCCCTCTGGGAATGATCAAATCGATGAAGCGATCCTGCTTGAGCAACACCGGGACCAAATCGCGATCGGGCCGGTCTATAAAGGTAATGGCGCCTGACGGTACCCCGACTTTTTCAGCCGTTTCGGAAAGGATGGCGGCAATCATCGTATTGGAATGGATCGCTTCGCTTCCTCCCCGCAAGACACAAACATTTCCCGATTTCAAGCAGAGAGCCGCGGAATCCGCCGTGACGTTGGGGCGCGACTCATAGATAATGCCGATCACGCCGATCGGAACGCGCACGCGACCCACCTTCATCCCATTGGGCCTCGTCCACATCGACGGCATCGCGCCGACCGGATCGGGCAGTTTCGCCACTTCACGGATCCCGCCGGCCATCTCCGCAACCCGCTGCGGCGTCAGGCGCAAACGGTCCGCCATGGCTTTTTTGTCCGGGGCATCCCCAAAGGCGTCAAGATCGCGATTATTGGCTTCCAGCACTTCCTCCGTTTTGGCTTCAAGCCCCTCCGCCATAGCAAGCAACGCCTGATTCTTGACGGACGTCGATAAAGATGCCAGCTTTCCTGACGCCTGCTTGGCCTTGGCAACCAGCTTCACGATGTATTCAGAAGCCGATTGTCGGATTGATTCGGAAGATTGGTCCGAAACGTTCGATTCCATGTGAAATAGAGGGCGAGTCTATTACGGCGATTGCAGCGGGAACGTATCGCGAAGAATACTCCTCCCCTCCGGAGTCGTCAAGGCGCCATTGTCTGCCTTAATTATGTTTCCCGGACAGAGCAGACGCTTGCCGATTCATTAAACATATGGCACAGTGGGACAGGTTTTTGTAAGTTTCCTGTGTTCTCTCATCATTCCACGCATTCGGAGGTGTTCACGCGATGACACAGAATTTGAACCGGTCGATCGCAGTCGTGGGACTTGGTTATGTCGGATTACCCATTGCCGTCGCCTTTGGAAAACTGGCCCCCGTCATTGGATTCGACGTCAACAGATCCAAGGTCGAAGAACTCAAGAATGGGGTCGATCGAACGGGAGAAGTGACGAAAGAAGACCTACAAGCCGCACGCGTGCACTACACCTCCGAACCGGCGGACCTGAAGAAAGCCGATTTCATCATCGTCGCCGTTCCCACCCCCATCAACGAAGCGCTCCAACCGGACCTCAAAGCCCTTAGGATGTCCTCGGAAACGATCGGCGCCAACATGGCGCGGGGCACGATCGTCGTGTACGAATCGACCGTCTATCCTGGCGTCACGGAAGAAATCTGCCTTCCGATTTTAGAAAAGACGTCAGGCATGAAGGGAGGAGTGGACTTCAAGGTCGGCTATTCCCCGGAGCGAATCAATCCCGGCGACAAAGAACACACTCTCGCAAAGATCATCAAAGTGGTGGCGGCTCAAGACGCGGAGTCTTTGGAGGTTGTGGCTCAAACCTATGGGCTGGTGGTCAAGGCGGGCATCCACCGAGCTCCCAGTATCAAAGTCGCGGAGGCTGCCAAAGTCATCGAGAACACGCAGCGCGACCTGAACATCGCCCTGATGAACGAACTGGCGCTAATCTTCCACCGGCTGGGAATTGACACCAAATCGGTATTGGATGCAGCAGGCACTAAGTGGAATTTTCTTAAATTTTCTCCCGGACTGGTCGGCGGCCACTGCATCGGAGTCGATCCTTATTACCTGACCGCCAAGGCTGAATCGGTCGGCTACCATCCGCAGGTCATCCTGGCAGGACGGCGCATCAATAACGGGATGGGAAAATTCGTCGCCGAACATACCGTCAAGTTGCTCTCCCAACTGCCACGCCCGGCTAATGAGTTAAGAGTGGGAGTGCTGGGGCTGACGTTTAAGGAAAACGTGCCGGACCTGCGCAACAGCAAGGTACCCGACATCGTGAAAGAGCTGGGTGAATATGGAATCAACGTGCTGGTCCACGATCCCATGGCCGAACCGGAGGAAGCCGTTGCCGAATATGGAATTCATCTGGCCGATTGGAGCCGAATGAATGAGCTCGACGGCATCGTCATCGCCGTCGCGCATCAGCCGTACAAAGACATGAAACCGGCGGAGTTGCTCCGGCTGCTTCGTAACAACCGATACGGCGTTGTCGTCGATGTCAAAAGCATCCTCAATCCGACGGAACTGCCCTCCTTTATCAAATACTGGAGGCTCTAGCTCATTCATATCGCAACGCCTCGATGGGATTCAGCTTGGCCGCTTTCTGAGCCGGATACAGCCCGAAGAAGAGTCCGGTCCCCGTCGAGATCAAGACGGCCATTGCGATGGCGTCAAAAGGAACCGCCGTCGGCCACCCGGCCATCTGCGTCACAAAACGAGCGCCGGCAAGGCCGACTAAGACCCCCAAGATCCCCCCCAGTAGACTCAAGATCAAAGCTTCGCCGAGAAATTGCATAAGAATGTGGTACCGTTTCGCTCCGACGGCTATGCGAATTCCGATCTCTCTGGTCCGCTGGGTAATGGAAACCAAAAGAATATTCATAATTCCTATTCCGCCCACCAGGAGCGAGACGGAGGCGACCACCAGCAACATGCCCATCATGGTCCGGCTGGTTTCTTCTTGAACTTGGGCGATATCCCGTTGGTTCCTGATGGTGAAATCATCGGGGTATTCCTCGCTCAAGCGATGTCGCTGGCGCAAAATCTGTCTGATTTCACTCACTGCCGCGTCCAAGTCTTCTTCGCGTTCCGTGGCGGTCAGAACAGCTCCGACTAAACCGGCGAAGAATTGCACGCCGAACACCTGCCGCTCCGCCGTGGAAAACGGAATGAACACCGCGTCATCTTGATCCCCTCCTTCAGCCGATTGTCCCTTGGCGGCCAAGACACCGATGACACGGAAGGGAACGTTCTCTATTCTGACGATGGCCCCCACTGGATCCTCCCCGGAATCGAACAGATTCTCCACCACGGTTCGGCCGAGCACGGCAACTCGGCTCATGGATTCCACGTCGGCATCCGAGAACACCGTCCCGCTCTCGGCGGGCCATTGTCGGACCAAGAAAAATCCGGAAGAAGCTCCGTAGACATTGACTCTCCAGTTTCGTCCGCCACGGACGACTTGGAGGCCCTTCCGCTTGATCCATGCCACCTCCCGTAACCGCGGCACCTGACTTTTGATCTCTCTCGCATCCGCCACCGTCAGTGTCGCCGCGCCGCCCAGCCCGGTCCGCACGCCTCCCACCGTCGTCGCGCCCGGCAAAATGAGGATCACATTGGCTCCCATACTCGCTATTTGAGCCTGGACCGTGGAGCGCGCTCCTTGTCCGATTCCGACGATCATGATAACGGCGCCGACACCGACCGTAATACCCAACATCGTCAGACCGGCCTGCAATCGGTTTCGCCGGAGAACACGGAAGGAGTTGACGGCGGTCAGAAAAACGAACCGAGACATGGTCCCTGCGATTTGGCACAAGCGGCGTGATCCGTTGAGACGACCGCCCGGTACAATGCACCAATGCGGGGGAAATCGCAATCACTTCGAGTAAACCACGAACCGCCATCCGATCAAGAAGCAAATCATCATTGACTAAAATCCCCCCTGGCTCAATAATGCCAGCAGGCTGGGATAAACGCTTCTTTTTCCAAACAAAATGAGAAAGATTCGATGATAAGAAGCACGAGCGCCCTGAGGAAACTCTCCTTCGTTCTTGTGGCCGTCATGCTGGGGTGCAACTCCGGCTCGCCGGAAACCCAGAAAGCCAAACACCTCGAACGGGCCGCGAGTTTTCTGGAGAAAGGTCAGCTGCACGAGGCGTTGATCGAGTACATGAACGTGACCAAGGCCGATCCGGGCAATGCCGACGCCTACTATCAAATGGCGCTCATTCATCTGAAACTCGGCGGCATCGCCAACCTTCAAAAGGCCTTTGCGGAATTGAGCCGGACGCTCGAACTCAACAAAGACAACCGCGACGCCCGCCTCAAAATCGGCGAGCTGTATTTGGTGGGGAACGAGCCGGCCAAGGCCAGGGAGCAAGCCGACCTCATCTTGGCGTCCGCTCCCCAAGATCGGGACGCACTGGCGATCCGCGGGCGCAGCTTGATCAATGAAAGACGCTATCAAGAGGGAATCGTGGAGCTCAAAAAGCTGCTGGCTCTCGATCCCACGGACCCCGGTGTGTATATCGAACTGTCTCGCGCCTATTTCTTTGCCAACGACCGGGCCTCCGCGGAAGACATTCTCCGCCAGGGCCTCACGGCCAATCCCAGCTCCCTCGACCTCATGTTGGCGATGGGAGACTTTCACCTTTCAACCGGCAAACCCGATCAGGCGGAATCCATGTTCAAGCGAGTCATCGGCATCGCGCCGGACAATGAACCGGCTCGCTTGAGACTTGCCAATTTCTATCAACTGACCAACAAGTTGACTGATGCAGAGGCCGTCTTACAGCAGTGGGCCACGGCCCATCCTCAGGACGAGCGGCCGCACCTGCATTTAGGCGATTTCTTTGCTTCACTGGGTATGGGGGACAAGGCCTTGGCCGGCTATCGGCAGGCCTTGCAAGTGAATGCTTCGTCGGCCATCGCCCGCGACAAATTGATCGCCCTGCTGCTTGATCTCGGCAAAACGGATGAGGCGGAACCGCAAATCAAATCCATTCTTGCGAAAAATGCTCGTGATCTGTCCGGCCGCTTCTTTAATGCCCGGCTCTCACTGGCCAAAGGCAAGGTTGAGGAAGCGGTTACGCTCTTCCAAACCCTCGCCAATGAGGAAACGCAATTTGCGCCGGCCCATTATTTTCTCGGCATCGCTTACTTGAGAAACCGCCAGATCGCCCAGGCGCGAGGAGCATTGACTCAAGCCGTTAAGCTGAATCCCTCCATGCCTGAAGCCCGCACGGCCTTGGCCGAACTGTTTCTCAACGAAGGATCGTTTGACTTGGCGTTGGAGCACGCCCAAGCGGCCGTGCAATTGAATCCACGAAACGTTCAAGCGGCGTTTATCGCAGGCAACGCGTATCTCCGCAAGGGTGATTTCGCCAAGAGCAAACAGGTGTACGAAGCAATTGGCAAAGCCCTGCCAAAGGAAGCCCTGGTCCCCTACAGCCTCGGTCTTGTCGCCCGAGCCGAGAAGAACGATTCAAAGGCCATCGCCTATTTCGAGGAAGCCTTGTCGCTCAAACCGAGCGCCATTGAGCCGATCGTCCAAATTGCGGCAATCAAAGTCGCGCAGGGGAAACCGGTGGAGGGGCGTGAACGGCTGCTCCGTCAGATGGCCGCGGCGCCCCAGAGCGCCCAGCACGAAAACTTGCTCGGCGAGCTGTGGCTGGCGACACGAGACATGAACCAGGCGGAACGGTCTTTTAAGAAGGCGATCGACCTCGATAACTCCCTTCTTGCGGCTTACATGAACCTTGGGCAACTGTATTACCAAACAGAGAAAATGGATCAGGCTGCCGCTGAATATCAGGCCGTCGTGGACAAGGAACCACAAGCCATCCAGGCCCACATGATGTTGGGCGTCATCCACGAACAAAAACGCGAATATGAAAAAGCCAAGGCACGTTATGAAAAGATCCTCGCCTTGAATCAAAAATTCGCGCCGGCGGCCAACAATCTCGCCTGGCTGTTGGTCGAACAGGGAGGCAATCTCGACGTGGCGCTGAACTATGCCCAAACGGCGAGGGAACAACAGCCGAACGATCCGGCCATCGCCGATACGATCGGCTGGCTCTACTACAAGAAAAACGCCTACGTGCTCGCCATCAGCCTGTTGAAGGAGGCTGCCGAAAGGCTCCCGACAAACCCTATCGTGCAATTCCACCTGGGCATGGCTCAATACAAGAACGGAGATAGGGACGGCGCAAAGAAGTCGCTGCAAACCGCGTTGAAACTTGATCAAAATTTCCCCGGCGCTCAAGAAGCTCAGCAAATCTTATCCGAACTCTAGCTTTCCATCCGTTCTTCGATATTCATTCAAAAAGAACGGGGCTGACCTTCTCATGAAGGTCAGCCCCGTCAATTTTCAATCAGCGATTGCGCAGTTTTCTAACAGCTATTATGCCTTTTTCTCTACCTTCGCTCGATAAGCCACACCACCTAGCAACCCTAGCCCAAGCAAAAGCAGGGCCCCCGGCTCTGGAACCCCCGCCGCGCTGTCACTCACGGTCAAAGACCCTCCACCTTGGATTCCGGAAAATGCAGCCCCCGCGACAGTCGGTGCAGACCCGTTAAAGAAAATTTGCACCTGGGCGATAGATCCTCCTGTGGCTGGAAGATTGAACCCTAAAACCGAAGCCAGAGATGAATCAACGGTAAAGATATTCAGCAACCCGCTGAATGACGAAACGCTTGCTGAACAACAATCAAAAACAGAGTTCCCCGAAAAGTCGCCCGATAGCAACGTGGTCGAGCCTCCACCAACATCGCCGGTGATCGTCAATGATCCGCCGCCAGCATACTGGTTTTGAAAACCAGTGAGAGAGGACCCACCGCCAATGAAATTCCCCGTCGAAAAGTTGAGCGACCCTCCGTTGATTGACAAACTGGTCGTTCCATTGTTGACGGCCGTCACGACTCCGCCCGTTGTGACCAACGGGCTAGCACCACCGCTGTACGAAACCGTACCTCCAAAACCAAATTCAAACACAATCGGCAAGGCGTTGGCCTCTGTGACCGTCGAAAATCCTATCGCGCCAACAAACGCGAGCCCCAGCCCAAACCGATACCATCCTCTAGAACGATCTTTTATCAGCATGGCATTACGACGCATGTGATCCGCCCCCCGCGTAAAATCTTTTCCACGCCACCAATCCCAGCATTCCCATAGCCAGCATCAACACCACGCT
>JANDJG010000065.1 GCA_024331085.1 Nitrospira sp. | reverse complement strand
GCCGAAGCCGTTGCCCGGCGTGGTCACGATCCCCGCCTTTTCGAGCAGGTGGGCGGTGAAGGATGTGGATGTGTAGCCTTTCGGCACCGTGACCCAGACATAAAACGCGGCGGCGGGAGGGTCCACCTCCAATCCCAGCATTTTTAGCCCGGGCACGAGCGTGTCGCGCCGTTCCTGATAGATCTTGCGAATGCCGTCCGTCACGGACTCATCCAGACCGAGAGCCGTCACGCCCGCGGCTTGTACGGCTTCGAACACGCCGGAATCCAGATTGCTTTTGACTTTCCCCAACCCGGCCAAGACCTCTTTGTGCCCCACGGCAAAACCGATGCGCCAGCCGGTCATGTTGTACGTCTTGGACAGCGAATGGAATTCGACGCCGACGTCCTTGGCTCCCTCGACCTCAAGAAAACTGGAAGGCCGTTTGCCGTCATAATAAATCTCGGAATAGGCTGCGTCGTGGCAAACGATGATGTGATGCTCTCTTGCGAACTCAACCACCCGCTTGAAATACTCCTTCGTCATCACCACCGACGTGGGATTATTCGGTGAATTGAGCCACATGAGCTTGGCCTTTGCGGCGACGTCCTTGGGAATCGCGTCCAAATCCGGCAAAAATCCGTTGGCTTTCGTGAGCGGCATGATGTGCGCCACCCCGCCCGCGAAACTCGTGCCGACCGGATAAACCGGATAGCCGGGACTCGGCACCAGGACGACATCGCCCGGATCGACAAAGGCGAGGGGCACGTGCCCGATCCCTTCCTTCGAGCCGATCAAGGTGAGGACCTCGTCGGCGGGATTCAGCGTGACGTGGAACCGTCGCTTGTACCAATCGGCGACGGCGGCGCGGAAAGCCAACATGCCTTCGTAGGAGGGGTATTGATGGTGTTTGGGATTCTTGGCAGCCTGGGCCAGACCGTCGATGATGGGGGCCGGCGTCGGCAAATCCGGATCTCCGATGCCGAGATTGATGATGTCCACCCCCCTGGCGATCGCTTCCTGTTTCATCTTGTCGATCGCGGCAAATAAGTAAGGCGGCAACGTTTTGATGCGCGTCGCCGGTTCTATCGGAAAACTTCCCATGTGTGTCCTCTCCTTTTTCTGAGAAACCGTGATCTCGGGTCGCCGCGGTAGGCTACTGCACTCTCACGACGAGAATCAACGCCGCGACGTCAGAAGGTGGCCGATCAATCGGTCGGCCATGGCGTGGAGTTCGGCAAGGTGCGGGAGCGCGGTCGATTTCACCTGGTCCACTGACAAACGAGCCTTGACGAGATCGCCGGAACATTCCCGACACAAACCGTCGATCCCGGCCCTCTCCATTTCCAGGTGAAACAACAACCCGTAGGCATGTGATCCATAGCGAAACGCTTGGAGCGGCGCGATGTCCGATCCCGCCAACGGCACACAGCCGTCGGGCAAGTCAAACACCTCGCCATGCCATTCAAACACCTCGAACGAGTCGGGGAACGTGCTGAACACCGGGTCCTGTCCGGCTTGAGCGGTCAGCCGGACCCTCGTCATCCCGATTTCCAGCGCCTTGCCCGATCGGACCGCGGCGCCCAACGCCTTGGCCATGAACTGGCTGCCGAGGCACACGCCGACCACCGGTTTGCCGGACAACAGCGCGGATCGGATGAAGTCGGTTTCTTCGGCAATCCATGGGTCGACGTCATTGACCGACATGGGCCCTCCCATGACGATCAACAGATCGCCCGGATCTTTCGGAAGGCCGTCCGTTGGAACCAGCCACCGTTCCAGCATGACGCCCCGCTTCGCGAGCGACGACGCAAAGGCGCCGGGCCCTTCGAAAGGAACGTGTTGGAGACAGACGGTTCGCATTGTTTGTCGATGGTTCGCCAGAGAGGTTGACATCTAATCACAAGACTCGTACGGTTTTCCACCGTGCGCTTCCAAACAGGGCGTTCTTGCAAACAGGACGTTCTCGGTTCCAGAGTGACCGACGGCTCACAAGATCGCACGGATTTGCTGCGAGAGGCCGTACCATGCAGCCGTCCCTTCGCGCTATTTGCGCCGACATCACCACACTGAACGTTGATGCGATCGTCAATGCCGCCAACGAATCGCTGCTTCCCGGCGGGGGAGTCTGCGGGGCGATCCACCGCGCCGCCGGGCCTGAACTGGCCGAGGAATGCCGCCGGCTCGGCGGCTGCCGAACCGGGGACGCCAAGCTCACGAGAGGCTATCGACTTCCCGCTCGATACGTCATCCATACGGTCGGTCCTGTGTGGCATGGAGGACGGCTCGGCGAAGCGGAGTTGCTGGCCTCCTGTTACCGACGGTGCATTGAACTCGCCGCGGTCAACGGGATTACCAGCATTGCGTTCCCCGGCATCAGCACCGGCATCTACGGCTATCCCATCGAACAGGCCGCTGAAATCGCCGTTACGACGGTCCGCGAGTCGCTGGCGGACGTTCCCACCCTTCATGACGTCATCTTCTGTTGTTTCTCTCCCCATGATTTGGCCGTGTACCAACAGGTCCTGGCCGGCGAGTGAATGTCGTTCCCGCAAACGACCAAGATATCCAACGATCCGCTTCTGATCGGACGTCGCTCTTGAGGACTCCTCCCCAGCCCAGAAACCGGTGGCGCAGCCAAGAATGGCGGTCGGCCCTTCATGATCGCCTAGCCGTTCCATTTTCTGTAGGCTACAATGGACACATGCGGCACACGATCAAGACGGGCGAAGACCTCAGATGGCTGATCGTCCACACGGGAGGATTCCGTTCCGGTTACGTCACAGACGTGCAGATGTCCAAACGACACCTGTTCGATGAAGAGTCCGGGCGGGACATTCCGGCGGGAACCACGGTCTCGGTCACCATCCGTTACCAGGCGCACGGATCGATTCGCGTCGCCAAGCTCACGATGACCGGCGTGACGGATTTTTCGCTGCTGGAGCAGGAAGGCGCGGACTGCTCGTCGCTCGACGTCATCCAGGCGGAGTACGGCGCGGGGCGACTGCGCTTCTGGTTCGATCCGCAGGGAGAACTCTACATCGTCTGCGACGAAGCGCACTTTCAGGAGGTCTCCGCTCCCATCACCTCTCCCAACCCCTTTGCCGACTTGGCACGATGGACGTTCCAAGGACAAACGGCCGACGGCCCCACCGTCCAATGGCTGTTGGATCAACTCGATGAAGCGGGTCTCCCGTGCTTTTGGACGTCAACCAAGCGGGATGCAGCCGTTAATCCGACGATTACATGGGAAGGAGATTTGATTCCCGCAGGCCGTCCAACGGGTCACGAAACGAATGCGGTGCGCGCGATGCTTTACAAGCCGCTCGCGGGAGACGGCTTTGGACTGATGCTGCAGGTCCTTGGCTCGCAAGACCGCCAGGTGCGCCGCATCGTGGAAATTCTCGCCTGCCATGTCACGAAGAATTTCGAAGGGACCTGTCTCGTCGGCACGACACTCATCCCGAGCCTTGAATGGGAAAGCTGGGTCACAAGGAACAGCCGGGCAAGACCGGTTTAGAAGAAACGCGTCAGAGAGCCGCTTCGTGGGAATAGCGGCCGTTGCCGTTCGAATAGCTCGCCGTCCCCCCGCCGTTCAAGTATCCCGATGCGCCATATTGGTCGGAGGCTGGACGGCCCGCCTGCCGACATCCGTCCTTGCCGTTTACACATTCGACCAAGGCCCACAGGCGGAGCGGATTGACTTTTTGTTTGCGGGCGACCAGGAGCGACGTGCCTTCCAAAACGGTGTTCAGCGAGAGGTCGGTCCTCCACCCCAAATGTTTGGTCAGGGGCGACAGGACCCGTTCAATGGCGTTGATGACCTTGTTCCCGTTGCTGAAATGATTCAGCATGACAATGCGGCCCCCGGGTCGGCAGACGCGAATCATTTCATTAACGACTTTCCGATAGTCGGGGACCGCCGTCACGACGTACGCCGCCACGACCGTATCGAAACTGTCGTCCGCGAACTCCATGGCTCCGGCGTCCATTCGGTGGAGCTGAACGTGCGAAAGCCGTAGAGCCTCGGCCCGTTCTTTGGCCTTGGCCAACATGCCCTCGGACAGATCGATGCCCACGATGCGACAGTGGCTGGGATACATCGGGAGCGCGATGCCGGTCCCCACGCCGACCTCGAGCACCGTCTCACCGGGCTGCACGTTGAGATTGCGGATGGCGGATTCCCGTCCCTCCTGAAATACTTTCCCGAACACGTGGTCATAGAACCCGGCGTAGGTCGTATAGACCCGTTCGATCTTGTCGCGATCCATCATTCCCTCCAAGCCTCGGACGACGTGTGCCCATCTACCGGGCGACGCAAGGAGACTGAAGCTGCTGTCGATGTGTGGGGAAAACCCTCGAGGCGGGAAACCGAGACGCGAGAGACCCGCCCAAAACGCAAACGGGCCCTACTCTAGCCAAGTCGCCCGACCGAGTCAATAAACTTCTTCGCCGACCGATCGGATCGACAGTGATCATGACGACGATCATCAGGCAACGGCCATCGCCTTTCCCCCCGTCGGCACCTTGATTCGCCGACGACGGCTGTGGGATAGGTACGAGCCATGGTCATCGCCGGTCTGTTCGCCAGCGTCCTGGTTATCGGGTTGATCCTGGGAGACTGGTTGTACTTCGTCCGCCTGACCCCCGACGCCATCCGTTACGGATGCAGTGTCGCCCGAAGCCGGGATCAATGGACGATGCGCGCGTTGAGCGCCGTCCGCGATCGTTTCGACGCCGACGGTCTCCTGAAGCTGCCCCATGGAGTCGCCCGGTTTTATCCCGAACTGTCCGCCATCGCGATACGCCCGCAATACCGCTTGTTTTCGATGGGATTCCGCACGGCCTGGCCCGTCAAAGGCCTTGTCCACCTTTTGATCGACGATCAAAACCTGACGGCGTTGTGCGTCAAGCGCATCCCCTGGTCGTCCGCGTTGATCACGCTGCTTTGGTTCGCCGTGGTGACGATCGGATCGCTGGCGTTCATCGCAACGTACGCGCGCGACGGCGGGTTTTCTTCTCTCCAAGGCACGTTTCTGGGAGTCGGGCTTGTGGCCGGAGCCGCGCTGGTCCTCCTCACGGGAATCGTCACGGTGATTCTCTCCTATCGATTGGAAAACGACCGCCTGGCGAAAGTGTACGAGGAGCTGCGAGAAGCCCTTGAAACTTCTCCTCGTTCATGACCTCTTCATCGTCAGATGAACAGATTCAAAAAGTGATCGTAGTCGGCGGGCAAATCCAAAGACGCCCGGTTGCGCGCCAAGCCGGCGATGATGCCTCGATGTTTCTTGGCAAGACCCGACCGTTCGAAAGCCTGCCGAAACAGTTCCCACCGTGCGACGGGATCGACGAGGACACGGCGCCGTTCCTCCTCAGGCAACACTCGGACGGCGGCTACCAGGACCCGGACCGCTTTCTCGACACTGTCGTAAGGCGGGGCCAGCTTGAGACGGCCGTAGAACGTATCGAGATGGCGTCGGAATTCTTCCGCGAGAGGCTGACTGGGATCGGGCATGGAGCTCATGGTTGTTTCGCCGCCGCTTTGAGCGGAACCGGCGTCCAGGTCGCGCCGGCATCGGTGGACCGATAGAGACCGCTGCCGTTCGTCCCGACGTAAAGCGTCCGGACACTCGTCGGCGCCATGGCCAAGGCCCTGATATTGAGCGTCGCGAGTCCCTGGTTGACTGCCTGCCAGACGTGCCCTCCATCCGCACTTTTCCATACTCCAGCCGGACCGCCGAGATACAGCACCGTTGGATCGCTCGGATGCAGGACCAGGCAACAGACAAACGGATCCGATAGGGCCAGACCGATTCGTTCCCAATGCTCGCCCTTGTCCTCGGTGCGAAAGAGGCCTTTGGTCGTCCCCGCGTACACGACGTCGGGATTTGTCCGGTCGATTTCGATGGCATTGACGCCCAGCGCCATGGCGCCCATCAGTTCCGTCTCCGGGATCAACCCGTTGTTGATCTTTCTCCAGTTCACCCCGCCGTCATCCGATCGATAGATCCCCCCCGTGGTGCCGGCGTACAGCACCGCCGGTTCCGCGGGATTGATCGCCAGCGATGTCACAATGTGGACTTCCTTCATACCATTCATCCGTTCTTCCCAAGCCCGGCCCGCATCTTTGGTGTAGAACACGCCGACGGTGGTCGCTGCATAGATGACCTCATTCATCGCCGGATGAAACACGAATTGGTTGACAAACGACACATGTTCTTTCAGCCCCACGTTGTGCGGAAGCCACCGTTGCCCTCCGTCCGGACTCTTGTACACCGCGTCGCCCATCGTCCCGGCATAGACGGTGGCGGGCAAGAGCGGATCGATCGCCAGCGTCGTCACCCGTCGCGCGCTGAAACTTGGAAACCGCTCCCACGTTGCCCCCCCGTCGCGCGACTTGTAGACCGCGTCGTTCGTGGCGACGTAGAGGATGTCGGGGTTCTTGGGATGGAGCGCGATCGAGACGATGGATTCGCTCTCCTTCTGGCAAGCAGGGGAGAGGGTCAGAAGCACGAGCGCGGCCGCTAGAAGGACGGGGCGAAGCAGCATCATTGCCGTACGGGACCTAATCATAGGAATCGGAGACGAGTCAAGCAGGGAGGCTGAAGACGAAGGTCGGCCGGAAACAAGAGCGACTAAGCGGCGGTGCCGATGAGGCTTTCCAGGGGGATGTGTAATGTGCGGTGGAGCCGGCGAATCATCTCAAGCGAGAGATTTCTCTTCTTCGTCAGGATTTCCGACACGCGTCCGCGCCCGCCCAACACCGATTCCAAATCCTTCCGCGTCATGCCGAGTTGATCCATCCGAAATCTGATCGCATCGATCGGGTCGGGAGGATAAATCGCGTGATGCTTGGCCTCGTACGCCTCGACAAGTGTCGTCAGGATGTCCAGCTCATCACCGGCTTTCGTGCCCGGCTTCGCCTCCATCAGTTGGTCGATACGGGCCAACGCCCGCTCGTAGTCACGGGGTGTTTTGATCGGAGCAACGGTCACGTCGCCTCTTCGTCTGTTAGATGATCGTCGCATCGATGGCATCATACTCGGCATGCGTGCCGATGAATCGGACATAGACCACACGGTACGGATAGTTGATCTTCACGACAAGCCGATACTCATTCCCCGCCACGTTGAAAACAACGCGATTGCCCCGCAGAACACTGGCCGAACGAAAATGCGCTTTGACGGCCGATGGGGATGTCCAATCTGCGCGCACGACCTCCTGGTGCCAGGCTTCCAAGGGACCTTTGGCTTTTGGGTGCCGCTTCCAGAAGTTCCGCAGCGTCCGCTTGGCAATGATACGCACGGGCCACTATAGCATGATCCCAAATTGGGAGCAATCGGCCCGTAATGAGTCAACATGACCATGATGCAATAATGGCCGCTGTGGTTTGCCCGGCATGATTCCAGATCTCCCGACAAAGAGACTCCATGTCGCCATGAGGTCTGGACACATCCGAGACCAATCGCGAAGTCTGACAAGAACTCCACGGCGGAATACGAGAGATCAGTATTTCCCGACAATGCAAGAACTGCTCGCGTACAAAGACATCAGCACGGCCATGATCCAGCCACCTGTCCTCCCCAGGAAAACAAGGCGTAGACAAATCGGGCAGCCTCTCTGACATCGAGCGAGTGACCGGTATATATGCAGGCTGACCGCCTGATTCGCAGCCTTTCTCGAACGGCTTCGTGCAGCGATCTCCTTGAGAAGTTTCTGATTTCCTTTTAGACTCGCCATCATCCAGTAGGCACCGGAGGCCCCATGCGATGTGCGCGGGGATCCCGCAGCAGCGTTACTCGTAGAAGCGTCAACGAGTGCGGGCCATAACGTGGATTTGGGTTAGCTTCTCCCATAATGCTGCACCATAAGCCGCGCAAGCGGCAGGGCTCAGCAAAGAGGGCAAGAACACTACCTAATTATGGCGAAATCATGGCTTCAACGAGCGAACGGTTTTCAGCGGTTATGGCTGGTGCTGTCCGTTCTCTTTGTACTCTACATGACCTTGGTCTGGCCGTTTTCCCAAAGCTTGGATATGATCGGAGCGGAAATCACCAGAATTGGGGTTGAGGGGGATTTGGATAATCCTGCGTGCAAACCTTACCAAGAGAAGCCTCTGAGCGAATTACGAGAACCTCCAAATCCTCGTACAAACATACCCTCAACGTCCACGTGCTGGTGGCTGTATAAAGAGCGCCAGAGGAAACATTACGAATTGCCACCATATACCCACGAAATACTTCGAGCTGACTATCCAAAATGGGAAGGGATGCTCGGATACTCGGCCACAGGTCTGGTACTGAGCATCATGGCGTCGGCGCTTGCCTACGGCGTAGGGGCAGTCGTTGCATGGGTTCTTAGAGAATTCCGACACCCTGGCGACTGAGTTATCTACGCTTGAGCCAGGCAGACCCGTATTGATTCGCCAGTCTAATCATTCAAGCGAAGTAGACTGGGCACCAGCGGAGGCCACTCACCTGGTCGTTACCTCG
Organism: Nitrospira sp.; assembly: GCA_024331085.1. Lineage (GTDB taxonomy): Bacteria > Nitrospirota > Nitrospiria > Nitrospirales > Nitrospiraceae > Nitrospira_D. The sequence goes on along the minus strand of JANDJG010000065.1, from coordinate 7,212 downwards.
GAGCCTGGATGGACAGGCAGCTGAGGCCAATGAGGCAACCGGATGATTTCCGCAGCCGGAGGGCTTCAAGCTTGAGCCCTGTGGTGAACTGCGATTGCTTCCCCATCGGACACCTCCTCAGCGGTCTTGCCCCTTTTTAGCCCTTTGGCTCAGCCGCAGTATCGGTGGCTGAGCGGTGAGCTGTTCGATGGTTTCTTTCAGATTGAGATAAGAATCGCGTGACAGTTTACGGATGACAGGGGACCCAAACCTTTGCCAGCCGCTCTACGCGTGATCTGCATAAGACGGGCGAATCCGAGCGATTTCCTCCAGAGATCTTGAAAAGATCATTAGCGGAGAGGCGAAAAGAGATCGAGAGTCTTTTTTGACGAATCGCCCTCATACCATGTCCGAACTGAGTCCGAATGGGAGACCCTCCACGCCAACATACGGTGTGGGAGGCCGTTAGTAACGAGGGCGGGTGCGACGGATTGTGAGGTATTTGGGAATGGAATCGACGCGCAGCGACGCGGGCGACCCAAAGGCTCCTGAAAAACGACTCCTAATCCCATTTTGTTCGCGCTCTTGTTTCAACCTAACAAGCCGTTAGCAGGTACCCGCGGCTTGTGCTACCATTCGAACGTTGCCGGACGGGAGACTTGCACAATGCGTCACGAATTCACCGCCGTTTACGAGCGCGACGGAGAGCGGATCATCGCCTCTTGTCCAGAAGTGCCGGGTGCGAATGAGCAGGGACGGACAAAAGATGAGGCGCGGGCGAGCCTGGCAGACGCAATCGCGCTGATCCTTGAGGATCTCCGGGACGACAGGCTCCGTGGCGTCCCGCCTGATGCTGAGCGAGAGACCATCACGGTCGAGGTTGGCGCCGCGTGAAACGAAGTTCACCGCTTCAGCGCCTGCGCCGTCACGGTTGCGTGCTGAAGCGCGAGGGCCGCGGTCATTCGCTCTGGATCAATCCCATGTCCCATGACCGGCCTTGTCAAAGCAGTGCCTCGCCACACGGAAATCGCCTGTGCTCGCTCGAACAATCTGCCACGGCCTTGGCATTCCAGAAGTCGGCTCCCATGACCGTACCGGCTGATGAACGCTCGAAGCTGATGCACGATCTACGGATAGCACAGGACTTTGCCTGCATGCTTGTCGGTTCGTTTTCCGTGTGACTTCGACGTTATCTGTTCCCGCTTGCTCTCAGTGCACGACCTGGCCTGCGACCTAGTCTGATAGAACGCTTAGCTCTCGACCCCCGCCAACGTCAGTTTCTCATTCCCGACCTCATCCGGCGTCGCGCCTGATTGGACCGTCTCATGCCGCGCCGCGATCAACGAGTAAAAGACCGGCACGACGAACAGGGTGAAGATCGTGCCGACCGTCATCCCCGTCACCAACACCAGCCCGATGCTGTTACGAGCGGCCGCGCCCGGTCCCGTCGCCAGCACCAGCGGGAGATGGCCGAAGACCGTGGCAGCCGAGGTCATCAACACGGGCCTCAATCGGGTCAGCGCCGCTTCGCGCGCCGCCGCCACGCGCGAGCACCCTTGCGCCTGTAACTGATTGGCGAACTCCACGATGAGGATGCCGTTCTTGGCGATCAATCCGACGAGCGTAATCAGCCCGACCTGCGAATAGATATTGATCGTCGTCAAATCCAGAAAACCGACCACCAGCGCGCCGGAGATGGCCAGCGGGACCGAACCGAGCAGAACGATCAACGGATCGCGGAAGCTTTTGAACTGCGCGGCCAGCACCAGAAAAATCAGGACGACCGCGAAGCCCAGGGTGACGGTGAGGGCGGCCCCTTCCTGGCGCAGTTGCCGGGATTCGCCGGCGTAATCCAAGTGAACGAGCGGGCTCAGCGGCGCCGCCGCAGCTTCCAGCACGCGGAGCCCCTCTTCTTTCGTGACGCCGGGCTTGAGCCCTCCGAACACGCGGACGGCGTGGCGTTGCTGAAATCGATTCAAAGATCGCGGGGCGACGCCGGTTTCGATGCGTGCGAAGGTGGAGACCGGCACCAACTGCCCGCCCGGCGTCTTGATCTTGAGGTCGAGCAGCGGGTCGAGGGTCGCGCGGTCCTTGTCGCCGACTTGAGGGATGACCTTGTAGCTGCGATCAAAGTAATTGAACCGGTTCACGTAGGCGCCGCCCAGCAACGTGCCCAGCTCTCGTCCTACCGCTGCCAGATCAAGCCCCAGGTCGGCGATCCGCTCGCGATCCAGAACGGCGCGCGCCTGGGGTAGGTCGATTTTGAGATCGGTGTCCGCGTAGAGGAATTTTCCGCTCCGCCATGCGGCGTCGAGCACCTCAGCCACGGCGTCCAACATCGTTTCCGCCGACCCCTCGCTTTGCAGGACCAGTTCGACGTCGTACTGTCCCGGCGTCGGCAACGGGGGATCGAGCCGAGGGAACACCCGCAATCCCGGCACCTGCGAGACCGCGCCATACACGTCGTCATACATTTCTTTCGTCGAGCGAGCCCGCTCGCGCCAATCCTTGGTGACGATGCCCCCAAAGCCGCCCCAAGCCGTGGTGAGCGCCCAGGTGTAGTCCGTTTCCGGAATGGCGGCGATCGCCCGCACGACATCCAGGTGCGCACGGTTGGTCGCGGCAACGGTGGAATCGGGCGCCGCCTCGAAAAACAGGCTGATGTGACTTTGATCCTCCACCGGGGCCAGCTCTTGGCGAGAAAAGAAAAACAGCGGCCAGGCCGCCGCCGTCACCAGCAACGCCGAGGCCACGATGCTCCATCGTATGGCCAACGCGCCGTCGAGGAGCCGCCCGTAGGTCCGGTGGAGAGACGCAAACGCCCGATCGACCAGTCGAGCCAACAGCCCCTCCCGACCCTGCGGGCGCACGGACCAGGCGCTCATCACCGGCGACAGCGTCACCGCGACCACCCCCGACAAGACCACGGCCACCGCCAGGGTGATGGCAAACTCCAGAAACAGCGACCCGCTCAGACCGCCTTGAAAGCCGATCGGGGCGTACACTGTGGCGAGGGTGATCGTCATCGCCACGATGGGGCCGACCAGTTCGCGCGCGGCGGCGTAGGCCGCCTCTCTTCGCGACCGTCCCATCCGCACGTGCCGTTCGACGTTCTCCACGACGACGATCGCGTCATCCACCACCAAGCCGACGGCCAGCACGATGGCGAGCAAGGTGAGGAGGTTGAGGCTGAAACCGAATAGAACCATGAACGCCGCCGCGCCGATCAGCGACACCGGCATGGCGACGAGCGGCACGAGCGCCGTCCGCACCGACCCCAGAAAGACGAACACGACCACGGCGACGATCAGGATCGTCTCAGACAGGGTCTTGGTGATCTCCGCCAGCGCGTTGCGGATGAACATGGTGGCGTCCCACACCAGCTTCATGTCGATGTCGGCAGGCAAGGTGGGACGGATTCGCTCGACTTCCTCGCGCAACCGTCTCCCGACGTCGATTTCGTTGACGCCCGGCACAGGCCAGATTCCGAGATAGACCCCCTCGGTCTCGTCGTACTTCGCCACCATGACGGCTTCTTCTGCGTCGCGCTCGATCCCGGCCACGTCTTTGAGCCTGACAATGGCGCCGGCTCGATCGGCCACGACCAGGTCCTCAAACTCGGCCGCCGAGCGCAAGTCGGTGTCGGCGAGGAGATTGATTTGAACGAGATCGCCCTTGGTTCGTCCGACCGCGGCCAGGTAATTGTTGCGTCGAAGCGCGCTCTGCACGTCTCCCGGCGAGAGGTTGAACGAGGCGAGACGATCGGGATCGATCCACACCCGCATGGCAATCTGTCGCTCGCCTTCGAAGGTGACCCGCTGGACGCCGGGCAATGTCGCAAGCTGAGGCTGCAACGTGCGCAACAGCCAATCGGTGACGGCCGGCACCGTCCGTTCCTTCGAGCTGAAACTCAAGTAGAAAGACGCATACGGCCGATCCGCCCGTTGAACGTCGATCGTCGGCGGCTCGGCTTCCGGCGGCAGTTCCGAGCGCACCTGCTGAAGCCGCGCCGTCACCTCGGCCAGCGCCGCCGTGCTGCTGTGGTTCAATTTCAGATGGACGGTCACCGTGCTGACGCCAGCCCGGCTGGTCGACTCCACGTAATCGACACCGCTGATGGAGGATACGGCTCGTTCAATCGGCGTGCTGACGAAGCCTTGCACCGTCTCGGCGCTCGCGCCATAGTAGACGGTCTTAACGACTACCTCCGAGTTCTCGATGGTGGGATACTGTTGCACCGGCAAGGCGATCAACGCCCGCCAGCCCACGAGCAGAATCACGAGGTTGACGACGATCGCCAACACGGGATGCGTGATAAACAGACTGGTGAGCGACGGTCTGGCTGACTCGGGTTGCATGGCATTATCGTGCAGGCTCGACGGTTTTCCTGCCTTCGTCGGATCGAGGCTCGGCTGGTCCCGTCACGCTCACCAACACTCCGTCGCGCAGTTTAAAGGAGCCGGAGGCGGCGACCTGTTCGCCGGCAGCCAATCCTTCATGGATGACGGCCTCGTCTCCCACCAGGGTCCCGCTTTCGACTCGGCGGGCCCAGGCTCTGGTTTTCCCATCCCGGTCGGTCGCCAGAACAAAAACCTGGTCTCCGGCCGGCCCCTTTCGGAGTGCGCTCGCCGGAACGGCGACGGCCTCCCGAGACGGGCCCACCGGCACGCGGACTCGTACGGAGGAGCCGGGGGCCGGAGTCCCGCCCGCGCGTTCGATTCGTGCGCGCACGACGGCGTTGCGGGTCGTCGGGTCCACACGCGCGTCGATCGCAACGATCTTGGCCGTTGTCGCAGGGAGATCGCCGGCCGGAACGACCTCGACCGTCTCGCCGTTTCGTAAGGTCGCCGCGACCTGTTGCGGAACAGTGAAATCCACGTGCACCGCGTCGTCGACGCTCTGAAGGGTCGTCAAGAAGGTTCCCTCCTCCAGGTATTGGCCGGGATGAACGTCCGCGATCCCCACCCGGGCGCGAAACGGGGCGCGGATGGTCTTGCGCGCGATGACGGCCTTGGTGCGGGCGATCTGCGCTTCCGCCACTTCCAGATCGGCGCGCGCACGATCGACTTCTTCCTGCGTCGTGGCGAACTCTTCCGTCAGATGTTGTCTGCGGGCCAGGACTGTTCTGGCCAGCGCGGCTTGAACCTCGTGGGCTTTGAGCTCGGCTTCCTCGACGGAGACGTCAAGAGCGACCAACAGCGCCCCCTCTTCGACGATCTGCCCGGGCGTGAGCCGGACCTCTCGAATCGTGCCGGCGAGTTCGTTCTTCAGCATGACCGAGCGAAGGGCCAGCACCGTCCCCACCGAGACGGTCATGGGACGATAGTGAATGGCCCGCGCCACGGCGACGGCGACGGTTTCCATCGGCTCAGGCTGATCGGCTGAGCCGGCCCGCTCCGCTTGGAGCGATTCATATTTCCAGGCGGCCAGCGCAAGGCCGATCAAAAGAACCACGAGAACGAGCAGGACCGATCGACCCCAATTTCCACCATTCCGACGAATCATGAGCACACCGCGTTTGTTCACCCTCTTCGTCCGAGTTCCGTCGAGCCGGTCCGTTGTCGAATCATCGTATCAAATCGAGGACGGGAGACGTCATCGTCGCCATCGCGTCCTTTCCCCAGCCAAGAATCGAACGCGCAGGCGGGCCCATAAAAGCGCGCAGCCCGGTTTTATTCCGGCCAAGTGGGGCAACAGAAGGCCTTTTCCCATTACCGGTTACAATTGCTGGATGACCCGTTCGGCATAGCCGGTCAACTCGACGTACCCCTGTCCGCGGATCGGTCGGCCCTGTTTGGTTCCTGTCACCGAAACTGCTCCTTCCCAGTACGTCACCGCGGCGCTGCCGCCGGTTTGGAGCTCCTGATCGGCCAGCAAAGGCGTCACTTCTAACGTCAGATCCAGCGAGGGAACCGTCAGGCGCCATCGGGCGGGATACACGGCCTTGCTCTTCGGGCTGGTCCAGGTAGCGGTTGAGGTAATCGTAAAGTCGTGGACGGGGAGATGCCGGGCCCGTCCATCCGGGAAGACCACGGTCCCGCTGGAGGCGGGATCGGATGACCCGTCATTCCGGCGCATACGATAGAGCATCAGCTCGCTGTCGTCGGTCAATTGAAGACTGAACCAGTCCCATCCGACCAGATCCGAACTCAAATCGGTTGAACTGAATTCATGATCCATCCAACTGAGTCCCGTCACCTCGAACCGCTCCGCTCCAACGGTCACGGTCCCCGTCGTCGCCAGCCTGGTAAACGAATAGTAGTGCGAAGCCTGCCCTTCGGCCGCTCCCTTTCGGCTGGTCCCATCGAGGCCGTGGACAATGGGGGGTTTCGCCGGTTGAAGGGTCAAGGTGACGGCGTATTGATCCGTCTTGGCCACGAGGGTGTGCGGCCCGGAGGGAACGGCCGGCATCTCGGCCCGCCAATCATCGATCCACACACGAAGCCGAGACTCGTCGGCGCCGGCCTTGCCCAAACCGGCTCGGCTGACCTTCTCGGCAAAATGAAACCGGCCGTCGGCGAGATCGGTCAGGGCGAAATGGGCGAAATAGAACTGCGTGATCGACCACTGCGACGGCCGGGTCTTCACGTCCTCCGGCGGAATGGCTCGGCGAAAGAACGTGAGTTCAAACCCGAACGTCCGTCCGTCCTTGGCCCGCAAGTGACCCGTGTAGTACCACCATTCGGTTCGAAAATCCGGATGCGCCCCATGGTCTCTTGGGAACTCAAATCGATAACCGGCCGTAGCCTGTTTGAACGATGAGGCGGCGGGGGTTTCATCTCCCGCCCGAAGACCATCGCCGGCCGACCACACGGCCAGACAAACGACCAGGCCGACGGCAAGAAGCAGAGGCGGCACACCGAGGCCGCCGATATCCATGGGCCGCGCCCAGAGCCGAGACAAAAACCATGATCCGGAGCGAGTCACATCGTGACTTATAACACGGGAAGCGGAGCCCCACCAATCGGCCGTGATTCGAACAAGAGAGGCTTGAGACGATCTTCTTCCGCGACGGACGGTCCGTTGACAATTTTCACGACTCTCGGCTATCGTGACTCAAACGCTTATGAGAACGGACCGAGAACCGAAACCAGTAAATCCCGCTCCCTCGCGCCGGGGGGAGATTGTGTTGATCCCCGATCGTCTCCCGGTGTTCCCCTTGCCGAATGTCGTTTTGTTTCCAAGGACTTATCTTCCCCTTCACATTTTTGAACCGCGCTATCGCCAAATGGT
>JANDJG010000064.1 GCA_024331085.1 Nitrospira sp. | reverse complement strand
TGAGATAGGACAGGTATTTGACCGCCGCCTCCGTCGAAAGCTCGAGGTTTCGGCGCTCGTCCAAGACCGCATCGCTTTTCAAACTGTAGCGTCGTCCCGTGGACGGGATGAACTGCCATGGACCCGAGGCCTTGGCTTTGGAATAAGCCGCCGCGATGCATTTGCTCTCGACCAGCAGCATGTACTTGAGGTCGTCGGGCAAGCCGGCGTCGGCCAGTTGTTTTTCGGCCGGAGGAAAGCACCGCCCGGTCCGTTTGGCGAGGATGATGCTCTCTCCCTCGTTGGCCAGGAACTGATAGAATTCATACTCGATTCGTTCCCGGACCTGCCAGTTGTCCAACGGCACCGGCATGCCCGCGAAGGTCATCTTCTCAGGCAACTTGAACGAACTGAGAAAGTAGCGCTGATGTTCTCGCTTGATCTCCGGCAGGATGACCAGGCGGTCTTCGGGATCGGCTTGCTCGTCCTGTTGTTCGGGAGGGAAGAGCCCATGCTCATTCTCCGATTGATCCGACGCTGAGACCGCCCATCCATTGTTCAAAAAGAAGGAACAAAAGAACGCCGCCGCGAGTAGGGTCTTCAGGATCATTCCCGCGCTCCTCTCCGTCCGTTGAAATTCGTTCGGTGTTTGGGGAACTAACAGACCACGATCAGAACACGACGAACGATGCTAGCAAGGTGGTCGGGCGTCGGCAAGCGGAATGAATTTCTCGTTCATGCTACACTCGGTCTTCCTCATGAACACCTTGACCGCATTGAACAACGCCATTATCGAGTGCGCGGACTGTCCGAGATTGACGGTCTATCGGCGGAGCGTCGCCGAAACCAAACGGCGGCAATTCATGAGTTGGGACTATTGGGGACGGCCTGTGCCCGGCTTCGGTGACGAAGGGGCGCGTCTCTATGTGCTGGGACTGGCCCCGGCCGCCCACGGCGGAAATCGAACGGGACGAATCTTTACCGGCGATCGAAGCGGGGATTGGCTGTATGAAGCCCTGCATCGCTATGGGTTCGCCAACCAGGTGTCTTCAATCCATCGAGATGACGGCCTCGTGCTGACGGATTGTTATGTCGGCGCGACGGTGCGGTGCGCGCCGCCGGGAAATAAACCGGCGCTCGATGAAATCGAGCGATGCCGCCGGTTCTTGCGAGAGGAAATTCGGCTTCTTCGAAACGTCCGTGTCGTCGTGACGTTGGGGAAGCTTGCGTTTGATCAGTATCTGAAAACTTGTAAACTGGAGGGGTTGGACATCCCCTCGCCCCTCCCACGATTTCGGCACGGCGCGAACTATCGATTGCCGTGGGGTGTACTGCTGCTGGGTTCCTATCATCCAAGCCAGCAAAATACGTTTACGGGGAAGCTCACCCGCCCGATGTTTCACGCCGTCTTTAGGACGGCGCGAAACGCCATCGAATGAGGCTGACGGGCTGAGGTCTTCGAGCCCTCGACGCGACCTCCGCTCAAATCATTATTGCTGCCCTTTGGCTTTCCAGTCGTCGAGGAATTTCTTCAAGCCGACGTCGGTTAGCGGGTGTTTGAACAGGGATTGGAACACGCCGTAGGGCATGGTGCAGATATGACCTCCCGCCAAGGCCGATTCGACGACGTGTTGCGGATGGCGGACGCTCGCCACCAACACCAGGGTCTTGTAGTCGTAATTCTTGTAGATGGTCACGATTTGACGAATCAGCCCCATACCATCGGAGCTGACGTCGTCCAGGCGGCCGATAAAAGGCGACACGCACCAGGCCCCCGCCTTGGCCGCCAACATGGCCTGTGTGGGGGAGAAACAGAGGGTCACGTTGACGCGAATCCCTTCAGCGGACAGGCGCTTTGTCGCCTTGATGCCGTCGGGGGTGAGGGGACATTTGACGACGATGTTGGGATGGATCTTGGCCAGCTCTTTGCCTTCCTTCACCATGGCGTCCGCCTCCACACTGACCACTTCGGCGCTGATGGGGCCGTTCACGATGGCGCAGATTTCCTGGAGCATTTCTTTGAAGCTGCGTCCTTCTTTGACGACGAGCGACGGGTTGGTCGTGACGCCGTCCAACACGCCCAGACTGTTTGCTTCATGGATTTCCTTCACATTCGCGGTGTCGAGGAAAAACAGCATGGCCGACTCCTTTCATGGTGAATGGTCTTGCGGAGGCGATGACCGTCTTCTTTTCTTCGGCCATTCTACGAAGAAGTCGAGGCGGGCGCAACGCAATGGCGACATCCTGTGTTTGACAGGTCGGAGGGGCGGGGCTAATATTCGGCTTGCGTATGGTTCGTGGGAGAAGAGGTTCGTTTCTATTACTGCCGAGGGGGCGCTGATGCGCGGTGCCGGTGTCGTGCTGATGTGTTGTCTTGCCTTGGTCGCCTGTGGAGGAGGCAACCCCTATTTGGACGCGTCGCTCAAGCCGGCCGAGCTTCAGGGAAAAGACAAGGCCTGGTTCGAAAAAAATTGGGGGGCCCCGGACGGGAAAGCCGCGCGCTTCTTCGGCGGGGAGACCTGGACATACTATCGGATCGCCGGGGGCAAATCCGGCCCGCCGCTTTTTAACTTCTCTCCTAATCAATGTCAGATCACGCTGAAGTTCGACAAAGAAGACAAACTCACGGATTACACGTATTCGGGTTGCTAGGCGGAGTGACCTGACCGTCGGTTTTCAAAGGTGGTCATGCACTCGTGGCTACAGAAATAGTGGGTCTGCCCTCCGATCGTTTTAGTCAAAGCGGTCCGGCGCGGGATAAACGTTTGACAGGTGGGGTCAAGAACCATCTGATCCTGATCGACGGACGTCCCTCGGTCATCAATCGTTGACCGTCTGATCCCTCGAAAGATTTGCCGCAAGAGGAAGTAAAGAACGACGAGAAGGACGGAAACGAGAAGCAATCTATACATTGTGGTTCATCTCTTGCGCGACCACAATGTTATGGGAGGGGTGCAGGCCTGTCAAGGGTTGGCGGTCTCCTATCTCGCCAAAACGTGAGCCTGCGCGCATGAGGGATAGACCATTTGTGCCAGCCGGTCATGAGCATTTTTGGTCGCTCACCCAGTACTTCCGGAGGATATGTTTTAGGAAAAGAACGTGGTACATTCGCACCTATTATGAAGACATGCGACAAGTGCCACGGCACAATGTTACCGGAACGAGCGGTGGATTTGGACGCCGGGTTGGCGATCACGGTGTTTGCCTGTTTGAATTGTGGTCGTCGGAAAGCGGCGGACCAGGAACCTCGCCCCATCACGGCTCGGCATTAAGCTGTTTGCCGAGCGGGAACCGACATTCCTGGATTCGAGGGCCTGGAAGGCTACAAGCTGTAAGAGGGGCGCGCTTCTGCGCCATCCTTTTAGCGATGGCCGTGGTCAGCGAATGCCGAGCACGTCCATCATGTCGTAGAGGCCCGGAGGCTGGTGGACGACCCAACCGGCCGCGCGCAGCGCCCCGCGGGCGAACGTGTCGCGACTGCTGGCACGATGGGTGATTTCAATGCGCTCTCCCATGCCGCCGAACAGCACGGTGTGGTCTCCTACGATGTCGCCCGCGCGAACGGTCTGAATCCCGATTTCGTTTTTTGATCGCTCCCCGATCAATCCCTTGCGAGCATACACGCCGACTTGATTGAGGTCTCGGTTCACCGCCGCGGCAAGGACCTCGGCGATTTTGAGAGCCGTCCCGCTGGGCGCGTCTTTCTTCAGACGGTGATGGGCTTCGATCACCTCGATGTCATAGTCGTCGCCGAGCGTTTTAGCCATTTCACCGATGACCTTGCAAATCAGGTTGATCCCGACGCTCATATTGGGCGAAAACACGCAGGGAATCAGGTTTGTCAAGGATCGAAGTTCATCCAATTGGGAAGCGGAGAACCCCGTCGTTCCGATGACCATCGCCCGCCGATGGCGGGCGGCGACCCGCAGGTGTGCGATCGTCGCGTCGGGGGCCGAGAAATCGATGATGACTTCGCCTCGCTCCAAGAGCGCGGATAAGTCGTCCGTGATGGGTACACCGGCATGGCCGGAGCCGGAAACTTCTCCGGCGTCTTTCCCCAAGGCGCTGTGCCCCTGAACCTCCAGGGCCCCGGCCAACGTCAGGGTTGTCGAGTCCTTGATCAGCGAGACCAGTCGGCAGCCCATCCGTCCGGCCGCGCCCACAACGACGACTCCGATCATGACCGGTTCTTTCCCCCTTCTCTCCTGTCCGTATCCTTTGCGTCAGATCAGGTTCATGTCTTTCAACACGTGACGGAGTTTGTCTCGCGTTTCTTGCCCCATGGGACACAACGGCAGCCGCAGCTCCGGGTCGATCTTGCCCATCATCCCCAGCGCTTCCTTGACCGGAATCGGATTGGTCTCCAGGAACAGGGCGGCGAACAAGGGGGAGAGGGCAAAATGAAGGCGTCTGGCTTCAACGATCTTGCCGTCGGCGAAGGTCTTGACCAATTGAGCCATTTCGGTCGGCACAATGTTGGCGGTGACGGTGATCACGCCTTTAGCGCCCACGGCCATCATGGGGAGCGTCAAGGAATCATCGCCGGCGAGGACGGTGATTCGATCGCCGCACATCTGGACGATGTCGGATGCCTGTTGAACCGAGCCGCTTCCTTCTTTCACCCCCACGATGGTGTCGATGGCCGAAAGTCTGGCGATGGTGGACGGCAGCATGTTGACGCCGGTCCGTCCGGGAATGTTGTACAACACCAACGGAAGATCCACGGCCTCGGCCACGGCTTTATAGTGCCGATAGAGTCCTTCCTGGGTCGGTTTATTGTAATAGGGAGTGATCAACAGCGCCCCGTCCGCGCCGGCCTGTTTGGCGTGTTTGGTCAACGCGACGGCTTCTTCGGTGCTGTTCGATCCCGTTCCGGCGATGACCGGGACGCGCCGGTTGACCACCTCCACGGTCAATTGGATGACCCGATGATGCTCCTCATGGGACAGGGTGGCCGATTCCCCGGTGGTGCCGCAAGGGACGATGCCGTCGGTTCCCTTGGCGATTTGCCACTCGATCAATTCGGCCAAGGTCCGTTCGTCGATCCGTCCGTTCCGAAAGGGGGTCACGATGGCGATCAGCGAGCCGGTAAACATAGCGGCGCCTCTTATTGCAAAAATTCCGGAATGGTTTCGCCCTTGATCAAGTCGTCGTACGTTTCGCGGGCCCGGATGACATGAAAGTCCGCTCCCTTGACGAGCACTTCCGGCGCACGGGGGCGCGAATTGTAATTCGACGCCATCACGAATCCGTAGGCTCCCGCGCTCATGACGGCCAGCAATTCTCCCGGCTTCACCGACGCCAACATTCGGTCCTTGGCCAAAAAGTCGCCCGATTCACACACCGGGCCGACGACGTCCATCAATTGTTTCGTCCGAAGGCCGGCCTGCCGATTGACCGGACGGATTTCGTGATAGGCGCCGTACAGACTGGGGCGAATCAAATCGTTCATGGCGGCGTCGACGATCGCGAAGTGTTTCGTCTCGCCGGTCTTTTCGTATAAGACCGTCGTGACCAACACGCCGGCGTTGCCGACGATGACGCGGCCCGGTTCCATCACCAGCGTCACGCCCAAATCTTTGACAAGCGGGGAAACGGCGTCGGCCAGCTCGTGCGGCAGCGGCGGCTTTTCTTCGGCGTAGGTGATGCCGAGCCCGCCGCCGATGTTCAAGTAGCGAATGTCGATGCCTTGGTTCTTCAGCGTTTCGAGCAGCGCCACGACTTTCTTCAGCGAATCGACGAACGGCGTGACGTCCGTCAACTGGGATCCGATATGGGCGTGAACTCCGCAGACGTCGATGTGGCTCAGGGATGCCGCCGCTCTGTATTCCTCCAGCGCGCGGTCCGCGGCGATGCCGAATTTGCTCTTTTTCATCCCCGTCGAGATATAGGGGTGGGTCTTGGGGTCGACGTCAGGATTGATTCGCAACGCAATGCGGGCCGGCTTGCCCATCGAGGCCGCGACGTCGTTGATCGCGCGGATCTCCGCGGGCGACTCGACGTTGAACATCAGAATGTCGGCCTTCAGCGCCTCCCGTATTTCGTCCGGCGACTTGCCCACGCCGGCGAACACGATTTTTGAAGGGGGGATGCCGGCCTTCAACGCCCTGAACAGTTCGCCGCCGGACACGATGTCCGCTCCGCTCCCTTCCTTGGCCATCAACCGCAAGATGGCGAGATTGGAGTTGGCTTTCATCGCGAACGCGATGAGGTGAGGGATGTTCTGAAAAGCGCCGTCATAGGCCCGAAAGTGACGGATCAACGTCGCGTGACTGTAGATGTAGCAGGGCGTGCCCACTTCCTTGGCGATTCGGCTTACGGGGACGTCCTCGCAATAGAGTTCATCCTCGCGGTACTCGAAAAAATTCATATGTTCAATCCTTCGATTGTGAAGCGCGTCGCCTCTGACGCCGTGCCTGCTTTTACCTCGTTCCGACCGGCCGCAACGGCAGCAACTCTTCATCCTGCGCCTGAGGGACCGGGTCTGTCTCGTTAGCGTCGAGGTTTGAGCGTTCTTCCGTCTCTTGGATCCGGGACGCTTCCTGTTTCAGCTTCTGGCGCTCGATCACCGGGGCGACTCCGATCGTTTCCGGGGCGACCGGCGCTCCCACCACACCGCAGGCCTGCAGCATGACCGCCATGACGACAAGAGAAACCCGTTTCATCGCAGCAACCGCTCAAGTTCTTTCAGCCGCCGGTTCACCTGCCGACGAGCCGTTCCTCCGATCTGCCGCTTTCGGTCGATCGCCGAAAGGACCGTCAAGCGAGAAAACACTCGTTCATCAATCCGATCGGAGAACGTCCGCAGCTCCTCAAGCGAAAAGTCCGTCAGCTCCCGTCCTTGTTCCAACGCGGACAAAACGATGCGTCCCGTAATCTCGTGAGCCTTCCGGAACGGCACCCCCCGTTCCACCAAGTAGTCGGCGAGCTCCGTCGCCACGAGACCGCTGGAGCAAACGGCCTTCTCCATCGCCCCCCTCTTCACGCTCAGACGGCCCATCAGTTCCGTCATGACCTGAAGACACGATGCGGCGGTCTCCACCGCGTCGAACAGCGCCGGCTTGTCCTCTTGCAGGTCGCGATTATAGCTCAAGGGGAGGGCCTTCAGCATCACGAGCAGATTGATGAGGTGGCCGTAGACACGGCCGGTTTTTCCCCGCACCAATTCTGGTACGTCGGGGTTTTTCTTCTGGGGCATCATGCTGCTACCGGTGCAAAAGGCGTCCGGCAGATCCACGAACTGAAACTCTTGCGACGCCCAGATGACCAATTCTTCGCTGAGGCGGGACAAGTGCATCATCATGATCGACAACGCCGACGCCACCTCGATGGCGAAATCGCGATCGGAGACGGCGTCCAGGCTGTTGGCGGTCACGGCCGGAAATCCCAGAAGCTTGGCTGTGTAGGATCGATCGACCGGATAGTTGGTGCCGGCCAAGGCGCCGGACCCCAGCGGCATCACGTCGAGTCTTGTTCTGGCGTCGCGCAACCGCCCCTTGTCTCGCTCGATCATCTCGACGTAGGCGAGGAGGTGATGGGCAAAGAGAACCGGCTGCGCCCGTTGCAGATGCGTATAGCCTGGCATCGGGACCGAGACGTCGGCCTTGGCCTTGGCAACCAGGGTTCTTTCAAACTCAGTGCATTGTTCGATGAGCCTGTCAATTTGTTCACGCAGGTAGAGCCGGACGTCCAACGCCACCTGGTCATTCCTGCTCCGTCCCGTGTGCAGCTTGCCTCCCAACGGTCCGATGAGTTCGGTCAGGCGCCGCTCGATCGCCATGTGAATGTCTTCGTCTTGAGGGGTGAATCTGAACCGACCCTGGTCCAGCTCTTGTTTGACCAGCTCAAGCCCCCGCACGATGGCGCGGGTTTCCTGAGCCGACAGGACGCCCGCTTTTTGGAGCGTTTTGCAGTGGGCGATGCTGCCTTGAATGTCGTGCGCGTACAGTCGCCGATCCGTCGCCAATGAGGCGGTAAAAGATTCGACCAGGGGGTGCGTTCGCTCGCGGAATCGTCCCGCCCAGGCCTTGCCGGATCCGGTCACGGTTCTGGCTTGACGCGCTCGTTTCGCCATCAGCCGGAGCCTTTCCGCCGCTGCGCGCGGATCTTCAATCGAAGACCGTTCAAGCGGATAAAACCTTCGGCGTCCTTTTGATTATAGACGTCGTCCTCTTCAAAGGTGGCGATATCCAACCGGTACAGCGACCGTTTCGATTTGCGGCCGACGAGCGTGCAACTTCCCTTGTAGAGTTTGACGCGGGCCGTGCCGCTCACGTCCTGTTGCGCATGATCGATGGCCGCCTGCAGCAGCTCGCGTTCAGGGCTGAACCAATAGCCGTTGTAGATGAGGGCGGCGTAACGAGGGATCAACCCGTCCCGGAAATGGAGCACTTCCCGATCCATCGTGAGCGATTCCAGCCCTCGATGGGCGACGTGCAGAATCGTCCCCCCCGGCGTTTCATAGACGCCGCGGGACTTCATGCCGACGTAGCGATTCTCCACCAGATCGACGCGGCCGATGCCGTGGGCGCCGCCCAGCTTGTTGAGGTGGGCCAGGAGTTTCGCCGGGCTCATTTTTTTGCCGTCAATAGCCACGGGGTTACCCGCCACATAGTCGATCTCGACTTCCTGCGGCTTATCCGGCGCCTCTTCCGGCGAAACCGTCATCTGAAAAATGTCGGGCGGCGGCTGCCAGGGATCTTCGAGGATCCCTCCTTCGTAGCTGACGTGAAACAAGTTCATGTCCATGCTGTAGGGTTTGGCCTTGGTGGCCGTCACCGGAATGCCACGCTGCTCGGCGTACTCGATCAGTTCGCGGCGGGATCGCATGGTCCATTCACGCCAGGGGGCGATGATCTTGAGGTCCGGCGCCAGCGCCGTGTAGGTCAGTTCGAACCGCACCTGGTCGTTTCCCTTGCCGGTCGCTCCGTGCGCCACGGCGTCGGCTCCTTCTTTGAGAGCGATCTCGACTTGCCGGCGCGCGATCAGCGGGCGGGCGATCGAAGTGCCCAAGAGATAGCACCCCTCGTACAGCGCATTGCCGCGCAACATCGGGAAGACGTAATCTTTGACGAAGGTCTCCCGCAGGTCCTCGACGTAGACTTTCTTGACGCCAAGCTTCCGAGCCTTGGCCGCAATGCCCTGCAAATCTTCTCCTTGGCCGAGATCGGCGCAAAAGGCGATCACTTCGGCGTGATGCGTTTCTTGCAGCCATTTCAGAATAACGGAGGTATCGAGTCCTCCCGAATAAGCGAGAACGATCTTGCGAATCGATGGACGTTTCATCTGTGGTCCCAACTATGTGCCTTTCCGTCCGGCGAGCAGCCGGACTAAAATCGCCTTCTGCATGTGCAGGCGGTTTTCCGCTTGATCGATGACGACCGATCGGGGGCCGTCGAGCACGTCGGCGGTGATCTCTTCGCCTCGATGGGCCGGCAGGCAGTGCATGACGATGGCGTCGGGTTTGGCCCGCCGCAACAATCGAGCATCCAGCCGATAGGGAGCCAAGGCCTTGAGCCGTTTGGCCTGTTCCCGCTCGCGGCCCATGCTGATCCAGACGTCGGTATAGAGGACGTCCGCCTCTTTCACCGCGACCAGAGGGTCTTCAATCACCTCGATGACGGCCCCGGTGGTTTCGGCCTCGACTCGAGCCCGTTCGATCACCTGCTGGTCCGGTTGATAGCCGGACGGACAGCCGGCGACGACCCGCATGCCCATTTTGGCTCCCGCCTCGATGAGCGAGTTCGCCACGTTATTGCCGTCGCCCACGTAGGCCAAGGTCAATCCCTTAAGTCGTCCCTTGCATTCTTGAATCGTCAGCAGATCGGACAGCGCTTGACAGGGATGGCTATGGTCGGTCAGTCCGTTGATGACGGACATGGACGAGGTCGCGGCCCATTCTTGCACGATGGCGTGATCGAACGTGCGGATCACAATGCCGTCCAGATAACGGGACAACACCCGCGCCGTATCGGCGATGCTTTCTCCGCGCGAGAGCTGGCTGTCGCCGGTGGGCAAGACCAGGGCGTGGCCTCCCAGTTGGGTCATTCCCGATTCAAACGACACTCTGGTGCGGGTCGAGGGTTTTTGGAAGAGCAGGCCGAGGGTCTTTCCGGACAGCAGGCGGTGAGGGATTCCCTTTCGTTGTTTGGCCTTCAACAAGTCGGCCAAACGCAACAAATCGACGATGTGTTGATGAGCCAGGGCCCCTACGTCCAAAAGATCCTTGGCGTAGGCGGGCACGCGGCGCGGCTGTGGTGTCCCTCGTGCCATGTGTCGCGCGAGTTTTAGTGATGGACGGCTCGTTCGTCGGTGACTCGACGGTTGAGGACCGCGGTCAAGGTCTCGATCAATTTGTCGATGTCCCGTTCCGTGATGATCAACGGCGGAACGAATCGCAGGACCCGTTCGCTGGTTGCGTTGACCAGCACGCCTCGGTTGAGACAATCCCCGACGATCGCCTTGGCGTCGGTGTCCAGTTCCATGCCCTGCAAAAGACCGAGTCCCCGGACTTCCCGCACGATTCGATGGCGATCCTTGCACTCCGCCAGTCCTTTCGCCAAATAGTCGCCCATTCGTTTGGCGTGATCCAAAACGGACCCCTCGATCAGGGTTCGAAGAACGGTCAACCCCGCGGCGCACGCCAACGGATTTCCTCCGAAGGTCGAGGCGTGGGAGCCGGGGGTAAAGGCCGACGCGACCGATTCCTTCGCCAAACACGCTCCGATCGGCACCCCTCCGCCCAGTCCCTTGGCCAAGGTCATGATGTCGGGCTCCACGCCCATCTGTTGGTACGCGAAGAGCGTCCCGGTGCGGCCCATGCCCGTCTGCACTTCATCGAAAACGAGCAGGATATCGTGTTTTGTGCAGAACTCGCGGAGTTCACGCAGGTAGGCTCGATCGGCGACGTGCACGCCCCCTTCTCCTTGGATCGGCTCCAGCATGACGGCGGCGGTTTGCTCACCGGCCGCGGCCTTGATCGCCGAGAAATCGTTGAAGGGAACGTATCGGAATCCCGGCATCAGCGGCTCAAATCCCTTCTGGACTTTGTCTTGTCCGGTCGCCGTGATGGTCGCCAACGTTCTGCCGTGAAACGAATTGTACATGGTGATGACTTCGAATCGGTCCGCACCGTACTTCTGGTGCGCGTAGCGCCGGGCCAATTTGATGGCGGCTTCGTTGGCCTCCGCCCCGCTGTTGCAGAAGAACACGCGGTCGGCGAAGGAATGTTCGACCAGCGTTTTTGCCAGGTGGACCTGCGGTTCCGTGTAGTAGAGATTGGAGACGTGGATCAGTTGCATGGCTTGCCGGTGGAGCGCGTGAACGAGGTCGGGGTGCGTGTGTCCGAGGACGTTGACCGCGATTCCTCCGACGAAGTCGAGGTACTCCCGGCCTTCCAAATCGTACACCTTTGCGCCTTTCCCTCGAGCGATCGAGATGGGTTGACGGGTATACGTCTGCATCAAATATTTGGCTGCGGCTTCTTTCAATTCTTCAGTCAGCATGGTCAACGACATCCTGTTGCGTGGAAAGAAACGGAAGCTAGCACAGGGGCGGCGTGAAAGCAATAAGGCGAAGGCGAAGAAGGAACCCGAGAGGGATGACCGGAGATGATCCGCGAATCGGCTACGGTCAAGCCTTCCTTCTTTTTGATCTTCCGGGAGGTGTGGTAAGCTGCGCCGCGATGAAGTCCTGTAATCGTTGCAATCGGCAGAGCCCGGAAGAAGCCAATTTTTGCCCTCAATGCGGGGCGCCTCTCGATGAATCCGGCGGATCCGAGACGGCGTCGGTCGATCAATCGGCCGCCGCGTCAAGTCAGGATGAGGAAACGCTTTGGCGGCTGTTCATCGGTCCCAATGCCGATCGCTACCTCGAAACGTTCAAGAAGTTTGCATCGAGCGGAGGACCGAGATTCGCGCTTTCCTGGAACTGGCCCGCGTTTCTCTATATTTCGTTTCTCTGGTTTCTCTACCGAAAGATGTATCTCCATGCGTTCGTCTATGCCGTCGGCCCCATGGTGTCCGCCTACCTCACCGGCGATATGAGCGCCGGTCTTATCTGGGGTATCATGGCCGGTGTGACGGGAAACTATCTGTACTATTGGCATTGCAGAGAGCACATTGAAAAGATTAAGAAGATCGGGGGGCTGAGCCCGGCCGATCGTGAAGCCGCCCTCAAGGAAGCCGGTGGAGTACAGCCCTATGTCATCTGGGTCGGCGTTGCGTTGTACATCCTCTTTTTCATCTCCCTTGCCAAGATGGCGCAAGAAGGGGCTCCGGATCGCGACGGACGGCCGGTTAAACAAGTCGAATTCACGAGGGTGAAGGTGAGTCGAGCGTCGCTCACAATAGTCGGTTCGTTCCCGCGTCCCGAACCGTCTCTCGCAACATGTGAGAAGGACGGGACGTTGGAGTCTTCTTAATCGGGGGCTGGAGTGGTGATGAGCAAGGAGGAGTGTATGACGGCCCGGCTGGTTCTGCTCCGACACGGTGAATCCCAATGGAATCTGGAGAATCGTTTTACCGGGTGGGTGGACGTCCCTCTGTCGCCGCGGGGCGTCGAGGAGGCGAGACAGGCCGGGAAGAAATTGCAAGGATTCAGGTTCGATCGCGCGTTCACTTCCATGCTGAGCCGCGCGAACGACACGTTGCGTCTTGTCTTGGAGACCATCGGGCAAACGCACATTCCCGTTGAGAAGAATCAGGCTCTGAATGAACGAATGTACGGGGAGCTTCAAGGGCTCAATAAAGCGGAAACCGCGCAGAAATACGGCGAGGCGCAAGTCAAATTGTGGCGGAGAAGCTATGACGTGAGGCCGCCGGGCGGAGAAAGCCTGAAAGATACCGCTGAGCGGGTCCTCCCCTATTATGAAACGGTGATCAAGCCCTACCTGCTCAAGGGAGAGACGATTCTGATCGCCGCCCATGGCAACAGCCTTCGCGCGTTGGTCATGGAGCTGGAGCGGTTATCGAAAGATGAGGTGTTGGAGTTGAATATTCCTACCGGCGCCCCGCTGCTCTACGAACTCGACGGCAACGGGAAGGTGCTTTCGCATCGATACCTGTAGGGGCAGAAGCCCTTCCTGGCTGATTGCCAGCCTTCGCCCACGCCCGAGTCTCTCGCGCCACGCGCTCGACTTGGAGTCGAGCGCCGTCCCTTGAAACCGGGTTCGGTTCCTGTTTTCCGAGAACGGCGTTCGAGCGGAGCGTTGCGAGATCCTTACCCCGCCTCCTCCAGCAATTTGCCGTAGTGCGCCGCCGGCGCGTAATCGATCAAAAGGACCAGCAATTTGTTACGGTCTTCCTCCGACGAGAGGAAGCCGTGATCCTCAATCAGCGAGGCCGTTTCGGCGCTTACGGCCATGTGGCTCATGCCCTCATAATCGACTAAATACCCGTATCGGGCGCGTCGCTCTTCCAATTCTTGGAGATAGTCCTCCCAGGTGCCGCTTCCTATGAAACCCTTGTCCCACCAGGTCGCTTTGATTGAGCGCAACAGCATCTCACGAATCGCGGTGCGATAGCCGGGGGGGATATGGGCGTCGATGGCGGCCAGAATCCAGTAGAGGTTCAATGACAGAATTTCCCGTGAGATCAGGGAGAGGTCGGCCTCGGACACGGAAATGCCGTATTCATCGAGCTGTGTCGTTGTTAGAGGCGGCGGCATCGTCCGGAGAAGAGCGGCCGCAGCTTCAGCAGGTGTCATTGTTCCATTGACTCCTTCGTCCAAACGGTGCGTGTGAGAATACTGC
This sequence comes from Nitrospira sp., assembly GCA_024331085.1. Taxonomy (GTDB): domain Bacteria; phylum Nitrospirota; class Nitrospiria; order Nitrospirales; family Nitrospiraceae; genus Nitrospira_D. Next base: position 1,996 of record JANDJG010000064.1, on the reverse strand, counting down.
GACGTTCGTCCACACTCAAGCGGGCGGCTGTTCTCTGTGGGAGCCACCAATGGGGAAGCCGGCCATGATCGACAGCAGGCCATCGGCGCAGGTACAATCGCGCCCATGCGCGCTCGTGTACCAGTGCCGTGTTCATCACACAGCGATGGCCGGAGATTAGACGACGAGACGGAGAAGCTCCAGACGCGTCTGTGCCGACTGGTGGGGCAGGCCATCGCCGATTATCACTTAATCGAGGACGGCGATAAGGTGATGGTGTGTTTGTCCGGCGGGAAAGACAGTTACGGGTTGCTCGATATCTTGCTCGTGTTGCAACGTCGCGCGCCGGTGCGGTTCGATCTCGTTGCCGTCAATCTCGACCAAAAACAGCCGGGTTTCCCAGCCCATATCCTGCCCGAGTATCTGACCGGTTTGGGCGTCCCCTATCATATTGAATCGCGCGACACCTACTCGATCGTGAAACGGCTCATTCCGGAGGGGCAGACAACCTGTTCGCTCTGTTCGCGACTGCGACGAGGTCATCTCTATCGGATTGCGACGGAACTCGGCGCCACCAAGATCGCGCTGGGCCATCATCGCGACGACATTATCGAAACATTGTTCTTGAATCTGTTCTACACCGGCAAGCTCAAAGCCATGCCTCCCAAACTGCGCTCGAAAGATGGACGGCATCTCGTGATCCGCCCGCTGGTGTTCGTGAAAGAATCGGATTTGGCTCGGTATGCGGAGTTGCGTCGCTTCCCCATTATTCCCTGCGACCTGTGCGGGTCGCAGGAGGACATGAAGCGAAAGAAGGTGAAGGCTTGGCTCCGCCAATGGGAGCAGGACTCGCCCGGCTGCTCCGACAGTATTGCTGCCGCCCTGACCAATGTGGCGCCGTCCCTCCTCATGGATTCCCGCCTGTTCGACTTCAAATCGCTCAACAACGCGGGTGAGTCTTCGTCTGAAGGGGATGTCTGGCTGGACGAAGCATCGAACGTCGCCATTCAGTGAGTGATAGAGCATCCGCGCCGGCACCGAAGAGCCAGCTCTGCTTACCCCGGCGTATCGGCCTCGGTTCGTGATTTCATGACCATTGGTCATGACTATATCGGCCGAATATGGTTAGGGTGTGCATGGTCCGAGTTTTTTGTCATGGCCGGCCTTGACGAAACGGGATTTATCGAGTTGAATGGTAAAAAAAGGGCGAAAGAAGAGGGAGGGGCCGGCGTCTCTTGGCGAGAAGGACAGATCGTTCAGAAGTCTTCACCGCGGGGAGGTAGGAGACATGGTCGTATTCTCCGTTGTATTTATTTTCGTGGCCGCGCTCTTCCCGGGCATCGCGGCAGCCCATGGTAATGTAGCGTTGGAAGACGATATCTGCGTGCGTCGTGTGGGTGGCAACCTGGTCCATTTTAACGCGTATCAGCCTCAGAATGAGGCCAAGGCTCAATACTGTACGGAGATTCCCGGCGAAGGTGATACATTCTTGGTGCTCGATCTGGTGGATCCGGTATTGCGCACCTTGCCGGTAGGGGTTCGCGTGGTCAGGGGTACCGACGGATCATCAGAGGAGCAGACGGTGGCCTACTGGCCTCCGGTCGCTCATCCGGACGGCGTGCTTCGAGGGGAGGCAAATTTAAGCAAGGGACTCTACACGTTCGTCATCATGCCTGAGGGGTTCAGCCACTCGTCGTACCTGCTGCGGGTGCAGCAAGCCGATTACGGGAAGATCTCACAAAAGGCGGTGGGCCCTCTCATGATTCTCCTTCTCCTTGCGTTGATCGGGTATGAGATCTCGAAGTCGAAGCGGTGGGGAGGTCGGAAGGCGCCGGGCCGGCCGTAACGGGCACAAGTGAAATCATAATGCGGAGGCACGTTATCTTTCTGGAAGGAGGGATTTATTATGGCGGCAGAGCGGGGGTATGACATTTCGCAGTGGTATGATTCGCGGCCGTGGAAGATTGGGTGGTTTGCGATGTTGGCGATAGGGATTTTTTGGGTGTTGTATCAGCGG
>JANDJG010000176.1 GCA_024331085.1 Nitrospira sp. | reverse complement strand
CGTCCGCCGCTCCCCACGATCTCCACCACACCGGCGACCTTCTGCACCGACGACTTCGTCCCTTTCCCGAACCGCACGAAGCAATAGCCGGAAAACAGCGGAACCTCGATCTCCTTCTTGCGATCTTTCCACTGGCTCAAGCGCCGAACCGTGGGAAGCAGCTGCTCAATGCCCTGCCTGTCCAATTGATCCCGTACCACCTTCTCATGGCGCGACTTTGTGCGCAGGGCGTACCAGCAAGCGGACTGGTCGGCTTGATCCGTTCGGGCTTGATCTGTTCGATTGATAGGATTCATCTCAACCGCCGTTTCAACGGCCATGGATCCGCGACCCTGCGGACACAGCTTCGCCCTCTCACTTACAGTTCCCTCCTTCGGCCACTGCAAGCGCCTCCCTGCTCCTCGTCCGGCACACACTCGGCGTCCCTCAAGACGCAAGGCCGGTTATGTATCGATCAACGGCCGCCACGAACTCGTCCGCCTCCCGGACGGCGCGACGCGCGGTTTCTTCATCCAAGTAGGACAAGGCGTCGTAGTCGCTGGCTTCGCGATCGTCTTTCAGGTTGCTCAACAACTTTCCCCACCGTTTGTCCAGCTTGCCGGTTTTCACCAGCAACAGGCCGAACAGGGTCACGACGCCCTTGTGGGTGTCCGCACGTTGCCCTTCCGTCAAGAGGGCCGCCTGCGCCGCATGGTAGGCGGCATAGTAGGCGCGGGAAATCGCGTCGTCCCACTCTCCTTTGGCGTACAGGTCTCGGGCCACCCGCGCTTTCTCGCGCGCCTTGGCCAGATAGCCGCGAATGAGCTCCTGTTGCGCCTTATCCAATGAGCACTCCTTCCCGATTCACTTGCTCCATGAAGGGAGTCTGCAACGATTGCAATCTGGAAAATTCCCGTTCCGGAAATACCTTCAACGACACCAACCGCCCGTGCTCCAACAGGACGTCCATCACCGCGTCATAGAGGACATCGAGCAATGCGTCATCTTTCTGAGAGACGACAAGGAGCACATCATAATCCGAGTCGGACCGATGGGTTCCCCTGGCGCGCGAACCGAACAAGACGATCCGTTTGATCAACGGACGGACGGAAGCGATTCGTTCCAAAAACGCACGGAGGATGGGATCCGACTCAATCGATGGAGTCACAGGTCTATCCGGTCTGTCTCTGTCGTTCTTGTGTTTCTTCGGCGCGTTTCACGTTGCAAGAAGCGGATGCGCCGGCGGCGGCGAGGCCGATGCTGAAAATCTTCTCCTTCGGAATCCCTTGCCGCACCAGCCGGGCCATGATTTGCGGGCCACGTTCCAAATCGGCGATCAACAGCCCGTCGAATTCCCATTCTTTCAGCGACGCGAGCGGCCGGACCGGATACGACAAAAAGGTTCCCGCGGACCGATCGTCCACGAAACCCACGAGGGTGATCTCAAGCTCCCGCAGCGTCAGGTACGCCAGTTCGGCCAGTTCGCCGGTCCCGCAGACCGCCAGTCTTTTCGCCCCCGATCGAACCGGCTTTTCCAATGTTGTCTTCAGACGACGTCGCATGTCGCGGTAGTACGACAGGGAATACTTCACGTATTCGCTCGTCAGCCGCGACTTCTCGGCAAACCCTTGCGACGTGAGCAGATAGCGAACGCGGTGCGGAGGGATCGTCGTGACTTTGACGTAGCCTTTTCGTACCAGTCGTTTGAGATAGAGGTTCGTGAGCCCCAAAGCCACGCCCAGCTTGGTTGCAAGCGAGCGTTGGGTGATCGCTTCACCCCGCTCCAACTCGGTCAGCAACAGAAAGTCTCGTTGGCCTTGAAGATCCATGCCTCTCGATCGTAACCGCTCAATCCTCACAGCGCCCTCAAAGCGTTCATGATATGAACACAGGACGAGATATCAGTCAAGCAAAAACACGGCGATGCGCCGAACTACGTACTGCCGCGTCTGATACGAAACAAAGGAGCGTTATTCTCAGATGTGGAGCACGGTCAACGGCGACGGATCCTCCACCGTCTGTCGCACGGCAGCCGCGACATGACCCACCGTCAATCGATCCAGACAATCCCAAAAGGGGCAAGTGGTGCCGAGACATTTTTCGCAGGTGGGCACGTCGGGACGGAGCAACAAGCCGGTCCCCAATGGCCGCCATCTCGTCGGCAAATTGTTTCTGCGCGGATCAAAAAGACTCACCACCGCCGTGCCTAAGGCCGCCGCCATGTGAGCCGGTCCGGTCGCCCCCGACACCACCACGTCGGCAGTGGCAATGACCCCCATGAGTTCACGAATCGAGAGACGGCCCATCAGATTGGAGATTCCAGCTGGAAGCGGCATTTCCGACAATACTTCATGTTCAAACTCCCTTCTCTCCTGCTCGCCGCCGGTCAAGACGATCCCATATCCCCGTCGCGCCAATTCAACGGCAAGATCCCGAAAGTGCCGCGGCTTCCAGCGGCGCGCGGAATGGCCTCCCGGATGAACGACGACGCGGGGGCGCGGTATCGCTTCCCAACGTTGCCCGCCATCTCGCCGTTCCTCCTCGCTCACAACCAAAGTCGGGCGGCTTCCCGTTTGCGGATGCAACCCCAGTCGCCTCAGCATCTCGACGTTGTATTCGGACTCGTGCTTCAAAAACTCACTGCGGTGCTCATACATCCGCCGATTGGCTAAAAAACTGTACCAGCGGAATCCCGTCGCCACGCGAATCGGCACGCGCTCCAGAAAGGCCGCCCACATGAGACGCCGAAACGGTTTGAGGAAAAGCGCCGCATCCACGCCGTTGGAAAACGCCGCGCGCAAAGTGCGGAGTGAATCTGTCCATCGTATCGTGCGGACATAATCCACGGCAGGATGGCGGTCAAGAATCGGCGCGGCCACCGGACCGGCCAGGAACCCGATTTTGACGCCGGGAACGAGCCGCCTCAATTCCGTCGCCACCGGAATCGACAAGATCAGGTCGCCGATGCCGTCCGGTCTGACAATAAGCACGTTCATGGAGAAACCGAAGACTCGTCGATTACGCGCCGGGCAGCCTCGACCACTTCGCCAGGCTCGGTGCGACGCAAACACTCGAGCTCCGGCTCGTGCCGACAGACACGGCTGAAACAGGGGCGGCAAGGGACCGACTTGGTCAACACGTGATGGCTTTGCCCGTATGGACCGGTGCGAATCTCGC
>JANDJG010000063.1 GCA_024331085.1 Nitrospira sp. | reverse complement strand
GAGCGGCCTTGTGCTGGCGGGGAGCCTGTCGGCCCAGGCGGCGGAGTTCATTCCGTTAGGCGTCTTGCCGGGGGACAGCTCTAGCTGGGCCGACGGCGTCTCCGCCGATGGCTCGGTCGTGGTGGGGGTAAGCAGCTTCAGCACGGGGTGGCAAGCTTTTCGCTGGACCCAAGGCGGTGGCATGACCGGCCTGGGCGTCTTGCCGGGGGGCAGCGAGAGCTGGGCCTTTGGCGTCTCCGCCGATGGCTCGGTCGTGGTGGGGAGGAGCGACTCCAACACGGGGGATCAAGCCTTCATCTGGGATCAGTCCCGCGGCATGCGATCGCTGCTGGATGTGTTGATCGCTGACTATGGGTTGGGGAGCCAAGTGACCGGCTGGCGCTTGGAGAGAGCCACCGCGATTTCTCCCGATGGCCGCCACATCGTGGGATGGGGCTTTAGTCCGAACGGCACGGAGGGCTGGCTGGTGCGGAATCTGAACCCGGTGCCGCTGCCGGCGGCGGCGTATCTGTTCGGCGCGGGGCTCGCGGGCCTGGCGGGCTTGGCCCGGCGGCGGAGCTAGCGAGCCAGTCGCCAGTCTGGCGAACCATTCGGGCGAGCCGGTCTGAAGAGCCAGTCCGGCGAGCCGACGGAGAGCCGAGAGAGAAGCGGCCCCTGGGCCGGTCGGCCGCTGCGACCGGCGGACGGTGACGACCACAGCGAGATCGACTAACGAACAGCGGGGCGGACTTGATGACCGGGCCGGGGGTAATCACCCCCGGCCCGGTGCATTGAGGCGGTTCTGGTATGAAGTGGCGATTGGGAGCGGAGGGTGATCCCCCTCCCAAGGGAGGAGGAAGATTGACAGGCAGACCGGTGCCGCGTTGCTTCGTCAGTATCCCATCGATGGTGGGTGGTTGTCTGACCTGCTTGTGCTCGCGGTAGCGCTCGTCAGAAGAAGCGAATGCTCCTAGAATGCTCTCAGCATGAGCATCGGACGTTCGAGATCATTCCCCCCCTCAAATCAAGGTCTTGAGGCATCAGCCTGGGTCCACATGTACTGCCATTCTTCCCAGATCCGGAGCTTCGATCCGGAGCTTCTTTGCCCAGTCGGTAATATAAGCGTGGTCCAGTGAGCCGGTTTGACGTTGCAGGACCGACAGCACGTCGATGAAGTCCTGCGCTCGCCCCGCCTTCAATTTGTGAATCACCAAGTCTTCCGGGGAAATGATCCACAGGGACAGGTTGCCGAGCGTGTAGTGCCGACGCCGGCTGAGACAGGCCCGATCGTGGTCGTCCTTTGGGAGCATGAGATCGACCGGGATGGCTCCACGTCGTAACCGAACGGGGGAGTCCCTGATCATTGGGTTGTGCGCCGCCCAGTGGGCATCCTCGACAAATCCGTACTCTTCCAGGGCTTGCAAGAGTTGAGGGCGGTCAGTGTGGCCTATGGCGATCATGGCATCGAGGTCGTGCGTCGCTCGTGACGTGCCCCATGCTCCCAAAGCCAGCGCTCCCATCAAGCAGTAGGGGAAGGGGAGCTCGTTCAGGGCGCGAAAAAGATCATCGAAGGCCTCTTCAAACGGATGGGAATCAGCGGCGGCCACGCGAAGCAGTCCTCGGTGCGAGCCGGAGCGATGAACGAACCTGTTCCCAGGTCGAAAGAGTCGTGTACGCGAATGTGGCAATGGCATCGGTTGATGCGTTCGGATGTTGCAACCGGGTCGAGGCGATCAACTGCCGGTATCCGAAGTCTGAAAGCTGAATGGAACGCCGTAATCCCTCCTCGGGCGTCGAGGGCCACCCGCGAGGATCGGAAAACGGGGTCGTTCTTCCCAATCGTAGCGCCCAGAGGGGGAGCCTCATTCGATCCTTCTCGTCTCCTCGGATGCGAACCGGTGCGTCCAATGGTTTCATGAAGCATGTCCCCCAGCATGTTCCATGGAATCCGCACGAGTCTAGCACAGCTCACGAGGGCTGAAGCCCACAGGGGCTTCCACGATTCTCGCAAGAGGTGCCTTTATTGACAGTCGTTTCGACCTTGTGCTACGGTCGCTCGCCGATCGCGCCGGAAGGCGCCCTACACCTCGCTCCCGATCGGTTCGGGGGCCTTTGTCCAGGAGGATTGTCGCATGAGGATCTACGAGTCCCTCTTCATTATTCGTCCGTCTCTTTCAGACGAGGAAACGACCGCGCTCATTGAGAAAATGAAGAGCGTGGCCGATAAGGCCGGCGCCCAATTCATCAAAGCCGAGAATCTGGGCAAGAAAAAACTGGCGTATGAAGTGCGTCGCGAGCGAAAAGGCACCTATGCCTATTTCTATTTCAAGGCGCCGAATCAGACGGTGGGCGAGTTGGAGCGGGCCTATCGGCTGGAGGACAATATCATCAAATTTCTCACCGTCCAGCACGAAAAGGAATTGCCGGTGCGACGGCCGTCGGAGCCGGTGGCGCAAGAATCCGTGGAGGCCTGACGGTGGCGGGGTTTAACAAAGTCATTCTGCTGGGCAATCTGACCAGGAACCCCGAACTGCGTTATACGCCGAACGGGACGCCGGTGGCCGGTTTCGGCCTGGCCGTGGGCCGCCGGTTCAAGCAGGGGGACGATCTGAAAGAAGAAGTCTGTTTCGTGGACATCGTGGTGTTCGGCAAGCAGGCGGAACATTGCGGCCAGTATCTCAGCAAAGGCAACGGAGTCATTGTGGAGGGGCGGCTCCAGCAGCGGCGATGGGAAACGGAAGACGGCCAGAAGCGAAGCAAGCACGAAGTCGTCGCGCAGAGCGTCACCTTTCTGCCCAAGAGACAGGACGGCGCCTCCGGCGTGACGGAGCCCGTCACCCACGAGGACCTGGCTTACGACATGGATGAACAAGGATAGTCGCGCAGAACGAGGAGGCGGGGAATGGAACGGAGCAGCGAAGGAGAACGCGGCGGGGGCGGCGGCAGGTTGTTTCAGCGCAGGCGGCCGTGCCGCTTTTGCGTGGACAAGATGCCGATCGACTTCAAGGACGCCGGCCTGCTGAGAAACTTTCTGACCGAGCGGGGGCGTATCGTGCCGCGCCGCATTTCAGGGAATTGCATGCGTCATCAGCGCGAGCTGACGGTCGCCGTCAAACGCGCCAGGCATATCGCGATCATCAGCTTCGCGGAAGAGCGGTAATGCGCGCGAGCGACGGAGCCCGCGCGCTCGAGGCGGGGACGCGGCGCGCGGTCGGAGGGCATGATGGATCTGTTGACGCCGAAAGTTTCAGATATTGTCGCCCATGCTCGGTCGCTGTCCGGCGATCTGACGGCGGAAGAACTCGGGTTGACCGAGGCGGATCTTGTGCTTCGCGGAACCTTGGCCGTCGGGTTGGATTTCCGGGTCGTCGGGAAAACCATTTGCGTGACCGGAGTCGTCGAGGGGACGGCGATTCGTCAATGCGTCCGATGCCTCAAGGATTTCGACGATCCCGTGGCGTTCGCGATCCACGCGACCTACGAACGGGAGAGCAAGCCGGCTGCGTCGGCCATGAAACATGAGGCCGCATCGAGAAGGAAAACGGCGCCGGCCGTTCAGGTGAAGCCGGAAGAAGAGCCCGACGACGATCTCTACTATTACTCCGGCGATCATCTCGAATTGGCTCCGATGTTGCGAGAGCAATTGATTCTGGCCTCGCCGATGCATCCGCTCTGCAAACAGGAGTGTCTGGGGCTTTGCCCGCAATGCGGGAAAGATTTGAACGAGGGGCCGTGCCGGTGCGCCGCCGAATCCGCGGGAGGCCCCTTTCAGGCGCTGCGCGGCCTGAGACAAAAAAATCAGGGCCCGGCGAGCCGATGAGCGCACCGGCGGCGGTACAACGAAGGAGTCACGATGCCGAATCCAAAACATAAACATTCGCGGGCGCGACGCGACAAACGCCGCACGCAGAAACTGCGCATGACACCGCCGGGGATGTCTGTGTGTCCCCAGTGTCATGAATTGAAACTGCCGCATTACACCTGCTTGAATTGCGGGACGTACAAGGGCAAGGCCGTCATTCAAGTCGAAGAGGCTTGAGGGAATGGCTCCGGCCTTCGACGGCGTCGGCCCGACCTCGTGGCGAGGCCGAACGATCGTTCGGGATCGGCTTTCAATACATCCCAGGTTGCCGGGGCCGACGTTTTTGACGGCGACGGCTTTTGCGGGGCGGAGAGCGGAAGAGCCCGCCGTCCTTCATGGAGCTCGGGTCCGCGGGTCCGGCGTTCGGCGCCGGCCGGGGAGCGCAAGCCGCCGTGCCTGGAAGACGAACTTGTCTGGTGCCGGTTGTGAGCAGCATGCCACGCATGAAGATCGCACTTGATGCCGTGGGGGGAGATTACGGCCCCGCTCCCTGCATCGAAGGCGCCCTCCAAGCCGTCAGAGAGGCGGACGTCGAGGTCGTTCTCGTCGGCGACGAGGCTCTTCTGAAGCAGGAATGTCGCCGATTGGGTTGTCACGACGACCGAGTGTCCATCCGGCACGCGTCGCAGGTCGTCTCGATGCATGAATCGCCGGCGGCCGTGGTCAGAAAAAAGCGGGACTCGTCGATTTGGGTCGCCACCACGATGGTCAAAAACGGAGAGGCCGACGCGGTGGTGAGTCCGGGCAACACCGGGGCCAGCATGGTGGCGTCGTTCTTCGTGCTGGGATTGACCAAAGGCGTCGAACGGCCGGCGATCGCGACCAGCTTGCCGACCGTCTCCGGCGAGGCGATCATTCTCGACGTGGGGGCCAACGTCGATTGCAGCGCCAAAGATCTGTTTCAGTTCGCCGTCATGGGCAATGAATACGGCAAACACCTCTTCGGCAAGCCGAATCCCCGCGTCGGCTTGTTGAGCATCGGCGAAGAAGACAGCAAAGGCAACGAAGTCACCAAAGAAGCGTTCAAGCTCTTGAAGGCCGGCTCCTTGAACTTCATCGGCAACGTCGAAGGACGCGAGGTGTACAGCGGCATCGCCGACGTCGTCGTCTGCGACGGGTTTATCGGGAACGTGGCCTTGAAAATATCCGAAGGCGTTGCCGAGACGATCAGCAAATTGCTGGAGCAAGAGCTGTCCAGATCGTGGTCGGGGCGCGTGGCCTATCCGCTGATCGTGGGGCCGCTCAGGAAACTGAAACGGCGGATCGATTACGCGGAATTCGGAGGCGCTCCGCTGCTCGGCGTCAACGGCATTACCATGATCTGCCATGGGCGGTCCTCGGCGAAAGCCATCAAAAACGCGATTCGCCGAGCCAAAGGCATGGCCGAAGGCCGTGTGCGCGAGTTGATCCAGCGCAACATAGAGGAAAGTCTCGCCTCTTCATCCGCGGAGGCGCGACCGTGAGGGCTCGGATCACCGGAACGGGCTCGTACGTGCCGGCCAAGGTGCTGACCAACGCGGATCTCGAGCGGTTGGTCGCGACGTCGGACGAGTGGATTCGCGAGCGGACGGGCATTCGGGAACGTCGCGTCGCGGGAACGGGAGAAGCCTGCTCCGATCTGGCTGTCCAGGCCGGAAAACGGGCCCTGGAGGCGGCAAAGCGGTCGGCCGCGGAGTTGGACATGGTCTTGGTCGCGACATGCACCGGCGACTATCCCCTTCCGTCGACGGCCTGTTTGGTCCAGCATCAACTCGGCGCGACGAGGGCGGCGGCCTGCGACGTGTCCGCGGCCTGTTGCGGATTCGTCTATGCGCTGTCGGTGGCCGACGCCTATATCAAAACGGGCATGCGCCACGTCTTGGTGATCGGATCGGAAGTCATGTCCGCGATTACGGATTGGACGGACCGCAATACCTGCATCCTTTTCGGAGACGGCGCCGGGGCCGCGGTCGTGAGCGCCGGAGACGAGGACGGCGGGCGCGGCATCTTATCCACGCATCTTCGTTCCGACGGCCATTTGAGCGAACTCATCACGGTCCCGGCGGGCGGCTCGCGCAATCCCCCGTCGGAAAAAACGATCGCCGAGAAGATGCAGTGCATCAAAATGAAGGGGCACGAGACCTTCAAGGTGGCCGTGCGGACCCTTGAAGAGATCGCCCGTGAGACGTTGGCGGCGAACAATCTGAAAGTGGAAGACATAGACCTGTATGTGCCGCATCAGGCCAATGTCAGGATCCTCACGGCCGTGACGGAACGCCTCGGCCTTCCGCCGGAAAAAATGATGTTCAACCTCGATCGCTACGGCAACACGTCCGCGGCCTCGATTCCTATCGCACTGGACGAAGCGGTGCGCACGGGACGAATCAAAGAAGGATCGATGGTCATGCTCGGAGCGTTCGGAGCGGGGCTGACCTGGGCTTCGGCGATGATTCGATGGTGATGAGATCCGAGATCCCTATGCGCGTAGCGGCACGGTACGACATGGTGTGGAAAGGTGTGCGGGCCCGCCGACCGCCGGGAACCGGAAGACGGTCGCGCCATGGAACTTTTCCCGTTGACATTCCAGAAGATTTCTACGATATCTAACGACTCATGAAAGAAGGGATCGGTCTGGTTTTTCCGGGGCAAGGATCGCAGTCCGTCGGGATGGGCAAGGCGTTGTACGAGGCTCATCCGGAACTGAAACGTCTGTATGACGAGGCCTCGACGGTGCTCGGATATGACTGCGCCGCCTTGTGTTTCGAAGGGCCGGTCGAGCGGCTCAACTCGACCGAATATACCCAGCCCGCCCTGTTGGTCGGCAGTCTTGCCGCGTGGAAGACCTTGGAGCCGGCAGGCATCGCGCCCGTGGCGGTGGCGGGTCACAGTTTGGGCGAATACTCGGCGCTGGTGGCGGCCGGCGGTCTGTCGTTCGGCGATGCGGTGGCGCTGGTTCAAAAACGCGGTCGATACATGTCGGAGGCCGTTCCTCCGGGGTCCGGTCTCGTGGCGGCGTTGCTCGGATCGGGGGCTGATGTGGTCGAAGAGGTCTGTCGAGAAGCGTCGTCGGTCGGGATCGTCGCTCCGGCGAATTTCAATTCTCCGGGGCAAATCGTGATCGCCGGGGAAAAGGCGGCGGTGGAACGGGCGATCGAACTTGCCAAGACCAAAGGGTGCAAAAAAGCGATTCCCCTTCCGGTGAGCGTGCCGGTGCACACCCCGTTGATGCAGAAAGCGGCCGATCGCTTGGCCGCCGACGTGGCTTCGGTTCGATGGTCGGATTTGACGGTTCCCTTGGTGAACAATGTGGAAGCGCGGGCGATTACAAAGGCAAGCGAGATCCAGGCGTCGCTGATTCGGCAATTGCCGTCGCCCGTGTTGTGGGTCGAGACGATCAAGACCATGGCGCGCATGGGAGTGACCACGTTCGTGGAAGTGGGACCCGGGACCGTTCTGACGGGCCTGATCAAACGTATTCTTCCCGAAGCCCGACTTTTCAACGTCGATGATCCCCGCTCACTTGAAACGACGTTGAACAGCCTCAGCGGATAAAGAATTCGAAAGGTCTTCGGAAACGGCCGATCGTCCAGGCTCAAGAGCGTTCTCAACAACAACAAATACGAGGGTTGATCATGTCGCTACAGGGAAAGGTCGCGATCGTGACCGGCGCAGCTCAAGGGATCGGTCGCGCCATAGCCGAACGGTTGGCGGAGGCGGGGGCCGACGTCGCCGTCGCGGATCTCGATCCCGGTCGTTCCGGCGAAACGGTGACCGCCGTCGAGCGGCTGGGGCGCAAGGCGCTCAATCTCAAGGTGAACGTGGCGGAGGCCGGCGATGCCAAGGCCATGGCCGAACAGGTTCTCAAGGCATGGGGACGCATCGATATTTTGGTGAACAACGCCGGGATCACGCGCGACGGCCTGTTGCTTCGCATGAAAGACGAAGATTGGAACCTGGTGCTCCAGGTCAATTTGAACGGGACGTTCAACTGCACCAAAGCCGTCTTGCAGACGATGACCAAGCAACGGTATGGTCGTATCGTCAACATCGCGTCGATCGTGGGGGTGATGGGCAACGTGGGGCAGGCCAATTACGCGGCGTCGAAGGCGGCCGTCATCGGGTTCACCAAAACGGTCGGGCGGGAATACGCGAGCCGAAACATCACGGTCAACGCGGTGGCTCCGGGCTTCATCGATACGGCCATGACTCACGGGCTGCCGGCCGACGTCAAAGAGACGCTTCAGAAACAGATTCCGCTGGGACGATTGGGGACGCCGGCCGACATTGCGGCGGCGGTGCGCTTTCTGGTATCCGACGACGCGGCCTATATCACCGGCCACGTGCTGCACGTGAACGGTGGTATGCTGATGGCGTAACGCGGCGAAATCGGAGACGGTGTGCGGCCGCCACGCGCCCCCGTGCGGCGGCGCGGTGACGGTTTTATCGAGGAAGGAGGAAGCAAAGCGATGGCAACCGTTGAGGAACGTGTCAAGAAAATCATTGCCGAGCAATTGGGCGTGGAGGAGGACGAGGTGACGCCGGAGGCGTCCTTCGTCGAAGACCTCGGCGCCGATTCGCTTGATACCGTGGAGTTGGTGATGGCGCTGGAGGAAGAGTTTTCGATCGAAATTCCGGACGAGGACGCCGAAAAAATTCTGACGGTCGGAAAAGCGTTGGAGTACATCAAGGAAAAATGTTAACACGTCAGTCGGCCATGCCTGATCGAACGAAGCGCCGCGTGGTGGTCACGGGGCTGGGGTTGGTGACTCCGCTGGGCACCGGCGTTGAAAAAACCTGGACGGCTCTGTGCGCCGGAGAATCCGGCATCCGACGGATTACGAAGTTCGATCCGGCCGGCTACGACGCGCAAATCGCCGGAGAGGTGACGGATTTCGATCCGGCGCAGTTCATCGAGAAAAAAGAAATCAAGAAAATGGACGCGTTCATCCACTATGCCGTAGGCGCAGCCCAATTGGCCGTGGATGACGCCGGGTTGAAGGTCGCCGAAGAAGAGGCCGCCAGAGTCGGCGTCTACATCGGATCGGGGATCGGCGGGCTGGGGTCGATCGAACGGTACCACGACGTGCTCAAGGAGAAGGGGCCGGGACGGGTCTCGCCGTTTTTTATTCCGATGACCATCATCAATCTGGCGTCCGGGCAGGTCGCGATTCGGATCGGGGCCAAAGGTCCCAATTCTTCCATCGTGACGGCCTGCGCGACCGGCAATCATTGCATCGGGGACGCGTTCCGCCTGATTCAGGACGGCCGCGCGGACGTGATGGTGGCGGGCGGCGCCGAGGCGGCCGTGACGCCGTTGGGCGTCGCGGGGTTTGCGGCGGCCAAAGCGCTGTCGTTCAGAAACGATGAGCCGACGAGAGCGAGTCGGCCGTTCGACCGAGACCGTGACGGATTCGTGCTGGGAGAAGGCGCCGGGGTGGTCGTGATCGAGGAATTGGAGCACGCGCGCCGTCGCGGCGCGAGGATGTACGCCGAAATCGTCGGGTACGGGATGAACAGCGACGCCTATCACATTACGGCGCCTCCCGAAGAAGGCGAGGGGGCGGTGCGTTGCATGGAACTGGCCATCGAGGACGCCGGGATCGCCAAAGATCAAATCGGGTACATTAACGCTCACGGAACGTCCACGATGGCCGACGCCATTGAGACCCGCGCCATCAAGACCGTCTTCGGCGATCGCGCCTACGGCATTCCCGTCAGTTCGACGAAGTCCATGACGGGGCACCTGCTCGGCGCGGCCGGCGGGGTCGAGGCGATCTTCAGCATTCTGGCCCTTTTCCACGGCGTGTTGCCGCCCACCATCAATCTCGAAAATCCCGATCCGGCGTGCGATTTGGATTATGTGCCCAATAAAGCGAGAACCGCCGCCGTCACCGCGGCCTTGTCCAATTCCTTCGGATTCGGCGGGGTGAACGCCTGTTTGATTTTCAAACGGGTGGACGCGTAGCGTCTTTTCGACGATGACACCGGCTCCCCGGGCCGACTCACATCCCATCTCGCTCCCCTATCGTTTCCGCAACAGGGCGCTGCTCGACGAGGCGCTGACCCACAAGTCGTACGTCAACGAAAACAGAGACAAGAACGTCCGCCACAACGAGCGACTCGAATTTTTGGGCGATGCCGTGCTGTCGCTCATCATCAGCGAGTATCTGGCGGCTCGATATCCGGGGTTGAGGGAAGGCGCGCTCTCGAAACTCAAAGCCGGGCTGGTCAGCGAATCATCGCTGGCCGCCGCCGCCCGGCGGCTTGATCTCGGCGCGCATCTCAAACTGGGGCGGGGCGAAGAACGGTCGATGGGGAGAAAAAAGCCGTCGTTGCTGGCCGACGGACTGGAGGCGGTGATCGCGGCGGTGTACCTGGACGGCGGGATCAAAGCGAGTCGGACGTTCGTTCTTGAGACGTTGGCGGAAGAGTTGCGAACAGTGGAATCGATGCAGACGACTCCTGGGCGCGGTGATTACAAAACCAGACTCCAGGAGTGGTGCCAAAAGCGGCATCAATTCGTGCCGCGGTACCGCACGCTGCGAGAGACGGGGCCCGACCATCAGAAATGTTTTCAAGTCGAGGTTTCCGTGGGCGACGAAGCGCTCGGAATCGGACAAGGAGCCAGTAAAAAAGAAGCCGAGCAGGAAGCGGCAAGGCTGGCGTTGGAACGGGTCGAACGGTGAATCACGGTAAGGAAAGGAGATGGTCATGCTTATGCGACGAGCGGTGTTGATGATCTGCGCGACGGTGCTGACGGGATGCGCGTTGTCTCTCATGACTCCCTCCGGGATCGTCGCCGCCGACAAATCGGCGAGTCAAAAACACGGAGCATCGAAAGGGCCGCGAGCGATCATTAAGACGAAATTCGGCGACATGGAGATCAAATTTTTCCCCGAAGCGGCGCCGAGGCACGTCGAGAACTTTATTGCGCTGGCGAAAGCCGGGTTCTACAACGGGACGATTTTTCATCGCGTCATTCCCGGCTTCATGATTCAAGGCGGCGATCCCAACACCAAGGACTCCTTGAAAAAAGAGCTCTACGGCATGGGAGGACCGACGGATGAGAAGGGAAATCCCGTTCGGCTGAAGGCCGAGTTCAACGACATTTCTCATAAGCGGGGGATCGTGTCGATGGCGCGATCCCAGGACCCCGATTCGGCCGGTTCACAATTTTTCATCGTGGTCGAGGATTCGCCGTTTCTTGACAACAAGTACACGGTGTTCGGCGAAGTGGTGAAGGGAATCGGCGTGGCCGATAAGATCGTGAACGTGCCTCGCGATGCCCAGGACAATCCGAAAGAGCGGGTCGAGATGACGGTGACGATCGTGGACTAGCGCCCGCCTCCGTGCTCCGCCGGGCGATGAACAGGTCCTTATTGTCCGGTGTGCTTTTCCCAAGGGTGCAGAGGTCTTTTTCTCTGTGTCCCCCTTTCGAGGGATGAGCGTTTGTAGCATGGTTTTGGCCTCTTCCGGGGGCTATCCTTGGCGATGAGTCGGCCAAGGAGCAAGGAGGAGGACATGCGTTCCGTATCGACTCGGCGGATGTACCGGAGAATATCGACGGAGTGCCGCGGTTTTCTCTTCGTGCACGATTCCGTTCAGAACGTCGTCGTGCACGATCTTTCTTTGAACGGATTGAGAATCGAAGGAGATTCGCCTCCTCCACGCGACCGTGTGGTGGCCGTTCGGGTCTGGCTGCCGGACGGAACGGTTCTGGATATCGACCGGGCCGTGGTTCGATGGAGCAGCGAGACGCAATGCGGCCTTCAGATCATCGCACTCTCGAACGAAGCTGATTTTCGATTGGCCCGACATATCGAGTGCCGGTTGACTGGTCTGAGTGAATAGCGGGAAAAGCGGGACGCGGTGCAAGACTATGGCATGAAGCCGGCCCATCATTGATGGTGCAGCAGGCGGCCGGTCCCTGAGAGAGCCGAGCTGGCCGATTGCGTACCGGTCGGCTAGTGGTGATGGTGTTCGCAACCCGGCCCGTGCACGTGCGGGTCGGGAACGGTCGGTGGCAGAGATGTTCCAGGGAGGATGATCCGTCCTCCCTCGTGTTTTGTGCGGAGCTGCTCGGCCAGAGCCGGGTGATATGTTTTGACATAGCCGGCCAGCCCGTTGAGGAACCGCCTGGACTGAAAATCGGTTCCTGAAAACTCCGTGATGAACGTCACGGCTCGATCGAGCACCTTGGGCGCTTCGGCTCCGTCGGCGATCTCATCAGGGTGTTCGTTTCGGTACTCTTCGTATTCCTTTTTCAGATGTTCGGCAAACACGGGCATGGGTGAGGACGGCACGTGCAAGGGGCTCAGCACGCGGCGCAAGGTTTGGATCGCGGCGACCACTTCTGCGTCCTGCCCGTCCCGACGGCCTTGGAAATAACGGTAGGCGACCACTTCTATCAGGTTGAACAGCGCGACCCCTTTGCCCCCCCCGATTTCTTCCAGCTCGCGATAGAACTCCCGGCGCCGCGGCATCAGTTGCTCGCCGAGGCGTTTCTCCTGATAGTCTCCTCCGCTGTCCAGATAAACGCAATCGTGCGGGCAACCGATGCGGGATACGCGATGCTCGCCGCAACAGGAACTGCAAATCGACCCGCCAAGGGCGGGGCACGGTCGCTTTCCCTTTCGCTGTGAGCAGTAAGCGCAGAGGCTCATTTGTTCCCCGAACTTCCCGTCGGAGATCTGGACGGCGGGGCGATGAATCCATAGTCCGCCAACGTTCGCTTTTCTTTCTTGGACTTGCCGACGGTCGGCGTTTCGAGGCCGTTCATTTCGGCGGCGTTGTCATATTGATAGGGGACGAGAATGATGTTGTTGGTGCGATCGATGCCGATGTGCGCGGGAGCGGGCAAGTACTCGGCGATCACGTGAAATTTTCCGTCCCGTGTCATGCGCCAGATTTTCCCTTTGGTCAGGTCCGAAACGTACATGTTCCCCCAGCGGTCGAAGTCCACGCCGCTCAAGTTTTGGAAGCGTCCCGTGAAGAAGCCGTTCGACTCCAATTCCGTCAGGCGTCCGTCGGGAGCGATGTCGAAAATTTTCCCCTTGTTCCAGCTCACGGCGATCACGTGGCCGGTGTGGGGGTGAACGGCGATCCCCGTCGGTCCGGCCAATCGATCATCGTGGATCAAGAGGGACACCCGATGACCGGCGGTCGTTTCCACCCGGTAAATGGCGTTGGCGGCTTGATCCGACGCGTACAGCACTCCGTTCGGTCCGACCGCGACGTCCGTCAGCGAGACAGGGACCGGCGAGGAAGCGGACGGGGGAAACGAAACGGTCACAAGATGTTTCCCCGTGGTTTTGTCGAATCCTTTGAGCTGATCAAGATCCGCAACGTATAGCGTGTCTCCGTCGAGCGCCATTCCTTTGGGGGCATGGAGGAGCACGTTCGCGACCCCTCCTTGAATGAACTTCAGGTTCGTGATCTTACCTTGGCCGTCCAGCTTGGTGATGAATCCGTTGTTGTCTTTGGCCTCCGGTTCTCCGTTGATGTTGGAGATGAAATAGTCGTTTCCGGATTGGTCGCCGACAAAACAGTTGGGAGATTCTAAACCGAGGATTTGAGCCGCGCCGACCGGCGCGACCAGACACAACAGGAGGGAAGACGCCAAGAGACTCCCGTGCAGTGTGCCGTGTATTCGTGGTGTCCGTAGATGAGTCATCAACGTTGACGGTGACTCGGCGGTTCGGCCGACCGTGTCGGCGTGTCGGCGTGTCGGATGGACTGAAGGCATCCTAGCCAATGGCGAAAGACGGTGTCAAGGAAAGGGGCTGAGAGGCGGCTTTAGATCAACTGATAAACGGCAAGGTGGAAAACGACGTCCTCTATGTCGACTCCTTGCAATGGCTGATCGGTCTGTGTCGTTGACTTGGGCAAAAATGCCCTGCTAAGTTGGCGCACTTCTCGTGACGAGGCGGGTTGCGGCTCGAAAATAGGAACGAGGGGGCACGGGAGGACTGGAATTCGCTTCCTCTTGAGCCGGGATGTCACATTTTACAGTCGGGGGGAGATCGTGGCGGCACAATTGATCGATGGAAAAGCGTTGGCGCAGCAAGTGAGGGAACAATTGGCGGTTGAGTCGGCGGCGGTGGCGGCAAAGACCGGCGTCAAGCCCGGCTTGGCGACGATTTTGGTCGGCGACGATCCTGCGTCGCACATTTATGTGAAGAACAAGCAGAAGGCCTGCGAACTGGCGGGCATCTACGTGGACGACCACAAACTGCCCGCTTCGACGACGCAGGCCGAATTGCTGGCGCTGATCGAAAAAAAGAACGCCGATCCCAAGGTCCACGGCATCTTGGTCCAGTTGCCTTTGCCCAAACATATCGACAGCCGGATCATTCTCGAAGCCGTGTCTCCCGATAAGGACGCCGATGGGTTCCATCCCTACAACTTCGGCCGGTTGGTCGAAGGCAATCCGGTCTTCGAAGCCTGCACGCCCAAGGGAGTCATCAAGATGATCGAATCCACGGGCGTCGCGATCGAGGGCAAGCGGGCGGTCGTCGTCGGCCGGAGCAATATCGTGGGGAAACCGTTGGCGCTGATGCTTTTGCACCGCAATGCCACTGTCACCATCTGTCATTCCAAGACCAAAGACCTGCCGGCCGTGTGCCGCGAAGCCGATCTGTTGCTCGTGGCGATCGGAAAAGCGAAGTTCGTGACGGCGGACATGGTGAAGGAGGGAGCGGTGGTGATCGACGTGGGCACCAACAAATTGCCGGACGGCAAGTTGTGCGGCGACGTCGATTTTGAACCGGTGCGCGAGAAGGCAAGCTGGATCAGCCCGGTGCCGGGCGGGGTGGGGCCCATGACGATTGCGATGTTGTTGGCCAATACGGTGGAGTCGGCCAAGCGAGGCGCCGGGTTGTTGTAGGCCCCATGGTTAGGGCTCGTCTAAAAAGAATAGAAAAATAGAGAGACGAGGCGCAGGGGCGCGGTGATTGACAGGTATGGGGGACGTCGGTTCAGCAGGGGCGGAACCGTGCGGGCGTGATGGCTGCGGCATCCCTCATCTTTAAAATGGATAATCATGTGAAATAGCGAGGCGGAGCGCCGAGGTCGTATCATGACGCGGGAACCCAGAAGACTGAAAGAGGTGTTGGATCAAGGGCAGTTTGCCATCACGGTGGAGTACAACCCTCCCAAGGGCACGAACATCACCGGCATTCTGGAGAATGCCAAGCAGTTGCTGGGGCGGATTCACGGAGTGAACGTGACGGACAACACCGCCGCCGTGGTACGGGCCGGGTCGCTGCCGGTGTGTCGCCTGCTCTACGAAATGGGACATGATCCGGTGATGCAGCTTACCTGCCGCGATCGAAACCGCATTGCGATGCAATCCGACCTGCTCGGCGCCCACATGCTCGGGATCAGAAACGTTTTGTGCCTGACGGGAGACTATCCGACCGTCGGCGACCACAAGGACGCAAAGCCGGTCTATGACCTCGACTCGGTTCAAGTCATGCAGATGGTTCGTGGACTGAATGAAGGGCATGATCTGGTCGGCAATAAACTCGACGGGGCCACGTCATTTGCCATTGGGGCGGCCGTGACGCCGGAAGCAGAACTGGTCGGCCCGGTCCTGGCCAAGTTCGAAGTGAAGGTGAAAGCCGGCGCAGAATTTTTTCAAACCCAAGCCGTTTACAATCCCGAAGTGTTTGCCGGCTTCATGAAAGCCGTGCGCCCGTATAAGGTAAAGGTGTTGGCCGGGATTTTGCTGCTCCGCAATGCGAAAATGGCTGAGTATATGAACGCGAACATCCCCGGCATGTCAGTGCCGCAAGACATGATCGATGCCTTGCGGCGCGCCGGCGACAAATCGGAAGAAGTGGGCGTCGAGATCGCCGTCGAGACGATCAAGGCCGTGCGCCCCCATTGTGACGGCGTCCACATCATGGCGCTCAAGGGCGTCCATCGAATCGGAGAAATTCTCACCAGGGCCCGGATCGGCTGATGACCGTTCCCGACTTGCAGCGGTACAAACGGGACAACAAGAAAATCGTCGTCGTGACCGCCTACGACGCGCT
>JANDJG010000062.1 GCA_024331085.1 Nitrospira sp. | reverse complement strand
GAACGCGCTGGCGGGCCGCGCATCAATGCTGACCACGTGCAAGGTCCCCCCCGTCCTGACACCCCATCCCGGAGAAATGGCCCGTTTGGACGCCCATGCCACCGCCCAGACCGTGAACGCCGATCGATTTGGAACGGCGGTCGGTTTCGCCTGCGCGCGAGGGGTGTTCGTCGTCCTCAAGGGAGCTCGCACCGTCATAGCCAGACCGGATGGAACCGCCGCCATTTGTCCCACCGGGAATGCGGGTATGGCGACGGCGGGAACCGGCGACGTGCTCACAGGCATGTTGGTCGGTCTTTTGGCGCAAGGCGTTCCTCAGTGGGAAGCCGCTTGCACCGCCACGTATCTGCACGGATGGGCGGGAGATTTGGTTGCCGCTGAGAAAGGGCAAGCGGGGCTGATTTCAAGAGATCTCATCGAGAAAATTCCTGCGACTCTCAAAATGGCCTATGAGTCGTAATGCAACTTCGCCGACCCGTCCACGCGTTACCCCTTCGGTGAAACGTGCGCCTAGAGCCAGGGCTCATGACGTGCTGGAACTTCTTCTCCTTTCGCCGACCAGGACCCATGTCTTGGGACGAACCATCGGGCGGGTTTTGCGTGAGGGGGACGTGTTGGCGTTGACGGGTGATCTCGGCTCAGGCAAGACCGCGTTAGTGCGCGGGATCGCGACCGGTCTCGGCGTCGCATCGGCAACCGTCAGTAGCCCGACCTTCGTTCTCGTTCACGAATATCAGGGCCGACTCCCCCTCTTTCATCTTGATCTGTACCGGCTGAAGGAACCGACCGAAGCCGAGGCCATCGGGTTATCAGGCTATTTTACCGAGTTCGGCGTGACAGCCGTGGAATGGGCCGACCGTTTCCCTTTTCTTCTTCCCCGAGACCATCTCGACATTTGCCTGTGGCACTGGAGCCCGACGCGACGACGGGCCGTATTGAAAGCCACTGGCCCGCGGTCGGCCGATCTTCTCCACCGTATCAAACGATCCTGGACATCGAGCAGACGGCGATCAAGATCCTTCAAATCCCGTCGTGCGGTTCAAGGAAAGGTGTCCGGTCGATGATTCGCGTCATTCTTGTCGGAATTTTGTTGCTCCTGTCGCTGGCGTTTTTTCTCCAGAACCAGGAGCAGGAGGTGACGCTCCGGTATTTCTTTGGACTGTTGGAGGAATCAACGCCGGTGTACAAGCCGATTTTGGCGGGTTTCGTCGTCGGCCTGCTGGTCGCCGGCATCTTGTTGTTTCCACCATGGATCCGAGGACGGATCGAGCTTCGCCGGAAGACGCGCGCGCTTCAAGAAGCGGAGGTCGATCTGGAACGTCTCCGGCAGTCGTTCGAAAAATTGTCCGTTCGACCGCCGAGTCCTTCTGTCCCTGAACATCCCCAGGACCATCCCGATGAACGATGAGGACTTGACGCCCCTCATGCGTCAGTACAGAGAAATCAAGCACCGCTATCCCCACGCGATTCTGTTTTTTCGTGTCGGTGATTTCTATGAGATGTTCTTTGAGGACGCGGAAACGGCCTCGCGGCTCCTTTCTATTGCCTTGACATCCCGCGACAAACAGAGTCCTCAGCCGGTCCCACTCTGCGGAGTCCCTCACCATGCCGCGACCGGCTATATTGCCAAGTTGCTAAAGGCGGGGAAAACCGTTGCACTCTGCGAACAAGTCGAAGACCCTAAGACAGCAAAGGGCCTTGTGCGTCGTGAGGTCGTCCGTCTGTATACGCCGGGGACCTTGGTTGATACGGACTTGCTTGCGCCCAACGAGTCAAATTATCTCTCCGCGCTGTCATTCCGACCGAACACCGACCGACCGACGCTAATTGGATTGGCGGCGATTGACGTCTCGACTGGAGAATTTTGGGTCACGGAATTTCATGGCTCCCATGCGATTTCATTGGTATCGGATGAGTTGTCGAGGCTTGAACCTCGCGAGGTCTTGCTTCCGAGCGGCTTTGCCGAAGAGGCGAGGATGTGGATCGACAGGGTGAAAGGGGCCCGCTTGTGCGAGCGACACCCGTCTTCCTTCGATCGACACGCGAGCATCCGATTGTTGCTCGACCAATTCGGCGTTCCGTCGCTTGACGTATTCGGCTGTCAAGACCTCACCGCCGGCATAGAGGCGGCCGGGGCCGTGCTTCAGTATGTTCGAGAAAGTCAACCCGGCGCCTCTTCGACACATATTCGCCGCATTGCCGTCCGGCGAAGCAAGGAGTTCATGCATCTCGACGGTTCGACGATCCGCAATCTGGAACTTCTCAGACCGATGGCCCCTGTTCAAGATGGATCCCGCTCTGTGAAGGCCGATTTGATTTCCACGCTCGACCGCACGTCGACGGCCATGGGCGCCCGTTTGCTGCGCGAGTGGATCGTCAGGCCGTTGGTTGATTGCGACCAAATCCGGGCAAGACACGAAGCCGTGGGCGAGCTCAAAGATCGGTGGGAAGACCGAACGGCCATCCGCGCCTGCCTGAAGGATGTGCAGGACGTGGCGCGCCTCGGTAGCCGCATCGTACTTGGCTACAGCACCCCCCGTGAGTTGTTGGCGTTGAAAAAATCGCTGAGCGTGTTGCCGGCGTTGTTTGCTCTTCTCGATTCTTTGCAAAGCTCGTTATTGGCGGAGATCCGAAAATCCTCAGACGATGGGAAGGACCTTCACGATATCATCGAACAGGCCATTCATCCCGATGCTCCGCTCTCGGTTCGAGATGCCAACATCATCAAGGACGGTTACCACCAGGGAATCGATGAGTGGCGTAAAGCAAGTAAGGACGGGAAGCAATGGATCGCCGACCTTGAAGGCAAAGAACGTATCAGGACCGGAATCGATTCGTTGAAAGTTCGCTACAATCAAGTGCACGGCTATTACATCGAGGTGACAAAATCCAACCTTCATCGCGTGCCGCCCGATTATATTCGGAAGCAGACCCTGGTCGGCGCCGAACGATTCATGACTCAGGAATTACGCGCCTTGGAGGAGCGGATCACGACCGCCGACGTCAAACTGGCGGCATTGGAACAAGAGGTCTTCGGGATCGTGTTGAGCCGATTATCCGCGGAAGCCCATCGGTTGGAAAAAATCGCGGCGCACCTTGCGCTAATCGATGTGATCGCCGGACTTGCAGAGACCGCCGCTTTGCTTCGCTACACGAAGCCGCTCGTCGATAACAGTGGGCGCATCGCCATACAAGAAGGCCGCCATCCGATCGTTGAGCAGCTTCGAGATGACCGTTCCTTCGTGCCGAACGACACGATGCTTGATCTCGAAGGCAATCGATTGCTTATTCTGACCGGTCCGAACATGGCGGGGAAAAGCACCTATCTTCGGCAAGTGGCCTTGATCGTCTTAATGGCGCAACTGGGGAGTTTCGTGCCGGCGGCTTCCGCGCACATCGGTGTGGTGGATCGCATTTTCACTCGCGTCGGCGCCTCGGATAATCTGTCCGGCGGTCTCAGCACCTTCATGGTGGAAATGGTCGAAACCGCACATATCCTCAACAATGCAACCCCGCGAAGCCTGATCCTCCTCGACGAGATCGGTCGCGGAACAAGCACCTACGACGGTCTGAGTATCGCGTGGGCCGTGGCCGAGTACATCCACGACCGAGGAAAGTTGGGGGCTCGCACACTCTTCGCAACCCACTACC
This sequence comes from Nitrospira sp., assembly GCA_024331085.1. Lineage (GTDB taxonomy): Bacteria > Nitrospirota > Nitrospiria > Nitrospirales > Nitrospiraceae > Nitrospira_D. The sequence continues at coordinate 12,229 of JANDJG010000062.1, read as the reverse complement.
ACGAATTGGCGCAACTTGCGTTTCAGCAGGAGGGGATCAAAAACTATCGCGTGGCGGTACAAGAGCGGGGCGGGGACGTGATCTTCCTTCATAAGATCATTGAAGGAGGAGCCGATCGCAGTTACGGCATCCATGTCGCCAAGCTGGCGGGATTGCCCGGTTGCGTGATCGAGCGAGCGACCGCCATCTTATCGCAATTGGAGGAATCAGAAACCGGCCTTGCCAATCAAGCTGATTGTACGTCGCGCGATCTGCCCCAACCCTCCCCGCAGCCTCACTTATTGGTCGAGAGAGAAAAACAGATGGACCTGTTCGCCTCGTAACACCTTTTGCTCTCTTTGTTATGCAGGGGAGGGGGGCAGCCAACAGTCGTACGTCAGTCTGCGGGCCATGAAAAAGAAAGGGCGACCTTCCTCAGGAGGGTCGCCCTTTTCGGGAAACTTCAGGTCTCTTTCAGTGCGGCATGTTGTACTGTGCCGTCCAAGGAATCAACCCACCGACTGGTTTCCCACCCGGAAGCATCACGTCATACTGCATGGCTGGTTCCGCACCCGCACTATTTAACCCCGCCTTGGCCTTGGCGCAGGCTGGCTCTAACTCGTGCTTCCCCTGGCATTCTTTGAACTGAAGCGCCGAGATGCTGAGGGGCTTTCCCGGAGCACCGGTCACTTCCGGGAGTTTCTTGACCGACAAGATCACTCGATGGTTTTGTTCCTTTTCAAGGGCCACAAACTCAATGAGATCCGCCGTGCTGCTCGGGGGTACCTCTTTGGCTGCGGCAGGGCCCGCATGAACGCGGCCCATTTTTTTCAATTCATCCCACGCTCCCTTTTCCGCATAGAACTTAAGTGTTTTCCCAGGATGCACCTTCTGCCACCAGAGTCCGCTCTCGGCATTTCCGCCATACACGGCAATATTGATCCACACGGCTTCATCATAGGGATCAAGCACGATGACACGACCTTGAAGAGTGGTAGGTTTGCTCATATCCCCCCACTCAAATCTTTCTTGAAACGACTCAATGGCCCATGTCGTCGAAGTCATTCCGGCCAGCAAGAGAGCTGCGGCCAGGAGCATTCCGCCTTGTTTCTTGAGCCTTATTATTCTCACCTTTTCCTCCTTTAAAAGGTCGCGCCTGGCAAACAAGCGCTTTTTAGTCTTTCAATACTTTGAAGCCGGTGATCGTCCGACCATCCAAGGTTACTTCCATGGCCACAAGCTCCTGGGAAGCCTTGATGATCTTGTCCATCAACGCCTTATCTTTGACCGCCAGGCGGACCGTAGTGGCGGCGTGGTACCAGCCGGAGTATGGATTGTTCTTATCAACACCTCCGACGAATCCCCACGCACAGCACGTGAACAACGGATCCGGAGGCTTGACGTCCAACATGGTTGAAGACCGCCCCGACGGAGTGCCGGAAGCAGGCTCCCCCGAATTCCAATACTGGATACCGAAAAGAAGTTCGCCATCAGGATTATCGGCCCACTGTGACCAGACCCGCCCTTGAAGTGTTTTGAGCGGGGACTCGGCCTTGAGAGGTTTGCCGCCCACGACAGCGTCGGCAATTCCGATGCGCTCCACACTTCCGTCAGCGAACACGGATTCGGCCGTTAAGAGAGCTGTTGCTAGGAACGTCCCCATGGCAGCTAAAATGAGTGCCCGTTTCATTTTCGTCCCTCCTTACAACGAGTGTCGGTATGACAATTTCCTCTCTTGGGTCAGGCCGTCCACAGATTTACACTGGGGCCCGACATCTACTACCAAATTCTTCTTCATCAGCCGGCGAGTCATCTCTCCCGTAGTGGTCGATGCCTTTTCATGATCGAGCTGTAAAGTGAAACAGATTGCGGTGGAACGGTACTGAAACCTCGCCTTTATGTCAAGGAAATGTTTCCCGCCCGCGTTTGCCGACTATAGCACCATGAAGTCTTGAGAATCAATCGGTTATGGTGACCTTCTTGATCTGTACGGTTCCGGAATCGTTTTCAACCACTTTCACTGCCTCAGTACGGCCGCCTGGCGTGACGAGAGAGGCCCCAGACACGTGATGGCCAGGGTTTTCTGGTCAAAGAGGCTTTGGGCGACACAAGCCACGCGCGGCTGAGAGAGTTCGTCGATGTCCGTCAGCATTTGCTCGAGACTCGTATGTCGGCCGGTGATCAGCTCGTCTTTGGCGAGTTTGTTCATCCGGCTGTGTGAGCTTTCCAGGCTAAGCATCAAACTGCCTTTCATTTGCTCCTTCGCTCGCCTCAGCTCTTCTCTTTCAATGCCGTGGGCCGCAATTTTCCTGATTTCCCGCTTGATCACGTCAAGCACACGTTCCACTTCTCGAGCTCTGGTTGCGGCATAGATCGTAATGGTCCCCCCATCGGAGTATCCGGATAAAAACGAATAAATCGAGTAGGCCAGTCCTCGTTTCTCGCGAACTTCCTGGAAGAGACGAGAGCTCACGCTTCCGCCGAGCACGGTATTCAACGCATACACCGCGTAACGGTCCTCATGGCCGGCGGCAACCCCTTTGAGCCCGACGCAGAGATGTACCTGCTCCAGCGGTTTCCGCTTGAGAATCACGCCACCGAAAATCTCAGGCGGCCAGCGTTTTCGTCCGTTAACGCCATCGGAAGAGACGGAAGAGCAGTGGTTTCCGAAGAAACGATCGATCGCTCTGTCCAAGCGGTTTTGGTCGAAATTTCCCGCGATGGCGAGCACCATGTCTTTCGGTTGATAGTGCACGGCAAGATAGCGGCGCAAATCGTCCCGTCGCAGTCCGGCGATCGTGGATTCCAGACCAAGAACCGGGCGACTGAGAGGATGACGCCCCATCACAAGCCCGGTGTGCAGTTCCTGAACCAAGTCCTCCGGATCGTCTTGCACCATGCGAATTTCTTCGAGGACGACCTGCTTTTCCTTTTCGATTTCCTTGGGGCTGAGGCGGGATCGGTATAAAAGATCCGCGAGAAGTTCGAGGGCTTGAGGGAGATGTTGATCAAGCACTTTGACATAAAACGTCGTCGTCTCACGGGTGGTGAAGGCGTTCATTTCGCCTCCGAGCGCATCGATCTCTTGGGAAATATCGGTCGCCGAGCGAGTCTCCGTTCCCTTGAACAACATGTGCTCCAGGAAATGGGAATACCCGGCTTCCGAAGGAGTTTCATCGCGAGAGCCGGCATTGACCCACATGCCGACCGTCACTGACTTGAGCGTGGGGATCCGCTCGGTAACCAGCCGAATTCCGTTATCGAGCACTCGTTTTCGATATGACGAACCGCTTTGCGGCTTACCCCTTCGCACCGCCTTCCCCCTCGCCGGGAACCGGCATGGCGTCCTTCCGACTGAGTCGAATCTTGCCCTGCTTGTCGATTTCCAGCACCTTCACCAGCACTTGATCGCCCTCGGCCACTTCGTCGGACACGGCCTTCACTCGATGGTGGGCCAACTGCGAAATGTGGACCAACCCGTCAACGCCGGGCAGCACCTCGACGAACGCTCCGAAGTCCATGATCTTTTTCACTGTGCCCAAGTAGATCTTGCCGACTTCCACCTCTTCGGTGAGTCGAGTGATGATGTCTCGGGCCTTTTGCAGCGACGCCTCATCCGAAGACGCAATCGTGACGATGCCGCTGTCTTCGATATTCACCTTGACGCCGCAATCGGCTTGGATGCTCCGAATCGTTTTCCCCCCCTGACCGATGATTTCTCGAATTTTGTCTTGCTTGACCTTCATCGTAAAGATGCGCGGCGCAAACGGCGACAAGTTGGGGCGAGTACCGGGAAGCGCTTTGCTCATGTGCTCCAGGATGTGAAGACGTCCGACACGAGCTTGCTCCAGGGCCCGAAGCATCAGCTCCGTTGTGATGCCCCCGATTTTGATGTCCATCTGCAAGGCCGTCACGCCGTTTTTCGTCCCGCACACTTTGAAATCCATATCGCCGAGATGGTCCTCGAGACCGAGAATGTCGGACAGGATCATCACGCGGTCCCCTTCCTTGATAAGCCCCATCGCGATTCCAGCGACCGGTTCCTTGATCGGCACTCCCGCGTCCATCATCGCAAGGGTCCCACCGCACACGGTCGCCATAGAAGAAGAGCCATTGGATTCCAGGATTTCCGAGACGATCCGGAGCGTGTACGGAAAGCTTTCTTTGCCGGGAATCACCGGTCTCAACGCTCGCTCGGCCAAGGCTCCATGGCCGACTTCCCGCCGGCCCGGCGACCGGAGGGGACGCGCTTCGCCGACGCTGAACGGCGGGAAATTGTAATGGAGCATAAAGGCTCGAGTGTATTCGCCCTCCAACGCGTCGATCCGCTGCTCATCGTCCGTCGTACCAAGCGTGACCACCGCCAGGCTCTGCGTTTCACCTCGTGTGAACAAGGCGGACCCGTGCGTGCGGGGGAGCACTCCCACTTCGCATGTGATCGGCCTGATATCCGCGGGACCTCGACCATCCGCGCGCGTTCCCTTTTCAAGGATCATATTCCGAACTTCCGAGTACTCCAACCCATGGAACACGATTCTGATATGCCGTTCGCTGTCTGGATTGTCCGGATCCTTGAGTTTTTCGATCGCCTGCGCCAGCACCTGATCCAAGCGCTCCTGACGAGCCGTCTTGTTTGGAATCATGATGGCGTCGCGAATGGACTGCGCCACCGTCTCTTTCACTTTCTCCGCCAACGCCGGATCGATCGCTTCCGCTTGGACCGCTCGTTTCTTATTGCCCACTTTTTCGGCCAACTCCGAGATCTTCGCGACGATCTTCTTAATTTCGGCGTGAGCCAGCTCGAGCGCTTCGAGCATGACGGCTTCCGGCAGTTCATTGGCCCCGCCTTCCACCATCATCACGGCGTCGGCGGTCCCGGCCACCACCAAATGCAGTTCGCTCTTTTCCATGGTGTCAAGGTCGGGGTTCACGATGAATCGGCCGTTGACACGCCCGATCTTCACACCGGCAACCGGCCCTAGAAACGGAATGGGCGAGACAGCCAGGGCGGCGGCGGCGGCCGTAATCCCGATCACATCCGACGAGCCGGTCTTGTCCGCTGAAAGCACGGACGCGATCACCTGCGTTTCAAAGTAATACCCCTCCGGGAACAGAGGTCTCAAAGGGCGATCGATGAGGCGGCTCGTGAGTATTTCTTTCTCGGACGGCCGCCCCTCGCGTTTAAAGTACCCTCCAGGAATTTTCCCGGCCGCGTAGGTTTTTTCCTGGTAATCGACGGTCAGCGGGAGAAAGTCCGTGCCCGGTTTGGCCGTCTGCGCCGCCACGGCCGTAGCCAAGACCACCGTATCTCCGTACGACGCCCATATCGATCCGTCCGCTTGCTTGGCGACCCTCCCCGTTTCCAGCCGGAGGGTGCGGCCTGCGATTTCCATTTCAACCGAGTGCACCATCTATGGTCTCCTTCCTTATGGTCCCACAGATGCCCACAGAGATAAGCTCTACGCATAGCCGTTGAAGAATTCGGCTCCAAACGACGGCGGAAACGGAGCGCCGCTTCCGTAACATCCTCGCCGCCCGAACGTTGCCGAGGAGAGCCTATGTCCGTGTTCACCTGTGTGACGTACTTATGATCCCCGCGGTGGGCCCCGACCTCACCGCGCCATCCATCTTTTACTTTCGAATGCCCAGTCGATCAATGAGCGCCCGATATCCGGCCTGATCAATGCCGCGGAGATAATCCAGCAGCCGACGTCGACGCCCGACCAATTGCAATAATCCTCGGCGGGAATGGTGATCCTTCTTGTGAGTCTTGAAATGCTCGGTCAGGTAGGTAATGCGGTTGGTCAATACCGCAATTTGAACCTCCGGCGATCCGGAATCTTTTTCATGTCTCCGATGCTGTGCGATCAACGCTGCTTTCGCTTCTTTCTGCAGGGCCATGTCTTTTGCTCCTTTCTTGTCTTGTGTCCCTTTTCCCGTCAATTCATCGCTTCAATTTCCGCCAACACTTTGTGAGCCTTGATCAGCCCGGGCGCGCGCGCGTCGGAAACGCCGATCCCCAACAACCGCCCGCCCTTATCCTCCAATCTGATTGCAATCGGATGATCGACGGAAGACGGCCACGGTCCCGTCCGAACGATGGCGCCACCGTGCAGCACGATCCGAACCTGCTCATCGGTCACGACGATCGAGGGCAGGCGCGCCAACGCCTGACCGATCGTCAATAGCCGCTCACGGATCGTTCCACTCTCCACCTCGGCAATGATCTGCCGCATCGTCGCCGCTTGCGCAATGGACCACGGACCGACGCGAAGCCGCTCCAGCGCGAGGAGATGCCCGCCGACGCCCAACGCACGCCCGATGTCGGCGCAGAGCGTGCGGATATAGGTCCCCTTCGAGCAGACGACGCGCAGCGTGACATCCCGACCCTCGACGGCAAGAACGTCCAGCGCATGAACGACGATCGCCCGCTCAGGCCGTTCTATCGTTTTGCCGGCCCGTGCGGCTTTGTAGAGCGGCCGCCCTCCGACTTTGACCGCCGAATACATCGGCGGCACTTGACGCTGCGGGCCGCGAAAACCCGCGATCACCTCGCGAACGGCCGTTTCACTCACCTCCACGGCGTCGCTTCGGGCGATGATCCGGCCGGTTGCATCCTCGGTATCGGTGGATTCCCCCAGTCGAAGGACCGCCCGATATTCCTTGTCCCAATCGACGACATATTCGGCAACTCTGGTGGCGCGCCCTATCAGTACCGGCAGAACGCCCGTGGCGGCCGGATCCAGCGTTCCCGCATGACCGACCTTGACGCCCCCCAACAGCCCTCGCACTTTAGCGACGACGTCATGAGACGTCCACCCCGCCTCTTTGTTCACAATGAGGATGCCGTCCAGAGAGGCGATTTGCCGACCTCTATGTATCGAGACGACCATGGACTAGGATTCCGGCGTCGGAACATCAGGAACCGGGGAGGAAGTCGACTCAGCGTTTCTTGCTTGACCTTCTTGCAAGGCATCCAGCAGTTGCAAGATGCGATCGCCTCGTTTCCCGCTGATGTCTTTCCTGAAAATCACCTCGGGAAGATACCGTAACGTCAGACGCCTGCCCAATTCGGATCTGACGAACCCGCTCGCGTTCGACAAGCCGGCAAAGATTTCTTCTTCGGCTTCTCCGGTCTCCATCGTCGTCACGAAGACGTGGGCGACACGCAGGTCCGCGGTCATTTCGACCCCGGTCACCGTCACGAACCGGACCCGCGGGTCCTTGATTTTCCGCATCAGAATATCGGCCACTTCGATCCGAATTTGATCCGCCACCCGCTCCGCCCGCTTGTAGGCTGTTTTGGACATCGTGCGGAGATCTCCCGGCTGACCGTTCCGACTCGACCATCGTGCGACTGCTTAGAGGACTTCGAACTGCGCGCGAACAACCTCAACGACAGGCATGCTCTTAATGACGTTCAACGCCTGCTCCAGCACGCTGTTGACATGACCGCTTTCATTCGACACGCAGGCCACGGCCAAGACCGCCTTTTGCCAGAGATCCTGACCGTCCACCTCGGCGACGGAGACATTGAACGTTCCGCGCAGCCGATCCTTGAGACTATGCAACACCTGCCGCTTATCCTTGAGCGACCGGCTTTCGGCCAGAAAAAGTTCGACGGTACAAAGCCCCACCACCATGTATGTTCCGTATCGACTCAGAGCTTGGCGGCTATTTTGTCGATGGCAAAGGCTTCAATGATGTCGCCGACCTTCACGTCGTTGAAGTTTTCAACGCCGATGCCGCATTCGTACCCCTGCTGGACCTCGCGCACGTCGTCCTTGAACCGCCGCAACGACGCCAATTTGCCTTGATACACGACGACATTGTCCCTGATGACGCGCACGCCCGCGCTGGCTCGCGAGATCGTCCCGTCGAGCACGTAGCAACCGGCCACCGTCCCAACCTTCTGAATCGTGAACACTTGCCGAACTTCGGCCCGCCCCAGGGTTCGCTCCTTCAACGTCGGCTCAAGCAACCCTTCCATCGCCGCCTTCACGTCGGCGATGGCGTCATAGATGACCGTATAGAGTCTGATGTCGACTCCTTGCTGTTCAGCCAGTGAAGCGGCCTTGGGATCCGGCCTGACGTTGAAGCCGATGATCACGGCGCGGGAAGCGGCGGCCAACAGTACGTCGGACTCCATGATCCCCCCCACCCCGTTATGGATGACGCGCAGCTTGACGGCGTCCGTCGAAAGCTTTTCCACCGCCCCGGCCAACGCTTCCGAGGACCCCTGCACGTCGGCCTTGATGACGATGGCCAGCTCCTTGACCGCCCCCTCCTGAATTTTCGCGAAGAGATCGTCGAGCGACACTTTGGCCGGGCCAGCCAACTCGGAGGCCTTTCGTTTTTGCGCCCTCTCCTCGGCGATCTGCCTCGCCATTCGTTCATCCGAGACCACCTGGAAGACGTCCCCCGCCGAAGGAACCCCGGGCAACCCTATCACTTCGATCGGAATGGACGGACCGGCTTGCTGAATCTTGACTCCCTGGTCATTGATCAGCGCCCGAACTCGCCCGCTGAATGTCCCCACGACAAAAGCATCCCCGACCTTGAGTGTTCCGCTCTGGACCAGGACGGTCGCAACGGGCCCCCTCCCCCGCTCCATCTTCGCTTCAATGACGGTTCCTTTGGCCTGACGGTGAGGATCGGCCTTGAGTTCGAGCACTTCCGCCTGCAACAGAATCATTTCCAGCAACGTATCCAAACCGGTTTTCTGTCTGGCCGACACCTCGACCATGATAGTATCGCCGCCCCAAGCCTCCGGGATCAGCCCATGCTCCGCGAGGGCGTTCTTGACACGTTCGGGGTTCGCTTCCGGCTTATCGATTTTGTTGATGGCGACCATCAGCGAGACCCCAGCGGCCTTCGCATGATGAATCGCCTCGATCGTTTGCGGCATCACCCCGTCGTCCGCGGCCACGACCAGCACCACGATGTCGGTCACTCTGGCGCCGCGCGCGCGCATCGCGGTAAAGGCCTCATGGCCCGGTGTGTCAAGAAACGTGACCAGCTTGTCATGCACCGGTACGGTATAGGCGCCGATATGCTGGGTAATCCCGCCGGCCTCGCCTTCCGCCACTTTCGTCCGCCGAATCGCGTCCAGCAGCGACGTCTTACCGTGGTCGACATGACCCATGATGGTCACGACGGGCGGCCGCGGCTCAAGCCGTTCGGTTCCATCGGTTTCGACCGCTTCCTTGAGCAATTCCTCGCCGCCCTTTTCAGCGGTCACTTCGATTTTCACGCCGCTCTGCTCGGCAAAGATCGACGCCGCGTCCAGATTCATCGGTTGATTGACGGTGAGCATCTGTCCCATTTCCATCAGCTTTCGAACGATGTCCGCCGGTCTCTGCCCGATCAATTCGGCGAATTCTTTGACCGTTATCCCGGGGGCCACCTTGACGCTTTTTTTACGCGGCTTGGTGATCTCGCTTGGAGCGCTGTGGTGGAATTGTTTGGAGCGATCGTCTCGGCGCTGGACGGGAATCGCCCGGAGATCTTGCCAGCGGGCAGCGTCCTCGCGAAATCGAAGATCTTGCTCGTCGTCTTTGGATCGTACGGGCTTGCGCCCCTTTTTCAGCTTGTCCCGCTGCCCTTCGGCCTCGATGGCTTCGAACGCCATGCTCTTTTTTTTGCCCGTCACCGGTTCAAGAGTGACCGTCGCGCTCAAAGGCGCGGTGCTCGTCGGCTTGGCGGCAACGGACTCCGCGGGCGGCGCAACCGGTTGAGGTGGAGGCGTTGCACCCGGCGTCGGCGCCGCAGTCTCGGCTTCCGCGGGAACAAGGGGAGCACTCCGTTCAAGGTCCGACGGAATCGGAGTGACCGGAGGAGGAACAACGGTGCCTGAAGGAACGGGGGACCCTGTGACGGGAGCGGCGGCCGCCGATTCGAGATCGGGCGCAGAGGGGGAAGAGGAGGATAATGGGACGACAAGCCCCGTCGGCTCTTCCTCTTTTTTACGCTTGATCAGAATGCGCCGCTTCTCCGGTTTGGCCGATTGTTCGACGGTCGAGCCTTTCACGCCCTCCACTCTGGCGGAGCCGTGGTCATGAGCCGGTCTTCCGCCCTGTCCCAAACCAGGCCGCCCCTCTCCTTTGGCCGCCGGAAGAAATTTGTCCAACACCTTCTGCACATCACTGTCATCAAGCGTGCTGCTGTGGGAGGCGACGGTAATTCCCAACTTCTTGAGCTCGGGCAGGAGCGTCTTGTTCTCCATCCCGAGTTTCTTGGCCAGTTCATATACGCGCATGCCCATCGGAGAATCCCGTCTTCCTAAATCCTAACTGCTTGAGACCTCGTCGGCTTCGGCTCTGGCCGCTCGCCGCGCTTCTTCCTGCAGCCGTTGCGCTTCAGCCTCTTCCGCCAGTGCGGCTTTAATTTCCTTATCCCGTTCCACTTTTTCCTTTTCGTATTCCGTTGCGCTGATGATGTCGATCTTCCACCCGGTCAACCTTGCCGCCAGCCGGACGTTCTGTCCGTTTTTCCCGATGGCCAGAGAAAGCTGGGAATCGGCCGCGACGACCAGCGCCGATTTCTTTTCTTCGTCGATACCGACCTTTTCGATCGTCGCCGGGTTCAACGCTTCCGCGATAAACACCCGCGGGTCCTGCGTCCAGGTGATGATGTCGATTTTTTCGCCGCGCAACTCCCGAACCACGGCCTGCACCCGTGACCCCTTGACGCCTACGCAAGCCCCCACCGGATCGACCCCCTTTTCCCGCGACACGACGGCAATCTTGGTGCGATCACCCGGTTCTCGAACGACCGACTTGATCTCGATGATCTTCTCCATGATCTCCGGCACCTCGAGCTCGAACAATTTCGCGACGAATTGCGGATGGCTGCGGGAGAGAATGACCTGAACGTCCTTCGGCGTGCGACGCACTTCGAGCAACAAGGCCTTGATTCGATCGCCCCGGCGATACGTTTCCCGTGGAATTTGCTCTTGTATGGGGAGGATCGCCTCCGTTTTCCCGATATCGACGATATAGTTTCGTCTCTCCATGCCCAGAATGACGCCGTTCACCAAATCGCCCTGACGCGTCGAGTATTCCTTTTGGACGGCCTCCCATTCCGCCTCACGGACCTTTTGAAAGATGACCTGTTTGGCGGTTTGCGCCGCAATCCGCCCCAGCTCGTTCATTTCGATCAACGATCCGATTTCATCGCCGATCTCGGCGTCCGCGTCATACTGGCGGGCTTCCGCCAACGAAATTTCCGCCTTCGGATTGGTGACCTGATCGACGATGACTTTTTTGGAAACGACGGAGATTTCTCCGGTTTTGGGATCGATTTCGACCTGAATGTTCTCCGCTTGACCGAACCGTTTCTTGGCGGCCGTCTGTAAGGCGGACTCGATGGCTCCGATCACTCGCGCCTTATCGATCCCTTTTTGACGTCCGATCTCGTCGATCACGGAGATCAGTTCTCGGTTCATGCGTCACGCTCCTGCTGTTTGTCGGCGACATCCGGCGGACTGACCATCGTCTTAAATTTTGACCACCAGCTTTGCCTCGGCAATGGATTCGCGATCAAGCGTCACTCTCTCCGGCTCGGTTGCTTCCCCTGCAACGGACAAGCAAATCCCTTGCTCATTGACCTCTTCCAGCCTCCCCATCAGGCGCCACTGGCCGTTCAGCGGGTGTCGCAGCTTCAAGCTGACATCTTTGCCGATGGCTCTCTGATAGTCCTGAAGACGCTTGAAGGGTCTATCCAGCCCCGGTGAAGAGACTTCCAACGTATAGGCGTGGGGGATGAGATCGGCGACGTCCAGGGCCGGTCCCAACGCCTTATGCGCTCGTTCGCAGTCGGTGACGGTGACACCGCCAGGCTTATCGATCACGATACGGAGGACGGAGCGAGACCCCTGTCCCGCCCACACAACTTCGACCAACTCCAACCCCAACGCCCAGAGAATCGGCGAAACGGCGTCTTGCACGCGGTCGGCGACCGAATGCGCGACGCGGCTCTTGGTGCTCAACCGGCTTCCCCTATTTGATGGTCTGATGGACTGTAGGAGCCCAAACAAAAAAGTGGGCCTGAGCCCACTTCCAACCGACCGCACCATACCATGCGCTGACTTGGCAAAGCAAGGGGCGTTATTCCGTCAGTCTCGCCCACTGGGCCGCAAGCGCCCGCGTGATCGGTCCCGGCCGACCGGTTCCGATGACGTTCCCGTCGATTTCGACGACTCCCAACACCTCGATCGTTGTGCCGGTCAAGAACACCTCGTCCGCGGCAT
>JANDJG010000061.1 GCA_024331085.1 Nitrospira sp. | reverse complement strand
CAAAAAAGACGACAAACACCGCGGCCAAGAAGGCCCCCGCTGCGCGGATTGCCATGACACCCGATCGTGGCATACAGCCCGCTTCGATCACACGACCTCGCGATTCCCCCTCCTGGGCAAACACGCCAAGGTCGACTGCAAATCCTGCCACGTCACCCCCGCGTTCAAGGACGCGCCCATGGACTGCTTCGGCTGTCATAAAAAAGACGATCGGCACAGGGGAAAAGCCAGCGAGCGGTGTGACCGTTGTCATACGGAGCAGACCTGGAAAGAGATCCGCTTCGACCACGGCAAGACCCGTTATCCCTTGCGACACAAACATGCGGACGTCGCCTGCCGGGCCTGCCATCAGGATGATCGCTTCTCCGGCGTCCCCACTGATTGCTATGGCTGTCACAAAAAAGACGACAAACACCGCGGCCAAGAAGGCCCCCGCTGCGACACCTGCCACTCCGAACAGTCCTGGCGACAGACCACCTTCGATCACCAGAAAAGCCGCTTCCCGCTCCTGGGCAAACACGCCAAGGTTGACTGCAAATCCTGCCACGCCACCCCCGCGTTCAAGGACGCGCCCATGGACTGCTTCGGCTGTCATAAAAAAGACGATGTTCACAAAGGAACGTTTGGAAAAGCCTGCGAGACCTGCCACGGAGCCAATGAGTGGAAGGCCGTGACTTTCGACCACGAGGTGCAGACCCGATACCCCTTGCGAGGGAAACATCGCGCCGCCTCCTGCGCATCCTGCCACAAGGGGAACCTGTACACCGACGCGACCCCCACCGACTGTTACGCCTGCCACCGGACGGATGACCGTCACAAAGGACGATTCAACAGTCGGTGCGAACGTTGTCACACCGAACGTGATTGGAAAATCCTTCTCTTCGATCATGACCGAGATACAGCCTATTCCCTCAAGGATTCGCATCGACGGGTGAAATGCGAGCAGTGTCATACCGGCGTGCTCTATCAAGACGCCACACCGACCGCCTGCCATGGGTGTCATGCAAAAGACGACAAACACGAAGGCCGTTTCAGCGACGCCTGTGAACGCTGCCACGCCGCGCGAGACTGGAAAACCTTACACTTCGACCATGACCGTCACACCGCCTACCCATTACTGGGAAAACATCGAACCGTCACGTGTCGCAGTTGCCACCGGGGTATTCTCTACAAGGACAAAACACCTCTCGACTGCTATGCTTGCCACAAGGGCGATGATATCCATCGAAGAACATTGGGCAGTCGATGCGAACACTGTCACAACTCGCGCGATTGGAAACTGTGGGATTTCAACCACGATACGCGCACCGCGTTCAAACTGGACGGCGCGCACAAACGGCTGGGCTGTCGCGACTGCCATACGGCTACGATGGACGAGCGAGTGGTGGCCTCCTCGACCTGCGTGGCGTGTCACAAAAAAGACGACGCCCATGAAAGTCGTTTCGGCCCCCACTGCGAACGATGCCACGACACCTCGACCTGGCGTTCGCTCAAGCCTGGAAGCAGCGGTATGCCGGGCATCAGGCGCTGAGGAGATGCTCCGTCCTGATCAGTCGCTTTTTTGTGCGCGACACCTTGCCAAGTGAGATGTTGCCGTATGGCAAGCCGCCGTCTGGCCTCCGCTAATCGCATTCTTGGCGTACTGCTGGTTCTGTTTGTCCTGTTTCATCTCTGGTTCAAACGGACCGATTTCAACCCGGTTCAATCGGACCGCTCGGAACTTGTGGAATCTCCTTCTTCCCATCCGGACCGTTCAGGATCGACGTCGCCTCCACCGACCAACGTCACGGATCCCCTCACAGATGCGCAGAGCCCCGAATTTCGCCTCATCGAACTCGGACCTGCTCCTTCGACCGAGCTCAAAGCTCTCTCCCATGATCTTGAGCAAGGAGACCTTAGCAAGGTTGAACACCAATTGCGCAACCTTTCCCCTCCGTTGCCGGCTACGAAGAGGACACGACAGTTCGCGGCCGCCCTGTGGAACAATTTGGGCATCCGACTTGGGCGATCGGCCGGCATCGCGGCATCGGTTCGCGCCTTCAAACAAGGCGCCCTGCTTGATCCAACGAATCCCACCATCCTGCTGAATCTGACCGAGGCCTATTGGGAGTCGCACGACAAGGCCCTGACAGCCACCTTCCTCCGTTCGGTGATCCGCGTCGCTCCCCACGACCCGTTTCCTCGCATCGTGCTGGCCGATTTGCTGATGGAGCAAGGCAGAATGAAGGAAGCACGTCAACAGCTCGAAGCGGCTCGCCGCAACGGATCGATCTCGCCGGCACTCGTGACCTATTTCGAGCACATATCCGGGAAACTTCACCGCCTTGCCTCTTCCAAGCTTTTGGATGCCACATCTGCTCCGCCGTCGGCTCCCGCACTTGCGCCGCCTCTTCCGCTTGCATCTCAGCCGCCGGCTTTGCTTCCAGCCGGCTCCCGCTCCAGCAAGGAAATGCTCGATAAGCCTGCTCCCCCTTCTTCTCGGGAACGGTTTACGATCAGCTTTCAGGGCAAACCGGATCAGGATGTAGCCCTACGAGTTCAAGCCATTCTCAACTACGCCTTTGAAGAAATCACTGCGAAGTTGGGTGCCGCGCCACGCGCCCCCATCCAGATGGTCATCCACACCGAAGCCACATTCCCCTTGCAGGCACGAAGCCCGGCCGAGGCTGATGCGCTCTATGACCACGGGGCCGCTTTTCTTCATCTGCCCCTCAATGGAGCGATGGACGACCTGGCCGTTCTCAGCCGCGTCTTGCGACATCAACTCGTCCATGCCCTGCTCCAAAGCACAATGGGCATTCACATGGAACGGGTCCCAACCTGGCTGGTCGAAGGGTTGGCCATTCATCTGGCCGAGGATCTCTGGCCGACTCTTGAGGATACGAACCGACAGCCCCTTTCTCCGATCCCACTCTCCTCCTTGGAGCAGCCATGGAATGGAATACCGGCCGACTCGTTGGATCAGGCCTATGGACAATCAGCGAGGACGGTCGCAGGGCTTCTCTCTCGATATGGCATGACCGGCGTCCGCCGAATCCTGGACCTCATTCAAGCCGGCCGTTCGTTCGACGAGGCAATGAAGGAAATAGCCCCCTCTTCTCCAGAAAGGTTCGGACGGACAGAAGACCATTCTCTTTCCAGTTTCTTAAACCAACGAACGGAATAGGTTTGAGCACCCGATCTCCTTGGGGGTCACTTTCCTTTGCCCTCTTGTTCGGGATCATCGGCTCAGATCCCTCTTCACCACCATCCGATCACGAACAACCCGAACACGAAGAAGTCACCCGGCTTTCTGACCCCCATCAATTCATTACCCATTCCGCCTCACCACCAACACACCGTCGCGGATCGTCACCAATACCGCCATGACGTGCGGATCGCTCGCTACGGTGCGATTGAGTTCTTGAATGGCCTCGGTCCGCTCGTCCGGCGGCGGATGTTTGAGGACCTCCCCGCTCCAAAGGACATTGTCAATCAGGATCACACCGTCAGGCGCAAGCAGATCCAGGGCACGACGATAGTAGTTCAGGTAGTTAACCTTGTCGGCGTCAATGAAGATCACATCAAACGGCCCGCTGAGTGTTTGCATCGTCTCCAAGGCCGGGCCGAGCCGAACCTGGATTTTTCTGCCGACCGCCGACTGGCTGAAATAGCGGCGGGCCACGGCAGCCGCGTCTTCATCGATCTCACACGTGATGACCGTGCCATCTTCCGGCAGAACTTCGGCGAAACAGAGGGCGCTGTAGCCGGTGAAGGTGCCGATTTCGAGCACGCGCCTGGCTCCCACCATCAAGGTGACCATTTGGAGAAAGGCCCCCTCCAGAGGGCCGACGACCATGACGGCGTCCTCTCTTGTCCGTTCCGTCTCCTCGCGAAGCATCCGGCGAATGGGTGATTCCGGTTGTGAATGGGCCTGGGCATAGGCTTCGATTTCCGGAGCGATCAACGGTTTCATACATCCCTCGGTGGTTTGAAAAAGGCTGTAGCGGTTCCGTACACTTGGGGCGGCATCTTACTTCATTCCACTCCGTTCCAAAAAGGAACGGGATCTCACAGGAGGCCAAGCGTGAAGACACTGGCAACTTTGGAACCGTTGACAATGAAATTGCTCGAAATTCAGCGTATCAACAGCGCGGCGTCGGTGCTCTCATGGGATCAAGAAACCTACATGCCGGCCGGTGGAGGACAGGCGCGGGCGGAACAGATCGCGGTGCTTCAGGGCCTGGCCCACCAAAGGTTGGTGTCTCCGGACGTTGAACGGCTGCTCTTGCAATGGATCGACCCATCGACAGGCCAAGCCATCGACCAACCAGGCGACTCATGGGATGAACCGTCCCGTTCGCTGTTGCGAGAGGTCTGGCGGGACTTTAGCCGGGCGAAGAAACTGCCGCATGAGTTCGTCGTGACCTTAGCCCGCGAATGTTCGCTGGCCCAACAGGTCTGGGCCCAAGCAAGAGCACAGAATAAATTCTCGCAATTTCTTCCCCATCTCAGCCGAGTGCTTTCTCTCAAACGAGAAGAGGCGGGGTATCTTGGCTATAAAAATTCTCCCTATGACGCCCTCCTGGATATCTATGAACCAGGCTCGACCATCGCCATGCTTGAGCCGCTGTTCGCCAGGCTGAAAGAGCGACTGGTTCCCCTGTTGAAACGCATCGTGCACAGTCCCGTTCGCATTGACGACGAATTTTTGCGGCATTCCTACGACCATGCGCGACAGCTTGAGTTCGGTAAACTGGTCCTCACAGCCATGGGCTTTGATTTCGAGCGGGGGCGGCTCGATCTCTCGGCCCATCCCTTTACCACTTCGTTTCACCCCTCTGATGTCCGCCTCACAACCCGCATCTATGAACACGACCTTCCGTCCTGCCTATTTAGTTGTATTCACGAAGGAGGCCACGGGCTCTACGACCAGGGACTGGATCCACGCTATTACGGGACACCGCTCGGCGATTCGGTCTCGCTCGGCATTCATGAAAGCCAATCGCGCCTGTGGGAAAATTGCGTCGGCCGGTCTCGTCCCTTTTGGCGGTTCTTTTATCCGATTTTGCAACAGACATTCCCCGACCAACTCAAGGACATGGAACTCGATCGCTTCTATGCCGCGATCAATCGCGTGCGCCCTTCGCTCATACGAGTCGAAGCGGATGAATTGACCTATAACCTCCACATCATGCTCCGCTTCGAGATCGAGCGGGATCTCATTGAAGGCAAGACCCGCCCCGACGATCTGCCGGGCATTTGGAACCAGAAGATGGAGGAGTACCTCGGCATCGTCCCGCCGACCGACGCGGAGGGAGTCTTGCAGGACATTCACTGGTCACTGGGCTCCTTCGGCTATTTCCCGACCTATACATTGGGAAACCTGTACGCCGTTCAGTTTTATGAGCAGGCCAAGCTCGAAATTCCGCACCTGGAGGATGACATCGCGCAGGGGCAGTTACTCCCGCTCCGCCGCTGGCTGGAGCAAAAAATTCACCGCTGGGGACGCATGTTCACACCAGATCATCTGGCGCGCCGCGTCACCGGCTCTTCCATCAGCCCTGACCCCTTTTTGTCTTATCTGGACAAGAAGTACGGTGAGCTCTACCAGCTCTGAATGACGGCGGGCGTCTTGCCGTCGTATCCCATCGCCGCGTTGAGTTTGGCCGCCAGGGATGGCTGGATGGTGAATTCCGCCTGAACTTCGATCCGCTCGGGCACGAGCAGCGTGGTGTGAAACACAATGTCGCGGATCGGAATCTTGAATTCCGGCCGCTGCGGCGTGCTCAACTCCACGGCCTCGACCGAAGCGGTGATCGCGCCGGTCTCCTGCGGCCCATAGGTCGCGACGACGGCGTCGATGATCGCCTTGATCCGCTCATTGGCCTCGACGCCCTCCACCGTTCGCAACAAAAGCGGGATGACATCTTCTTTGGCCTGATCCGACAGGGTGAAATTTTCGATCCGCCCCTTCCGCCTGAGCGACAGGAGATCGTTGTCCAAGTCTTTGCTGAATGCGCCGTAGGCGAACCGGAAAAATTCGAAGTGGAATCCCTTGAGCCCCTTGCCGAACGTTTGCAGTTCGCAGAGAAAACACAACTGTTGCAACTTGACGTCGCTCAGGAGACCGTATGGCTCGGCCACGTGCAAGACGTATAAAAGGAGCGCGCGATCGATGCTGATTTGGCTCGGTGTCCGCATAAGACCCCTCTCTCGCCCGGCCGAATATAGACCCGCGACGACGGATCGTCAAACCGGCCGTTCGTAGTCATCTCCTCCGCTCGATGCTCTTGACCCCATACCTGTTTTCGTCTTTAATGGCGCCCGGCGCGGTTGACGACAAGAGGCCGGCATATGTCCAAGCACCAAAAAGAAATGGCGCTGCTGAAAGAGCACTTGGGGAAACACCAGCTCAAGTACACCCGCCAGCGAGAACTGATTCTGGATGCGTTCCTTAAGCAGGAACACATCACGGCGGAAGAACTGTATCACCAGCTCTCACGCAAAGATCCTCACTTGGGCCTGGCGACCATTTACCGGACGCTCAACCTCTTCTGTGAGGCAGGCTTGGCACAGGCTCGACACTTCGGGACGCAAACCCAGTACGACAACGTCTCTCACAAGGGCCATCACGATCATTTGATCTGCACGGAATGCGGGAAGATCGTGGAGTTTGAAAACTGCGACATCGAACGACTCCAGGAAGAAGTGGCGGCCCGAAACGGCTTCGTCATTAAAACTCATCGCCTCGAACTCTACGGCCTTTGCTCCCGCTGCCAGCATTGACCCCTTCTCGCGCGATCTGTTACGCTAAGCAATCTAATTGAAATAGGTTATCAATTTCAATAATGTCAAAAGAGGTTCGCCCCATGTGGTATCGCTTCAGATGTTCGGCCGCGCGCCGACGACCGCACCCTCGCTTCCTGGTTGTCTGGTTTTTCCTGGCTCTTGGATGCCTGACAGGGATGGTTCCTCCTTCCTCCGCAGCGGCGGCGGAAAAATTGACCGTCTATTCGGGACGGGCCGAGCGACTGATCAAACCCGTGTTGGACGCCTTCAGCGCGAGGACCGGCGTTCACATCGACCTGCTTTCATCCGGAACCACCGAGTTGCTCAACCGTCTTAAGGCCGAAGGAGACAGAAGTCCTGCGGATATTCTGATCACGAACGACGCCGGGAGCCTTGAACTGGCCCGCACGGCCGGGCTTCTGCGCCCGATCGACATCGAGGAAGTCAACCGTGTCATTCCATCCCAATTCCGGGCCCACGATAACAGTTGGATCGGATTGTCGGGGCGGTTCTGGATCATCGTGTACAACACGACGATGGTGCAGCCCGGCCAGGCCACGTCGCTGTTCGATCTGGCCGATCCTCGATGGAAAAACAAAATCGCCATCCCCAATGCGGGAAGCGAATACTTGCAGGCCGGCGTGTCGGTCTTGCGGGCCGGCGTGGGGGATGAGCGCACGAAGCAATTCCTCGTCGGCCTGCGTGACAATGCCGGCACACAGGTCTATCAGAAAAGCTCGCAAATCGTAGAGGCGGTCGCGAAGGGACAGGTTGCGATGGGCATCGTGAATCACTATTATGTGCATCGACATGTGGCCGCGCATCCGTCGGCTCCGTTGGCCGTCGTGATGCCGGACCAACAGGAAGGCGGACTGGGCGCCGTCATGAACGTCGCGGGCGTCGGCATCCTCAAGCACACGCCCCGTTTCGAGCAGGCGACGCAGTTGATCAAATTTTTGGTGGGTGAAACGGGGCAGAAGATGTTCGCCGACCTTGACAAAGAATACCCGCTTCATCCCGATGTCAAAGCCGATCCCTCTCTGGTCGACCGCAACAGTTTTCGTCCCGCCGCGGTCCCTCTCGCGAAACTCGCCGAGTTGCGTGAACCGACGCTGCAGCTCATCGAGCAAGTCGGTCTCCGGTAACGCGCGAGCCGGGCAGTGACCGCCGCACGAGGCCATGCCGCGTTTCCCCTCCAGGCGATCGCACTGGCCGGCGCCGCTTTTGTTCTCGCGCCGCTGATCTATGTGGCCGCGTCGGCCCTGTCCGCCGATCTTGCCGTGTGGCGACGCCTCTGGGACACGCGGATCCCCGAATTGCTGGCCAACACGGTTTCCCTGGCCGGCACGGTGGCGGCGCTGACGCTGGTCCTGGGAGTCTCAACCGCTTGGATCATCACGAGGTTCGACTTTCCCGGACGGCGGTTGTGGGAGATCGTACTCGTGCTGCCCCTCGCGATGCCCACCTACGTCTTGGCCTACGTGTACAATTACCTCTTGGGTTTCGGCGGGCCCGTGGAACAACTTTGGCAAACCGTTGCCGGTCCTCAGGCGCGAATCTTCTCGCCTCAAAGTTTCTGGGGAGCGACTCTGGTCATGACCCTGGACACTTTTCCCTTTGTCTATTTGCTCACTCGCAGCGCCCTTCTCAATATGAACGTGTCGTTCGAGGAAGCGGCCCGCACCTGCGGAATGTCCGGGCCGCGCACGTTGTTCTCCGTCACCCTGCCCTTGATACGTCCCTCGATCGCGGCCGGCGTCGCCCTGGTGATCCTGTACGTGATCTCGGATTTCGGCGCCGTTTCGCTTTTGCGGTACCAGACGCTGACCTATGCCGTGTTTCAGCAGATGACCGGACGGTCCGACAATACGGCCGCCAGCATTCTCAGCATTCTTCTGGTGGCGCTCGCGTTGGTCTTTTTGCTGACCGAACGGCGGTTCCGCCACCGAAGCCGTTTTTATCAAACGGCGGGACGCTATCGCACACCCGACCGGATACCTTGCACCCGGCCCACGGCCTTTGTCCTCACGACCTATCTCGCCGCCGTCGTCGGGGCCTCTTTCGCCGTCCCGGCCTTTCTCCTCGTTCAGTGGAGCCTGTCTCCCCAAGCCGTGGCGACCCTGGACGGCCGCTTCTTGGGCTTTATTTGGAACAGCTCGTTCTTATCGGGGCTCGCCGCGACGGCCGGAGTCTTCATGGGGCTTCCGCTGGCTTATCTGGCAAGCCGGCGGCCGAACTGGCTTTCGCTCGGTTGCCTTCAGGCCGCCTATGCCGGTTACGTCCTGCCGGGACCTGTCGCCGCTCTTGCCGTTCTGATCTTGTTTCTTCATACGGTGCCGTTTCTCTATGGAACGGTCATCGTCCTCGTCGCGGCCTATGTCCTGCACTTTCTCCCGGCAGGGCTTCAGTCGCTGGAACCGTCGCTCCAGCAAATCACGCCCGGCCTTGAAGAGGCGGCGCGCACACTGGGGCTCGGCGTTCAGGAAACCTGGCGCCGCGTGACGCTTCCGCTCATGCGGAACGGATTCATCGCCGCGTGGGTGTTGATGTTTCTGCAAGCGATCAAGGAACTGCCGGCCACGTTGCTGTTGCGACCGGTCGGGTTCGACACGCTCGCCGTCCGCGTGTGGCTGGAGGCCAGCGAAGAATACTATCAACTTGCGGCTCCGTCCGCGTTGCTCATCGTCGTCGTGGGCTTGCCGGCGCTTGCGCTTCTGCTTTCGCGCGATTGGCGGGCGGCGGAGGTTTGATGATGGCAGCCCCAGTGGATCCGCCTTACGCCGGCATCGACCGGAATGAGAATCAAGCCGACTCGCGCGGCTCCGCTTGCCCCGTCTTGGAGCTGCGATCCGTCTCCTGCGCCTATGATCCGACCCATCCGGCCGTTCGCGACATTTCGTTCTCCGTCCGCGAAGGCGAGTTGCTCTGCCTGCTCGGACCGTCGGGATGCGGCAAGACGACGATTCTGCGGGCCGTCGCGGGATTTGAGCCGGTCCAATCCGGAGAAATTTTTCTCTCCGGGCGGCTCGTCTCATCCGCTTTCCGCACGGTTCCGACGGAGGAACGCCGCGTGGGCATGGTCTTTCAGGAGTACGCGCTCTTTCCCCACCTGCGAGTCGAGGACAATATCGCCTTCGGGTTGAGAGACCTGACGCGGCCCGAGCGTGCAGAGCGGGTTCAGGAGATGCTGCGGCTCATCGGTCTGGAAGCCTTCGGCCGTCGTTATCCTCACGAGCTGTCGGGCGGGCAACAGCAGCGTGTCGCGCTGGCGCGGGCGCTGGCGCGGCATCCGGTCGTTCTGTTATTGGATGAACCGTTCAGTAATCTCGACCCCGACATGGCCGATCGCATGCGACAAGACCTGAGCGACCTCCTGCGCCGCATGAACACGACGACCGTGTTGGTGACGCACGATCACGACGAGGCCTTCGCCATGGCCGATCGCATCGCTGTCCTGAACGAGGGACGGCTGGAGCAAATCGACTCGCCGGAGCAGATTTATCACGTGCCGGCCACGCCTTTCGTCGCCGACTTTGTCGGACAAGCCGACTTCATCCCGGGACTGGTTCAAGACGGCAAGGTCCTGACCGAACTGGGCGACTTCCCCAATACGCTGGGCGCCGCCGATGGGACGCAGCTTGTCGTGATGATCCGTCCGGACGATGTCCGTCTGATTCCCAATCAGACCGCCGAGGGGCGAATTGTAAGCCGGCAATTCAGAGGATCGGAAAATCTCTACGCGGTCCGCCTTGGCTCCGGACAGATCGTGCATGGCAGCGAAAGCTCGACTACCATCTATCGGGAAGGCACGACCGTTGACGTCCGAGTATCGGCGACTCATACGGTGCTGTTTCCTGCTTCTCCTTGTTCATCTTCATCCGATCACCCCCCGGCAATTCCGGCTCACCCCGCTCAAGCAGGGTAAATTTTTCCATTGACAGAGTCGGATTCCGGGTGGTATTGAGAAACATTATCAATAACGTGTCGACCACGACGACTCAGCCGCGGGATTCAGCATGGAAGCGCTAAAAGATATCATCGACTACGGCATCATCGGTCTGTTGCTGGCGCTCAGCGTATGGGCCGTGGCCGTGGCCATTGAACGCTGGCAGTTTTACCGACGGATCGATCCCGCTTCGTATCCGAATCAACAGTCGTTCGAGATCGCGTTGACCAAACGGTTGGTGATCATCGGGACCGTAGCCGCCAACGCACCCTATATCGGCCTGTTGGGAACGGTCTTGGGCATCATGTTGACCTTTCATACCATGGGAACGTCCAAGACGATCGCCGTCAGCTCCATTATGGTGGGGTTAAGTTTGGCCCTCAAAGCGACGGCGGTCGGGCTCTTGGTAGCGATTCCCTGCGTCGTTCTGAATAACGCCCTCCGACGCCGCGTCGCCGAACTGGTGACCGAATATAAAATCCATCATCCCCATGAATCATGAACTGAATCAAATCAACGTCATTCCCTTGGTTGACGTCATGCTGGTGTTGCTGGTCATCGTGTTGACGACGGCGACCTTTATCACCACGGGACAGATTCCGGTCGACTTGGCCAAGGCGTCCGAGGCCAGCGACCGCAAGGACGTCCCCGTCGTCATTACCCTGACGGCGGACGGGCAGCTTTATCTCAATGATTCGGCTGTCCCCGAAAACGGGCTCCGCACCGTGCTCGCCTCGCAGTCACGGGAATCAATCGTGGTCGTCCGTGCCGACAAAGTGACGATGCTGGAGCGGTTCGTTCAGGTCGTTGACGAAGTTCGCGGCCTGGGATTTTCTCAGGTGAGTCTGGAGGTGGTGCGGTCATGACCATGCTCGCGGCCGCTTCACAAGATCACGCGCGCATGCACCAACGAAGCTGGGCCTGGTCTCTACTCGTCCACGGCATTTTCGGCTCGGGCGCGATAGCCTTGATGTCCGGCTTGTCTCCGTCCATGGAAACGGAACCGTTTCAATGGAACGTCGCGATGGTGGAATCGCCGCAAATTTCCCCCTCGTCGGACCCTCTCCCGGAGGCCGCTCCGCCGTCTCGACCGCCGGAGCCGGTCGCCAAACCGGTTCAACGCGAAGTTCTCC
This sequence comes from Nitrospira sp., assembly GCA_024331085.1. Taxonomy (GTDB): domain Bacteria; phylum Nitrospirota; class Nitrospiria; order Nitrospirales; family Nitrospiraceae; genus Nitrospira_D. Next base: position 4,285 of record JANDJG010000061.1, on the reverse strand, counting down.
ATCCTCAAGAAGTTCGAACGGTTCGGCCTGCTCCTGAGATCATGCCCGTTGATCAGACGCCCTCGCAGACGGCCTCGGCGATTCTTGCGCAAACCGTCCCGCCTCAGGAGGAGATCCGCGAGACCGTTGAGCCGACGCCGGTGCAAGACACGATCGTCCAAGAAGAGCCGCCGCTTCAGACGGCGTCGGTCATGACACCGGAGCCTCCACGACAGGTCGTGACGGAACCTCAGCCTGCCGTCGCCTCTGTTGCTCAGGAGACCAAGCCCGTCGAGGCCGCTGTCGCGACGGCCCCCTCACGAGCACCCGTTACGGCCAAGGCCGACTATGCGTGGCTCATGAAGGCGCTGTTGGGACGGATCAACGAACTGAAGAGCTACCCTCATTTGGCCCGCATCAACCATTGGGAAGGCAAGGTCGTGCTCCGGGCCGTGATCAGAGACGACGGACAGGTCATCATGGTCGACGTGCAAGAAAGTTCAGGGCGGTCCATTCTCGACAACGACGCGATGGAAACCTTGCGAAAAGCGTCGCCTTTGAAACTTGAACAACCCCTGGGCAAGCCGCAGGTGGCCATTCTCATGCCGATCAGTTATTCACTCCGATAGAAGTCCATGAAGATGTTGCTAGTCGCTCGGTTCACAGTCTCATCCCTGGTTCGTCTGGCGGCTCCCGTCGAGGGGGGCTTCTTTTTTCACTCTAACCCATAGAGGCCGGTGAGCCCACGCAGAAGGAGAAGGAAGATGGCGTCTGGTTTCTTATTGAGAATGAGAATGATAACTATCTTTACATTCTGTCTTTTGGCCGCCGCGTTTACACTGTCGGACTCCCCAACAACGGCTGCTGAGGAACCGGCGTCCCAACGGACGACCGTCGCTCAGACATCCGCTGACCGGTCGATGGAGAATGTCGTAGTGCAAGAGGCAGAAGAGTCGGCCTCGGACCAGCGACCGATTCGGGCCCCTCTGACGGAGATCATCGGCACGGCTCCATCGGCCTTGGATCACATCCCTGGCTCAGGGAAGGTCGTGACCAGCGAGAGTATCGAACAGAACCACCGGTTTACCATCAACGAGGCGTTGCGCGAAGTTCCCGGGGTCAACGTGCGGGACGAGGATGGAGTAGGCATCCGGCCCAATATCGGCATCCGAGGCCTGGACCCAACACGCAGCCGGAAAGTCCATATCATGGAGGACGGTGTGCCGATCATGCTGATGCCTTACGCCGATCCATCTTCTTACTACTTCCCTCCGATTTTCCGATTCGACCGCATTGAAGTGCTGAAAGGCAGCGGCCAGCTCCTCTACGGCCCGCAAACGATCGGCGGCGTCATCAACCTGATTACGCGCATGCCGACCCTTCAGCCTGAAGGTCATTTTCAGGTGTGGGGCGGTAACTTGGACTATCTCAACGTGCATTTCGACTATGGCGGAACGTGGGGCAAAAGCGGCTATTTGGTCGATTACACCCATTCACAGACCGACACCCCACGGTTCACCAACATCCGTGCGAAGATCGATGACCTGACATTCAAGACCGTCCAGGAATTAAGCGACCGGACCCAGATCCTGGCCAAGTTCAATTACTACCGCGAAAACTCCGGCATCGGCTACCAAGGGCTGACTCAGGCCGAGTGGGCCACCCGTGGCGAAGACCGGCAAACCCCGTTTACCAACGATCACTTCGACTTCATGCGGCTCGGCTACCACGTGGCGGTCAACCACATGTTCACCGCCAATTTTACTTCCACCACCAACATCTTCGGTCATTTCATGGAGCGGGACTGGAGCCGCCAGTCTCAACAGGGAGTGGACATCACCGGCAGCCCGGTCGGCGGCATCCAAAACGGCAACAGCATTCCGGCAACCGCATACGGCGTCGTACCAGCCAATCAACGGTTCACCAACGAACGAGAGTATTGGGTATGGGGCGTCGAGCCCCGATTCCATCATTCCCATACCTTTCCGTTCTTCGGTCTCAAAGGTGAAGCGGACTTTGGCGCCCGATACATGTACGAACAGTCGGACCGCAAACAACTGCTCAATACGGTGTCGGGGACCGGTCTTCCATCAAGCTGTGTCGTCTCGCCCCCCGGCGCGACGTGTCTGGGTGAAAACAACAAGCGCACCACGAACGCCTATGCCTTCTTCGCACAGGAACGGTTGATGTGGGGGCCCTTTACCTTGACGCCGGGATTCCGCGTCGAGCACATCAGCTACGATCAAACCAACCGACTGGCGAACAACGGGAACGGCAACTACGGCAAGACCAATTTCACCGAGGTGCTGCCGGGAGCCGGCATCACCTATTCGCCGTTTCAGAACACCACCTTCTTCTTCGGCGCCCACCGCGGCATGGCGCCTCCTCAGATCTCCGATGCGGTCGCTCTCGCCACGGCACAGCCCGTCGATTTGGACCCGGAATTGAGCTGGACCTATGAGTTGGGGGTGCGAGGAAACCTGGCCCATTGGGCCGCGTACTCCATCACCGGCTATCAGATGGACTTTGACAACCAGATCATTACCCAATCGGTGGCCGGAGGAGTGGGGGCCACCCTGACCAATGCCGGAAGAACCCAGCACCGAGGCGCCGAAGTCGCGACTCAGATCGATCTCTGGGACGCCGTGACCGGCCGAGACGACAAGCAGGACGTGACGTTTGATTTCAACTACACGTGGGTCGCCCAGGCGAATTTCAGGGGAACGCGCAATAGTTCGCTCGGCGCCGCGGCGCTCTTGCCGGGAGAGCCGACGACGCTCAGCGTCAGCGGAAACCGCCTGCCCTACACGCCGGAGCATTTGATTACGGCGGGCATCGGCTACGCCAACCGGGCCTTTTGGATCGGCCCGTTCAACGCTCGTTTGGAAACGCAATGTGTCAGCGACCAGTTCGCCGATGACCGGAACACGGTCATTCCGACGCCCAGCGGGCAGCGCGGCATCGTGAGGGGTTGGTGCATGCTTAACGCTTCGGTCAACCAGCACGTGAAGAAAATCAACACGACCTTCTTCTTCACGGGCAAGAACATGCTGGACCATGACGCCATCGTGGACCGGTCGCGCGGCATCTATCCGAGCCTCCCGGCCCTCTGGCAAGCCGGAGCGAAGTGGACGTTCTGATGAAACCCGGCACCACGAGTCCCAAATCGGCGGCGATCTCCGGATCGGCCTGCGCGCCGGATGACGTTCGCTGCCTTTGCGGACAACTCATGGCGCGCCTGGTGGAAAACGGCGTCGAGCTCAAATGCAAACGATGCCGGCGGTTGGTGACGATTCCGTTGTCCCGCATCAGAGGCATGCCGAGATGACCGTCGTGAGTTAATTGGTTTCGCTCGCAGTTCAGCGGCCAGAGGTTCACACCCAGAGCCCAGGATCACAACCATGGTCCTGGGCTCCGTTTTTAGGAGGACTGCCATGCGCACTGATTCTGTTGCACATGTCGAGCCGACCGTCTTGAAGATTCAACGATTGCTGGAGAAGATCGACCGTCTCCGCCTGCCGGCGGCTTCGCGCCGCGACGTCGAAAGCATTCTGGTCCGACAGGTCAGCAAAGAGCTCGACCGCGCCATCCCCTGGCAGGCCGGTCACGCCGAACGGACCGCCGCCGTCGCCTGCCTCATCGGAGAAGCGTTCGAACTTGACACAACCGCGCTTCATAATCTGAAGCTCGCAGCCCTGCTGCACGACGTCGGTCTCCTCATGGTGCCGGAGCCGCTCAGACACGGATGTGAACCGCTTGATCCTTCATCGTACGTCGCCCTTCAGCACCATTCCCGGCTTGGCGCCAATTTGCTTGAACCGTTCGCCTTCTTGAGGCAAGCGGCGGTTCTGATCGCCCACCATCACGAATGGTGGGATGGATCTGGCTATCCCTACGGCATCCGTGGAGAGTTCATTCCTCTCGGCGCCAGAATTCTGGCCGCGGCCGACGCCTTTGAAGCGATTCACGTTCCCGGCGTGCAAGACCGCTTCCTTCGCAACCGCATCGCGCTCAGAATTCTGCGCGTCGCGTCGGGAACGCAATTCGACCCGGTGGTGGTGGCCAAGCTCTGGGTGGCGTCGGAAACGGGTTCGCTCGGAGCTTCGGTAAGTCCGCTCCATGGAGGTGGACGATAACGTGCCGTTCGATCATACGACCGGTCGCTTGATGAAAGACCAGGAAACGGAGTGGGACGCTGCCTCCCCCCACTTCGCCGGCGGGGCCGTTCCGACCTTCCAAGAGGTCGCCGGCCCCGCTACTTTCCTGGATAACGTTCAATCGAACGGAGAGGGGGTGAAACGATGAC
>JANDJG010000175.1:1634-3265 GCA_024331085.1 Nitrospira sp. | reverse complement strand
TGTTGGGAGGGGCGCCGAACGATGTCGAGCAGCCGCAGAACATCTTGGACTTGGTCCGCAACTGCGCGTGAACCTCGACGCCGACGACGACTTCGTAGGTCATGTTTCGCGCGGTCCTTCGCCATGTCGGCGCTCTAACTCCCGCCTCATCGCTTCGCGTCCGGCTTCAAACGCCTCTCGAAACGCCGATTTTTTCGACTCGACGAACTCCCTTCCCTGACCGACGACCTCTTCATAGACTTCCCCGGCCCGACCGGCGAAATCTTTCAGATTGTCTTCAGCCCGGCGCGCGTACCGGCGCAGCCGTTCCCGCGAGGTCGGACCGGACTCGGGGGCCAGCAACAGGGCCGCGAGAGCTCCCAATGTCGCCCCGCTCAAAAACGCCAACACGACCGTCGATACCGACGACGCCCCTCTTTCATCCGCCATTGTGCGACACTCCTCCTTTTCGCAATCGATCACGCATGACCCGAGCGGCGGCCCTGAACCCCGCCACGGCGCCCATCACGTTGGTCAGCACCGTGCCGCTCGATCCTCGAACGACGTTATGAACCTGCTGGACGGACTCCCCGACCTCGCCGACCGCGTGCAACAACACCGTCGCATGTTCAACCCCCCGACGAGCCTGGCTCGACAACTCATTCAAGTTTTTGCTCGTCGTCCGGAGCTCTTCCACCAGCGGCGGCAAATCGGCGTTCATCTTCGCCAGCAACTGTTCGGATTCCTCCACCGTCTTCCGGATCTGCACCAGCACCGGAACCAAAAACCCGACCAACACCATGAAGGCCACCGCCACGAGAAGCGCGGCCATTTCCATCACCGTCATAGAGCACCCTCCGTAAGCCGGGAAACGCGCAACTCCAAAAGCCGCATGGACCGCTCTCTTTTTTTACTGAAAATCAGCTCCGGCGTGACCGTTGATTCTTCTATCGCCCGTTTCATCGAATCGGCGGCTTTTTGAGATGCCATTGCGCGGCTTGCTCGTAGGCATGGGCGACGCGAAGGATCGTTTCTTCTTCGAAGGCTCGACCGATCACCTGCATCCCGATCGGCAAGCCGGTTCTGCTGAACCCGCAGGGCAGCGCGATCGCCGGAATCCCCGCCAGATTGACCGAGATGGTAAAGACGTCCGACAAGTACATTTGCAACGGGTCTTCGCTTTTTTCCCCCAGTTTGAACGCAGGAGTCGGCGTAGCGGGCGTCACGATCACATCGACCTCTTTGAACGCCGCCTCAAAATCCCGGCGCACCAACGTCCGCACGGCCTGCGCCTTCCCATAGTAGGCGTCGTAATAACCGGCGCTCAGCACGTAGGTCCCCAGCATGATGCGTCGCTTCACTTCAGGCCCGAATCCCTCTTGCCTCGTCTTCATGTACAAATCCAGCAGATCCTTGGTCTCTTTCGCGCGCAGGCCGAACTTGACGCCGTCAAAACGAGCAAGGTTGGAACTGGCCTCGGCCGTCGCCAGCACGTAATAGACCGCGACGGCCGCATCCGTTCTGGGAAGCTCGATGTCCTTGATCTCCCCCCCCAGGTTTTTAAGCTCGCCGACGGCGGCCGTGACCGCCTGTTCGACTTCCGGATCAAGTCCCTCCGTAAAAAATTCCCGCGGGACGCCGACCCGCAGTTT
>JANDJG010000175.1:0-1624 GCA_024331085.1 Nitrospira sp. | reverse complement strand
TCTTCACCAAGGCCTTGGTGTAGTCGGGAACCGGCACGTCGGCCGACGTGGAATCCATGGGATCGTGACCGGCGATCGCTCCCAGCAACAATGCGGCGTCTCGCACGTCCTTCGTGATCGGTCCGATTTGGTCGAGCGACGAGGCGAAGGCCACCAGCCCGTATCGCGACACGCGCCCATAGGTCGGTTTCAAACCGACGACGCCGCAAAACGCCGCCGGCTGGCGGATCGAGCCTCCCGTGTCGGAGCCGAGGGCCGCAACGCATTCGTCCGCCGCCACCGCTGCCGCCGACCCTCCGCTGGAACCGCCGGGCACGCACTGAAGATTCCACGGATTCCGGCTGGGGCCGAACGCGGAATGTTCGGTCGAAGATCCCATCGCGAATTCATCCAGGTTCGTTTTGCCGATCAACAGGTACTCTTGCTTGCGCAACTTGGCGATCACGGTGGCGTCGTACGGCGGCACGAAGTGTTGCAGGATGCGCGAGCTGCACGTCGTCGGCACGCCTTCGGTGCAGATATTGTCCTTGATCGCGATCGGCATCGCCATCAAGGGCTCGGTCTTGCGCCATTGTTTCAACCGCCGATCCAATTCCACGGCCTGAGCCATGGCCGGATCCTTTGTCTGATTGACGAAGGCCCTCACTTTCGGCTCCACTTGGCCGATCCGCAGGCTAAAGGCGTGCACGATCTCGGCGGCGCTCACCTCCCCCGCGGCGAACTTCCGCTGAAGCTCGAACAGAGTCAGTTTATGCAGCGCCATCAGCGTTTATCCTGAATTTGGACGATGCGGTTTTTTTCATCGACTCGCACGATTTTGGGAGCGTGCTTTTTGATCTCTTCGTCGCCGTAGTACTCGTAGCAAAAGATGATGATCTGGTCGCCGACGGCGGCCTTCCTCGCTGTAGGACCGTTCAAAATGATCTCTCCCTTGCCCCGCGCTCCGTTGATCGCATAGGTCATGAACCGCTCGCCGTTGTTCAGATTGGAGCACACGATCGCTTCATACGGCAGGATACCGGCCGCCTCCATCAATTCCTGGTCGATGGTAAGGCTCCCTTCATACTCCAAAAAGGTGCCCGTGACCGTGGCGCGATGAATTTTGGAACGCAACATCTGTCGAAACATTACATCCTCGTCATTCGTATGATTTCCGCCCGTACAATTTCCGCCCGACACATGGCGGTCAACGTTCTTCTATAATTTTGGGCACATGAAACCCGTCTCCTTCGCGATCCGGCGCGTTGGCCAACGCCTGTTCAACGGGCAGGGAGGGACGCACCTCGTCATCCCGAAACACGTTGACCTGGCCGATCACCGTGGCGGTCGGTTCCACCCCCGTCGTATCATATCGGTTCAAGTGTTCGACGTGGTCCAGAATCCGGCTTAACTGTTTGGCGAAGACGTCCTTTTCCTCGTCGGTCAGGTGCAGCCTGGCCAGCAAGGCGACGTGTTCGACCTGTTCTCGAGTGATCTTCATCGGCAACGTGCTTATTGGCGGCGGTCCGCCCGTTTATTCGACGGTCACGCTCTTGGCCAGGTTCCTCGGCTGATCGACGTCGGCTCCGCGGAGCACGGAAATATGATAGGCCAGCAACTGCAACGGGATCGTAAAGAGAATCGG
>JANDJG010000174.1 GCA_024331085.1 Nitrospira sp. | reverse complement strand
GCCATGGACCAGGGGCTGCGCTTTGCCGTGCGCGAAGGCGGCAAAACCGTCGGCTCCGGCGTCGTTACGGAAATCTTGGCGTAGAGGGTGTTTGGGTATCTGTGAGTAAAGGAGCGGGATGTGAAGGTTGATCAGCGAATTCGAATCAGGCTGCGCGGGTTTGATTACCGTGTGCTGGATCAATCCGTGATGGAAATTGTTGAAACGGTTCGCCGCAGCGGGGCTCGCGTCGTCGGGCCGATTCCGCTTCCTACGAGGATCGAAAGGATCACAGTTCAACGATCGACGCACGCCGATAAAAAGTCGCGAGAACAATTTGAGGTGCGGACGCATAAGCGACTGGTTGACATTATGGAGCCGACGCCAGAAACCATGGACTCGTTGCTGAAGCTGAATTTGGCCGCCGGCGTGCACGTCGAGATCAAGCTGTAACTCTGGCTCCCAAATCTGGTTTAACGGCTGGTGGATATGACGAACGGATTGCTGGGCAAAAAATTGGGGATGACTCAGGTCTTCGACGAGAACCGCCTGACGCCGGTGACGGTAATTGAGGCGGGTCCCTGTCGGGTCGTCACGGTGAAAACCAAGGAGCGGGACGGCTACGAAGCCGTTCAACTCTCTTTCGGCGAGGTCGGCGAACGGAAGCTTTCCAGGCCGGAGCTCGGTCATTTGAAAAAAAATCAAGCTCCTGCGAGCCGTGTCCTCAAGGAATTTCGAAAAGAAGGAGATGTGACGGTCGGGCAGACGGTGACCGTCGATGTCTTTAAGAAAGGCGATTGGGTGGACGTGATCGGCGTCTCCAGGGGGAAAGGCTATCAAGGGGTGGTCAGGCGTCATCACTATGCCGGTGGGCCTGAGTCGCACGGGTCGATGTTTCATCGTCATCCCGGATCGATCGGATCGAGCTCGTTTCCCTCGCGCGTTTGGAAGGGAAAGACTCTGCCCGGCCATATGGGGTCCGAGCGGGTCACCGTGCAGCATTTGAAGGTTGTCGAATCGCGCCCCGGTGAGAATCTCCTTTTTGTGAGAGGAGCCGTTCCCGGCGCCTCGAATGGAATCGTTGTCGTGCGAAAATCGAAAAAGAGTTAGCGTATGCCGACCGTCGACGTTGTTGATTTAGAGAATAAGAAAGTCGGGACTCTGGAGCTCCCGAGTCAAGTCTTCGGCTGCGAGCCTCGTGCCGAACTTGTGCATGAAGCTGTGGTGATGCAGCGAGCGTGCGAGCGTCAAGGCACGGCTTCTACGCGGCGTCGGGGGGAAGTCAGTGGTTCGGGGAAAAAGCCGTGGAAACAGAAGCACACGGGACGCGCGAGGGCCGGGTCTCTTCGATCTCCCGTTTGGCGTCACGGGGGAACGGTGTTCGGCCCGAAGCCGAGAAGTTATGCCTATTCGATGCCGAAGAAGAAATATCGGGCCGCCTTGCAAGGGGCCTTGTCGGCAAAGGTTTCGCAAGGACGCTTGATTGTCCTGTCGGACTTGACTCAGGAGGCGCCGAAAACGAAATGGTTGGCGCGATCGTTGGACCGATTGAGAAACGGTGAGCACGTGCTCGTCGTCGCCGGCTCTGGGGAATCCGGTATTCCGCTCGCGGCGAGAAACCTGCCTGATGTCACGGTGCTGAGTCCTGATCGGCTGAACGTCTATGACGTCGTGCGGGCGGGGGTTGTTGTGCTTCTTCAAGGTGAGGTGGGACGAGTGCAAGAGGTGTGGTCGTGAAGGTCGGTATACACGAGGTTTTAGTTCAGCCGTTGTTGACGGAGAAAATCACGGCACTTCGCGAGCAAACGAATACCGTCGGTTTCATCGTTCACCCTGACGCCAATCGTGTTCAAATCAAACAGGCCGTCGAGACGCTTCTGAAGGTGAAGGTCGAAAAGGTCAATGTGTTGAACGTTCAGGGAAAAATCAAACGGCTGGGACGGTTTTCAGGGAGAAGATCCGATTGGAAAAAGGCGTTTGTGACCCTTAAGAAGGGCGAAAAACTCGAACTATACGAAAGTGCCTGACCGGTTTAATGGCGCAGAGAGTCCACGATGGCATTGAAATTATATAGACCGACGTCCCCTGGGCGCAGAGGAATGTCCTCGGTTTCGACTGAAGAGCTGACTAAGAAGAAACCGGAGAAGCTCCTGACGTTATTCCATCTCCGGAGCGGAGGGCGAAACAACAGCGGTCGAATGACCGTTCGATTCCGAGGCGGCGGGCATAAGAGGCTGTATCGGATCATCGACTTTCATCGCGATAAGACGGGGATTCCGGCGCGGGTCGAAGCGATCGAATATGATCCGAATCGGTCGGCTCGTATCGCTCTGCTCAAATACAAAGATGGAGAAAAGCGATACATTCTGGCTCCCGTCGGGCTCAAATTGAACGATGAAGTGCAGTCGGGACCTGAGGCTGAAATCCGTCCTGGAAACGCGCTTCCCTTGGCCAGCATGCCGCTGGGCACCACCGTGCATAACATCGAATTGAAACCTGGTAAGGGGGGGCAATTGATTCGCAGCGCCGGCGGGTTTGCTCAGGTGATGGGGCGCGAAGGAGATTATGTCCAAGTTCGGTTGAAGTCAGGAGAGATGAGGCGGATTCTGGGACGGTGTATGGCGACGGTCGGGCAAGTTGGGAACGTCGATCATGAAAATATCTCCGTTGGAAAGGCCGGGCGGAGCCGATGGAAGGGAAAGAGGCCGCACGTTCGAGGCGTGGTCATGAATCCGGTCGATCATCCTCATGGCGGGGGAGAAGGGAAGTCCGGCCAAGGCAATCCCCATCCGGTGTCTCCATGGGGAATGCCCACGAAAGGGTACAAGACCCGCCAGAACAAGAGGACCGATAAGTTCATTATTTCGAGGAGAAAGTCAGGAGTCCGCAATGCCTAGATCGATCAGCAAAGGGGCGTTTGTCGACGGCCACCTGCTTAAGAAGGTCGAGCAGATGAACCAGACCAAGGATCGGAAACTGATTAAGACTTGGTCTCGGCGATCGACGGTCATTCCCGACATGATCGGCCATACGTTTGCGGTTCATAACGGCAAGAAATTTATCCCCGTTTTTGTGACCGAAAACATGGTGGGGCACAAGCTGGGTGAATTTGCCCCGACGCGGTTTTTTAAGGGACATGGACAGGCAAAGACCGAAAAGGCCGTACCGCTGAAATAGCAGGAATAGCTTGTCAAATCCGGTGCCTCAGTCGGGCCTGGAAGTCCGGGATTAGGTTGGAACGATGAAAGAAGCACACGCCATACTTCGATTTGTAAGAGTGGCTCCGCGCAAGGCGA
>JANDJG010000173.1 GCA_024331085.1 Nitrospira sp. | reverse complement strand
TCAGGCCACGCTCTCCAGTCGCATTCAGGGGACGATCGACACATTATTGGTGCGGGAAGGGATGGCGGTCTCGAAGGGCCGGCCCGTGATCCGGCTCGACAGTCGCGATGTGGAAGCGGAATTGGCGAGAGCGGTCGCCGAGGTCGAGAATGCGCAAGCACACCTCGATCGCATGAATCAGCTCTTTGAAAGAGATGCCGTTTCAAAACAGGAAATGGAAAATGCCGTTCGCGCCTATAAAGTGGCTGAGGCCAATCGAAAGGCGATCGAGGCCCAGCTCAGCTATACGGTCGTCAAGGCGCCGTTCGACGGCGTGATTACCGAAAAATTCGTCGAGGCCGGGGAGTTGGCCTCGCCGGGACAGCCGCTGCTGCGGATGGAAAATACGCGGCAATTGCGGCTTGAGGCGACCGTTGCGGAGGGAGACATCAAAGCCCTGTCGCCGGGAGAGAAGATTCCGGTGGTCATCGATGCTCTGGGCGAGTCAGTGTTGATCGGAACCGTTGCGCGGATCCTCCCGGCCGGTGATCCGCAGACCCATACGTTCACTGTCAGGGTGGACTTGCCTTCGACGCCGGGATTGAAGAGCGGCATGTTCGGGCGATTGAAATTGGAAAGGGGGACGCATCCCACCGTCCTGTTGCCGGACACCGCTGTTGCCGAACGAGGGCAACTTGTGAGCGTTTTCGTCGTCGGCCAAGATGGTATCGCCAGAGTCCGCTGGGTTAAGACCGGCCGGCGCTTCGGCAAACAGGTGGAGATTCTCTCAGGCGTCAACGTCGGAGAATCGGTGCTGCGCGAGGCGGCCCTCGGCGTCGATGGAGCGTTGGTCAACCCGGCCGAGGGCGCCGGTCCTGTCGCATCGTAGCTCGCACCGTTCCGGCTCGAAGGCTGGAATGCCCGGTTTGCAAAGACATTCTCCATGCTGCAAACCGCGAACTGAAAACCGGCAACCGAATAGCGAAAGACGAACAGGACATCCATGGCCGGCCATTCGACACCTTCCACTAATCCCCGCGCGCGATATGGCCTGTCTGGCCGCATCGCGGCCCTCTTCATCGGAAGCAAATTGACGCCCCTGATCATGTTGGGGGCCTTGTTGCTCGGCCTGTTCGCCGTCATCGCCACGCCCCGCGAGGAAGAGCCGCAGATCGTCGTGCCCATGGCAGACGTCTGGCTGCCCTTTCCCGGCGCCTCCGCCAAAATCGTCGAAGAGCAATTGACCAAGCCGTTCGAGCGGAAGATCTCGGAGATCAAGGGGGTCGAATACGTCTATTCGATTTCTCGTCCGGGCGGCGCGCTGATCATCGTCCGCTTTTACGTGGGCCAGCCGATGGAGCAGAGCCTGGTCGATCTCTACGACAAGCTGATGTCGAATCAGGATCTCCTGCCGCCGGGCGCGGAGCCGTTTCTGGTCAAGCCCAAAGACGTGAACGACGTGCCGATCGTCACGATCACGCTGTCGAGCCGACGGTATGGAGAGTTCGAACTGTCTCGATTGGCCGAGCAGGTGTTGGAGGAGGTCAAAAAAGTCGGAGGAACGGCCGGAGGGTTCATCGTCGGTGGACGGCCTCGCGAACTGCGAGTGCAGCTTGATCCCGCTCGCTTGAAGGCCTATGGCATCACCCCGCTTCAGATCGCGGGAATCATCAGGGGGGAGAATCGAGCCCTCCCGACCGGTCGATTCGACAGCCGCAATCAGAGTTTCCTGGTGGAGGCCGGCCGGTTCATTCGCTCGCGAGAAGATTTAGAGGGGCTGGTGGTCGGTGTCAACGAACGGAGGCCGGTCTATTTGCGGCAGGTGGCCGATGTGATCGACGGGCCGGCTGAAGTGAGCAGTTACGTCTGGTTCGGACAGGGGAAAGCCGCCGCACGCTCATCGTTCACCGAGTCGGCATCACGAGAGACGGCGTCTGGGCCCGGCGGTCAGGAATCCCTCTTCGAAGAAGAATCGGCGGTGACCGTGGCCATTGCCAAGCAGGGTGGGGTCAATGCGGTGACCGTGGCCGAGCAGGTCATCCGCAAGGTCGAGGAGATGAAGGGCGTGCTGGTGCCGGCCGACGTCCGTGTCACCGTCACACGCGACTACGGAGAGACGGCTCAGGAAAAAGCCAATGAGCTGCTGTGGCATCTGGCCGTCGCCGTCGTTGCGGTGGTCGTCTTTCTCGGTGTTGCCTTGGGGCCGCGCCCGGCCTTGGTGGTATCGATCGCCATTCCCCTGACCCTGGCGTTGACGCTCTTTACCTCCATGTTGATCGGCTACACGATCAACCGTGTCACACTCTTTGCGTTGATCTTCTCCATCGGCATCTTGGTGGATGACGCCATTGTGGTTGTCGAGAATACCTATCGGCACCTGATGCTCCGCCTTCGCCCCCATGACGAGGCGTCCATCTACGCCGTCGATGAAGTCGGCAATCCCACGATCCTCGCAACCTTCACCGTCATCGCCGCGCTCCTGCCGATGGCCTTCGTCTCCGGTTTGATGGGTCCGTACATGAGGCCGATTCCGATCAACGCCTCCATTGCGATGTTTTTTTCTTTGCTCGTCGCCTTTGTCGTGATTCCGTGGTTCTGCCGCACCTGTTACCGCGAGGGGGTGACCGTCAAGGGGGTCGAACATGAGGGCGGCGAAGCCGGTTTGACGGCACGGATCTATCGGCTGGCGCTGACGCCGCTGTTACAACGGCCCTTCTTGGCCTACTCGTTCTTGACTCTGGTGGCGCTCCTGCTGGTCGGGTCCTGTTTCATGTTCTACACGCGCCACGTGGCCGTGAAGATGTTGCCGTTCGACAACAAGAGCGAGATTCAGATCGTGATCGATATGCCGGAGGGGACGACGTTGGAGGAAACTGCTCGTGTGGCGAAGGCGCTCACGTCCTACATCCGCACGGTGCCGGAGGTCCGCGACTATCAAGCCTACGTCGGCACGGCGTCCCCCTTCAACTTCAACGGATTGGTCCGCCACTATTTTCTTCGGTCACAGCCGCACGAAGCGGATATTCAGATCAACCTGGCGGCCAAGGATGAGCGCAAAGCCCAAAGTCATGAAATTGCGCGACGGATCCGCCCGTCCGTTCAGGACATCGCGCGCCGGTACGGAGCGAACGTCAAGGTCGTCGAAGTCCCCCCGGGTCCTCCCGTCCAGTCTGTCCTCGTGGCGGAAATCTACGGGCCGGATTATCAACGGCAACAGGCTGCGGCCAAGGAGATCCGCGCTCTGTTCGAATCCACGCCCGGCGTGGTCGATGTGGACGACTCGGTCGAGGCGGATCAGG
>JANDJG010000172.1 GCA_024331085.1 Nitrospira sp. | reverse complement strand
ATTCGGGAGGGATCCGCCGCCCGCTCCGTTCTCCCTCCTGGAACAGGGGAACCAATCGTTCGGCCGGCCCGAGGTTGTAGGCATGGCCTTTCTTGATCATGTCCTCCAATCGGTGGGCGGTGATATTCAGATGCCCGGCGAGATCCGGAATCAAGGTCGCGGCCGGCACGGGGTCTCCGAGCATTTCCTCCATCTGCACGAGAACCGCCCGATCGGTTTGGCTCAGGGTGATCCCCTCGGTAGGTTCCGTGTCGCTGCTCGGGACGACGGCGACGGCGACGTCGATCGGAAGCGAAACTCCGGGGGGCACGATGAATTCATATAAGTGAAGGCCTCCGATCGTCTGCACCAATCGACCCGGCGGCACCGCGACACAGGTCTCTTGCCCCCCTTCGACGATCCGGTTTTGTTCCGTGTGAAGGCGGGAGAGGCAGGATTCAATCAGGTCGTGCAGGTTGTGGACCGTCATCGCCAAATCAGATCATATTCCCGTGCCGTCGCCGATACGGCTGCATCTTAATGGCGTCTCGGCGTGACTGTCCACCTGGGCAAAGGACCCCGTCTTGTTCGCCGTCATGGATGGGGGCACCCTTGTCTTCGATGCGGAAACCTGTCTAGAATGGGCCGCTTCACTGAGCGTTCAGAGGAGGGAGCGGTGAAAGGTCTACGGTTCGAGCGAATCGGGAACGGACGGCATTATAATGTGGTCTTCCATATCGGCAGCACTTACGTCCCGGTCAGCGACGAAACGGTCGAAGAACTCAAACAACAGAGCCTGTTGCCGGCAGAGCGGTTCCTCGATCTCCTGGTCGATCGCGTCGGCTACTCATCCTATTTGAAGGACCAGATCCGAACGGAACTGAAAAACGCCGGTGATCCCGTAACGCAGATCACCGTGCTTCAAGGAGCGATTCGCGACCTGTAGCGTCGTCGTTTGCTCATCTCTTCTCTAGTCCCCCACCTGACCTTCCTGAAAGAGTTGATTCATGATCTGATTTTTCTTTTCCGGATCGCGATAATACCTGAGCGCCTTGCTGTAGTTCTCCATGGCGCTTTGCCGCTTGCCGCGCAGGGCGTAGATCTCCGCCAAACCGTGATAGGCGGCGGCGTCCTCCGCGTTGCACGCAAGGGCCCGATTGAACGTCTCCTGCGCTTCCTGCAGCCGGTCCTTCCGAAGCGCCAACCACCCCAAGGCGGAATGGGCCTGACCGAACTGCGGGTCGGCTTGGAGGGCGTCATGGTAACTCTTCTGCGCCAGATCGAGCCGGCCCCGCGTCTCGTACAGTCCCCCTATGGCAAAGTGCACCTCCGCGTCGTTCGGGTTCAACCGCAGCGCTTCTTTATAGGACTGAAGCGCCGGCTCCATCTTGCCCTGCTCGGCCAAGGCGCACCCCAAATTCGCGTGAGCCACCGGATCGTTCGGCTGCAACTTGATGACTTCCCGGTATTCCTTGATCGCCATCTCGAGTCGGCCCTGTTCTTGATACGCCACGCCCAGATTGGTCCGCGCCGAGGCGAAAGAGGGTTCTAACCGCACGGCCTCCTTATATTCCTTGATCGCCATCTCGAGTCGGTTCGCCCGTTGGTGAATCTGAGCAAGAAAATAATGGGGATGGGCGGATTGCGGGTTCAGTCTTGCCGCCTCTTTGTAGCAGGACATCGACTGTTCTGAAAAGCCCGACTGGGACAGGAAGAGGCCCCGGACGAGATGGACGTGGCCGTTGTCCGACTGTCGTTCGAGGAGAGAGTCGACCCAGAACCGGACCTTTGCGATGTCGTCCGGGGCCTCAAGGCAACGCGCATGGACCTTCCAGGCTTCGGCGAACCGCCCCTGCAACAGGTAGGCGACGTTCATCGCGAAGGAGGGACGGGGATCCGCCGTTCCGGCGGCTTCCAGTTCCCTGTTCCAGGCTTGGGCCAGGACCAGGAGCGTTTCCCACGATCCGGCCAAGATGGCGGTTTCGCATTCCAGTTGATGGGGGCTCATACGGAGCGGGCCGTCACCGATTCAAGGCGTCTTCGACGTCGGGAGGCGTCGCCTGGATCAGCTCACCCAACGCGGGATATCGTGCGGCCAGCCTTTGCTTCATCTGCCAGGCGACCGCGCGATAAGACCAATGGCCTTTGACGCCGGATCGGAGCTTGGCGATGTACTCAGCCTCCGCATAGTCCATCTTGAACAGGCACCGTACCTTGAAACCGAACGGGATGGCATAGAGCGCCGCCTCTTGGTCTTCCTTCTTGAGAAGTTCGATGTCCCCGCGCACGGCGTCCATGGCTTGCCGATAGTCCCGATCCAAACCCGCCGCGATCACCGGCGGAGGGACGTCATACCCGTGCAGAGTCGTAAAATTCTGCTGCACCTGTTGGCAACGTCTATGGCGATGAAGGTCGCGCCAGGCGCCGATGTCCATGAGCACGTCGAACAAAATGGCATAGCCGCTCCGAAACTCTTTGATCAGCTCGTCATAGGGCCCCCGCCGTTTGACGGCGACTTCGATCGTCTCGCGCTTTTGTTTCTCGGACCAATCCCGCACGACGGCCAGAATGTCGCGATACGGAGCGTGTGCGACACGGTACAAGAGGGTCGCGACGACTTCGTCCAACGGATGATGGGGCTCGATCAGATCGACAGGCTCGACGGCGCTCCACTGATCCGGCCGGTCGAGCCCCCCGCCGCGCAGGACTTCTTTCGCATGGCGGGCCAGGTCCGAATACACCGACGCCAGATAGAGGTTGGCCTTGGCGTGCCTCGCCAGTGTCGGAGCCAGAGGGTCGGCACAGAGGGCGTTCTCGCCGCAGAGCTCGTTCCAGAGGGTGACCGGCGGGCGCCGGCAGGCCTCCTGCAATTTTTCGCCGATGGCTCGCAATTCCGTCAATTGGGACGACAGCAAGCGCGTCATTTGCTTTTCCAACGTTCGAATACTCACGACCTGTCCCACGTTGGTCGTGGCCGCAAGCGGAAGGAGATATCTCGTCACGTCGAAGGCGCGCGCCGCGATCCTGCGCTGGTAATCGGCCTGGTTCATCGCCTGCGGCCGAGGTTCCCGCTCGGAGAGGTAGGCGACCAACGGATCGTGCAGCAGGCGATACGCCTCGGAAAGGCTCCGGAGGATTCCCTCATAGACGGCCTCCGTTTCATGGCCCCTGATATGACGGGGCACGAACCACCGGCCGACGGCGAAATTTTGATACCGACTGGATTTGGCTTGGCCGTCCCAGAGCGGCTCGTCCTCCAATCGAATCGCCGCCAGTTCCGAGATGTCTTCGAAGCAGATGACGACGTGGCCGAGGTCGGCGA
>JANDJG010000171.1 GCA_024331085.1 Nitrospira sp. | reverse complement strand
CCTTCACGGCCGTGACGCCGGCCGGATCGTTTCCCGTCGAAAGTCACCTGGTCGGCGAGCACAATGTCTATAACCTGCTGGCCTCGATCGGGGTCGCGCTGCATGAGGGAGCCACGCCCGATCAGATACGGGAGGCGGCGGCGCGCGTGACCAACGTGCCGGGACGATTCGAGCGCGTGATGGCGGGACAACCCTTTACGGTGGTCGTCGATTACGCTCACACGGAGGACGCCTTGATCCGGTTGTTGACCGCCGCGCAAGCCGTCAAGACCGGTCGTATCATCACGGTCTTTGGATGCGGAGGAGATCGTGATCGAGGGAAGAGACCCAAGATGGGGAAGGCGGCCGTGCGACAGAGCGACGTCGTGATTTTGACCTCGGATAATCCAAGAACCGAAGATCCCCTGTCGATCCTCGACGAAGTCGAGGCCGGCGTCATCGAGGCGTTAAAAGAACGCCCCGGCGTTCAGTATCAAAAGGTGGCCGATCGGCGAGCGGCGATCGAGACGGCCGTCGGCCTGGCCTGTCCCGGTGACATGGTAGTGATCGCCGGCAAAGGGCATGAAGACTACCAGATCATCGGGACACAGAAGTTTCATTTCGACGATCGCGAGGTGGCGCGCGAGGCCATCGAGCGGATCAAACGTTGTGCGTGAAAGAGCAATCCTTGTCGGAGGACGCGCGATTCCCATGCCCCTGTTTACTGTTGAAGAACTGAGAGAAGTGATCAGCACGAAGGTCTTGGCGGGCGAGCGGCCCGGTTGGCTCAAGCGGCCCGTTCGGCGGGTTCATTTGGACAGCCGATCGATCCGGTCCGGCGATTTGTTCGTGGCGATCAGGGGCGATCGGTTCGACGGTCATGATTTCGTCGGGGAGGCGGTCTCCCGCGGAGCGATGGGCGCCATCGTTCAGGACTCTTTTGACGGCGCGTCGTTGATGAAAAAGATGGGGCGGAACGGACGAGCGCCGCTCATCCTGGGTGTTCGCGACCCGCTGTTCGCGTATCAGCAACTCGCCGCCCATCATCGCGGCCGGTTCGACATTCCGGTGGCGGCGGTGACGGGAAGCAACGGCAAAACCACGACCAAGGAAATGGTGGCAGCCGTGTTGGCGAGGCGGTGGAGGGTGCTGAAAACCGAAGGCAATCTGAACAATCGGATCGGCGTTCCCCAGACGTTGTTCCGTCTTGACGGCAGGCACGAGGCGGCCGTGATCGAGATGGGGGTCGATCGTGTCGGTCAGACGACGAGGCTCTGCGAGATCGCCAGGCCGACCATCGGCATCGTGACCAACGTCGGCCCCGATCATTTGGAATTCTTCGGGAACATGGAGGGATCGGCTCAGGCGAAAGCCGAGCTGCTCGATCTGCTCGCGGAAACCGGCGCGGCCGTCTTGAACGCCGACGACCCCTATTTCGAGTATCTGGCGTCGAGGGCCCGGTGCCGCGTCGTGTCGTTCGGATTGTCTCCGAAAGCCGACGTGCGGGCGACGGACATCAAGCCGGACCGGCGCAACGGAACGGTTTTCAATCTGACGCTGCCCGGAAAAATCCGGCACACGACGGTGCGGCTGCACGTCCAAGGAGAGCACAACGTCATGAACGCCTTGGCCGCCGCGGCGGTCGGCTGCGAGCTGGGGCTTTCCGGAGGCCTGATCGCCAAAGGGCTCTCCCGTTTCAGACCGGCGGCCATGCGATCGCAAATCGTCGTGAGCCGCGGCGTCACGATCATCAACGATTGTTACAACGCCAACCCGGCGTCGATGAAGGCGGCGGTGCGGCTGTTGGCGCAACGGGGGAGCGGCCGGACGACGATCGCCGTCCTCGGCGAGATGCTGGAGCTGGGGGCCGACGCCGCCTCGATGCACGAGGAGATCGGAGCGTTCGTGGCGGAGCAGGGAATTCAGAGGCTGGTGGCGTGCGGGGCGTTGGGAAGGCACGTCGCGGCCGGAGCGGAGCGCGGCGGTTTGGATCGATCGAGGATCGTCCTTGTTCCCGACGCGGTTCGGGCGGGGGAGGTCGTCAAGGCCGTCGCGAAATCGGGCGACGTGGTGCTGGTCAAGGGGTCGCGCGGGATGAAATTGGAGCGGGCGATCGAGGCGCTGCAAGGGGTCGGAAGCGAGACTCGAAAAGCTTCATAACCGGGAGTGTTCGTGAGAGGGGCTCGATCGCTCCGAATCACGAGATCCGAAACGGACCATGCTCTATAACTGGCTCTACCCGCTCCATACGGAATTTTCGTTTCTGAACGTGTTTCGGTATCAGAGCTTTCGGATCATTTACGCCGCCGTCACGGCGTTTCTGATCGCGTTCGTTCTGGCTCCTCCCATGATTCGCAAGCTGCAAGCAATCAAGTTGGGACAACAGGTGCGGGAGGACGGGCCGAAGCGGCACCTGGCCAAAAGCGGAACGCCGACGATGGGGGGAATTCTGATCATCTTCGCCGTCATGCTGTCGACGCTGCTGTGGGCCGACATCTCCCGATCCGTCATCTGGCTGGTCCTCGCAGCCACCTTCGGTTTCTTCGTCATCGGGTTTGCGGACGACTACCTTAAGTTCGTGAAGGCCCGGTCGAAGGGGTTGTCGGCGTCGCAAAAATTTGCGGCGCAAGTCTGTATCGCCCTGGGTATCGCGCTCACGCTGTATCTGCTGCCCAATTACAGCACCAAGCTGAGCGTCCCGTTTTTCAAGAACTTTATGCCGGATCTGGGGTGGTTCTACGTCGTCTTCGCGGTCCTCGTCATTGTGGGCAGCTCCAATGCCGTTAACCTGACCGACGGATTGGACGGACTGGCGGTCGGCCCCATCATGATCGCGGCGTTGGCCTACACCGTGGTCGCCTACGTGACCGGACACCGGTTGATGTCGGAGTACCTGTTGATCCCTCATATCGAGGGGGCGGGGGAATTGGCCGTCTTCACGGCGTCGATTCTGGGAGCCAGCCTGGGGTTCCTTTGGTACAACACCTATCCGGCGTCCGTGTTCATGGGAGACGTGGGCTCGCTGCCCCTCGGCGCCGCGTTGGGGACGGTGGCGGTCATCACCAAGCACGAGTTGTTGCTGCTCTTGGTCGGCGGGGTCTTCGTGATCGAAGCGGTGTCGGTCATTTTTCAAGTGCTCTCCTACAAGTCCAGGGGGAAGCGCATTTTTCTCATGGCGCCGATTCATCATCATTTTGAAATGAAGGGATGGGAAGAACCCAAGGTGGTGGTGCGTCTGTGGATCATCGCCATTCTTTTGGCGCTGCTGAGCCTGAGCACGTTGAAGCTGCGGTGACGAGATGAGCATGGTCGCCCCGGAGAGGCTGAACGTCAG
>JANDJG010000170.1 GCA_024331085.1 Nitrospira sp. | reverse complement strand
GGGCGTGGCGGCGCAGATTGTCAGCCGCATGTCGAACTTGGCGGATGTGATTTGGAACGGGGCGCCCAAGAGCATCCTGGATCCGTTCCCCAGCCAGGTCAACCCCAACGCTAAAGCAGGATACTAAAGATATTCTGAAGTAGGAAAAACTAGCTTGAAAAGGGGGGCTGCACGGGAACCGTGCAGCCCCCCTGTGCTATTTGCTTGTTTTTTGTGGGTTTGCTTTCGTGAGCAATAAATTTGGTGGTGTCCCCAACGGGATTTGAACCCGTGTTACTGCCTTGAAAGGGCAATGTCCTAGGCCTGGCTAGACGATGGGGACATTCTGTAGTGCAAGAATGATTCGATTCTTTACCATATTCGATACCGCACTGTCATCTGATGAAATGCCCATCAAAAAAACGTCTGCGCTGTGCGACCGCTACGGCGTAGAGAAATGAGGGGCACGCCAGAGGCCCGTTGTGCAAGAGGGGAAAACGAATGGCTTGGAGAATACCGAAGCAACTTAGTCCTGCTCCGCTAATCATGGCAGTCGGGAGAGAAGTCCGAGTAGCAGTAGACAGAAAAGATGCCAGACCAAATCCCAGACCAAATCGAAGGAACTCGAATAATTTACTTTTCTCCCTACTAAAAAATAGGAAACACAGTAAGGAATCGCCTCAGCCAGGGGAGAATTTTTTCGCGGTCAGTGCTTGGAAAAAGAACCGCGGGATAGCAGATTGATTCTTTATGGTGACAATAAACCTAACAGGGCAACTTCAGACGATCGAAGGGGAACGAGACCTCGCGTGCAAAATCGACATGCCAATTTCTGTCAGGCAACTGATTCGGAAACAAGGTCATCATCTCTGGCATTTGCTTCCTTTGTTACGTGAGAAGAAAATACTGGTGACAATCAATAAGAGAATCGCAAGCGAGGACAGTCTTGTTCATGATGGCGATACCGTTCGCTTGATAGGACATGACGGCATGGGAGCAAGCGGGTTAGGCCCCTCCCACTATTAGTTGCTGGAAATAAGAACTTTCTCAGAAAGAGAGGATCTTCGAAAGGTGACACAAATCGACGAGCGCTGATTGTGCGGCGACAGGCATGCCAAAAAATGAGAGAGTGAAAAGTTAGACAAGTTGCCTCATTAAGGGTAGCCTGATGAAGGACGATGAAAAGGAGATTCCTTCCGAACGCACAAAATAGCCGTCGCCATGAAAAAGACGACGGCTCTTTCGTTTCCTGCGTCTGTTGTGAAAGAGAGACGAGATTACATCCAAAAATCGAATGCAAATTTCTTGTTCCTTGATTTCAGCAGACGCGGCATTGTGGAGGAATGCAATCAGAACCCTGCAGCGCCTTCCTTACTTCTTGCCGAGTATTGCGTCTTTAGCGGCCTTGGCAATGCGGAATTTGACAACCCGCTTGGCCGGAATCTTAATTTCTTCACCAGTTTGTGGATTGCGACCAATACGGGCCTTTCGGTTGGCCAGTTTGAGTTTCCCGATGCCGGGAATTGTGAAAACGTTCTTCGCCTCACGATAAGCGAGAGTCGCCAGATCGTCAAGAATCTGAACCGCGATCTTCTTCGTGACACCGGCTTTCCCAGCCAGATAATCAGCAATCTGTGACTTCGTCATTGATTTAGCCATTCGTCAACCTCCTTGAGAAAATAAAAATGATCACCCTTTCACTATGCCGACTCATGATCGTATAAATCACCGGGGCTCGAAAGCGCGGTATTGCGAAGTGAATAATGATGGCTCGCACGTGGCGAAAACCGGCGAGAGTGTAGCCAAGAGTGCCGGGAGTGTCAATGACAAAAACGCACATTTGGCGCGAAGAAATGCACCTAATGTAGGCCCTTGCGAGAAAAAGAAGATGGCGGGTACAGTAGGGACATTCTTTATTTGTAAATTGCGACCCATACTAATGGACTAATGGTTTGAACGAACGATGGGCAAAGAGCTGCCACTCTTCTCCTCGGGCACACAAGAAAAGCGATCGGAACGACCTGAAAAAATCGTCTATTCTCGTGTGTTTTGCCAGCGAGAAAACTCCCCCCCGCTTCGGCTGCTGTATGATTTTCTAAACGCCCGCGGGCAGTCTCCAATCATTCCCGCCGGCATTGATGAGACGGCGCTGGATGAATGGGCATGGGTCCAAATGTCCCTAGGTTATCGCCATGACAGAAAACCGATTCACCTGTTTTGCGTGCGAGATCGCGGAAGTTACGCGGATCTCTACGAGCAAGAGAAAGCACAGTTTCTGAAACTGTTGTCCATGTACGACGACGTTGAGTCGCAGCTCATCAGAAGCTGTCTTGCCAATTGTCGGTTTATCCTGACGACTCGAATTGACGAAATGGACGTCACCGATGAAGGATACGATTTCAACGGATGGATTCTTCAGTTCTACCAGGAGCAATGTAATGGAATCGTCCAGATTGATAATCGCGGCTTCTATTCACCGAAAGGCGAGTTGGTCGTCGATCTGTCCGATGGCGCCGAAGATGACGGTCGCTCATGATGGAAGATGAGGGGAGGCTTGTCGCCCGGAATTTTTAAAAAAACGTCCCTCTGGTTTCAGCGAGCCAAGGCGGCTCTGCTTGATCAAATCCCCTGCGCCCAAGGATGTTCGCACTGTTGTCGGGGTATCTTCCCGGTCACCATACTGGATCGGAACGAAATCCAACGAGGGCTCCGCGCCTTGCAACCGACGCAGCGCCGAACCATCCTCCAGCGAGCGCGAGCGCAGGTCAAAATGATGGAACGAGCCGCTCCTCGACTGGCGCGGACCCGGTTCATTGATCACTGGGGGGACGGTGACGTCGATGCGCTGGCCGAGCGATTTGCCGACCTGGATTGTCCCGCCCTCCAATCCGATGGAAGCTGCGGCATCTATCCATTTCGACCGCTCACCTGCCGATCGATGGGCATTCCACGTGACGTGGGAGGAATCGTCGAAGGGGCCTGTACGATTCAAACGGCCATTCCACTCGTTCGGTTGCCTCGATCCCATCGTGAGGAAGAAGATCGACTGATCAACGAAGAAGCCGAGCATCTTGCCTATTTACGCACTCTCGATCTGGCACAGGGCGAGGAACTTTTTCTTCCCCATGCTTTTTTGCCTGATAAGGCGGACGATGATGAAGCGACCGGCACCTAGACAGCGGCTTTCCAGCCGTGCTAAGGTGACATGCCTTGCTGACGGGAGCGCCTGTAGCTCAGCTGGATAGAGCATCAGCCTCCGGAGCTGAGGGCCACAGGTTCAAATCCTGTCAGGCGCACCACCAGCAGGTGGGCAGGGTCTCCAGTCGCTCTCTTTAA
>JANDJG010000169.1 GCA_024331085.1 Nitrospira sp. | reverse complement strand
GCCAACGGCACCAAGCCGAGCAAAGCCACCAAGGCCGTCATGAGCACCGGTCGCAAGCGCAACAGCGCGCCCGACAACACCGCCTCGTCCAACGTATGCCCGTCTTGTCGGAGCTTGTTCATGTACGACACCAACACGATGCCGTTCAGCACGGCGACGCCGAAGAGATTGATGAATCCGACGGACGCCGGCACGCTCAGGTACTCGCCCGTGACCCACAACGCCACCACTCCGCCGATCAAGGCGAAGGGAAGATTGAGAATGATGAGCACGGCCTGGCGAAGGGAGCCGAACGTCGAATAGAGCAATAAAAAGATCAGCCCGATCGTCACCGGAACGATGACGCGCAGCCTTGACATGGCCCGCTCCATGTTTTCGAACGAGCCGCCCCACGACACCGTATAGCCGGCGGGGAGCGCGACCTGCTGCGCGATTTTTTTCTGCGCCTCGGCGACCAAACTGCCGATGTCGCGCCCCAACGTGTTGAAGCCGATCGAGACGTACCGTTGAAGGCGCTCCCTGCTGATCCGCCCCGGTCCTTCTTCGAGTTTGATCGTGCCGAGATCCGCCAAGGGAATCAGCGCTCCGGTCTGGTCCATCAACAAAATGTTGCTGATGGCGTCCACCCCGTCCCGATACTGTTCCGGAAATCGAACGACGAGATCGAACCGTTGCTGGCCTTCAAACACCCGCGTCGCCACTTCGCCGCCGATCGCCGTCGTGATGATCTGCCGCACGTCGGCCACGTTCAACCCGTGCCGCGCGATCTTGCCGCGGTCGATGTCGATGGTGAGATAGGGTTGACCGAACAATTGCTCGACTTTGATGTCGCGGACCCCGCGCACGGTTCCAAGCACGGCGGCGATTTCCTCGGCTTTGGTTCGGAGCACCTCCAAGTCATCGCCGAACAACTTGACCGTCGCCTCGGTCCGCACGCCGGAAATCAACTCGTCCACCCGCTGCTGGATGGGTTGGCTGATCAAAAACGTCGCGCCCGTCACCTGAGAGAGCCGCTCTCTCACCTTCTGCATCAATTCCGGCATCGTCTTCGCCGTCGTCCATTGATCGAGCGGGCGCAGCCTGACGACGGGATCGCTTTCGTTCGGCTCCTGAGGATCGTTGCCCAATTCCGTGCGACCGATCTTCGAGACCACCATCTCGACTTCGGGGAACTCCATGATCGCCCGTTGCGCTCGTTTCTCGATGGCAAGAGAGGCTTCCAGCGACACGCTCGGCAGTCGGATCGTTTGGGGAGCCATGGCCCCTTCGTTCAAAATGGGAATAAATTCGCTCCCCAAAAAGGGGACCAACATCAGGCTGCCGATCAATGCGCCGACCGCCAGCGTCACCACGACGAGACGATGCCCCAACGCCCATCGCAGCGCCGGAGCATACAGCCCTTTGGCGGCTCTCACGACCCACGGATCGTCCTCGGATCCGCGCGTCAACGCCAGCGAGCAGAGGACCGGAGAGAGCGTGAGCGAGAGCACCAGCGAGACCAACAGAGCGATCATGATGGTATAGGCAAGGGGCTTGAACATCTTGCCTTCCATCCCTTGCAGGGAAAGCAGAGGCAGAAACACCACGATGATGATGAGAATGCCGAACACCACCGGTTGGCCGACCTCTTTGACCGCCTCTCTGATGAGCTCCGATTTGGAGACACCGGCGGACGATTGGTGCGACAGGTGGCGATAGACGTTCTCCACCACCACGACCGATCCATCGACCATCAT
Source organism: Nitrospira sp. (assembly GCA_024331085.1). Lineage (GTDB taxonomy): Bacteria > Nitrospirota > Nitrospiria > Nitrospirales > Nitrospiraceae > Nitrospira_D. The sequence goes on along the minus strand of JANDJG010000169.1, from coordinate 1,585 downwards.
GCCGATGGCGATGGCCAAGCCTCCGAGCGACATGAGATTGGCCGTTAACCCGACCTGCCCCATCACGATAAACGTGGCCAACGGACCGAGGATCAACGTGGCCACGACGATGAGCGCGCTGCGAATATTGCCCAGAAACAGAACCAACACGACGACGACCAGCGTCACGCCTTCGGCGAGAGCCTTGTACACCGTGTTCAGCGCGGCGGTGATCAGTTCGATCCGGTCATAGAACGGCACGATGCGCAGCCCGTTCGGCAACAGCCCCTTGGCATGGATGTCCTCGATGCGCGCCTTGATGCCTTCCACCACGTCCCTGGCGTTCCCCCCCCGCAACATCAGAACGATTCCGCTCACGACTTCGCGCTCGCCGTTAAGCAGCGTCGCCCCGTGGCGCACGGCGTGCCCGATCACGACGTTGGCGATGTCTCCCACGAACACCGGCGTCCCCCCGACTTCTTTGACGACGATGCGCTCGATGTCCTCAAGCGAGCGGATCAGGCCCCGCCCCCGCACGATGTATTTCTCAGCGTGTTTCTCCAAAATATTGCCGCCGGCGTTGGCGTTGTTTCTGGCCACGGCCTCGAATACTTCGCGCAACGAGAGGTTGTACTTCCGCAGCATGGCCGGCTCGACCAGCACTTGGTACTGCTTGACGTAGCCCCCCATCGAATTGACGTCGATCACCTCGGGCGTGCCCTTCAACAGAGGACGAATGACCCAATCCTGGATCGTGCGTTGATCGATGAGTCGTCGATACTCCTGCGCGTCGTCAGCCGGCGGATTACTCGGCCCATCCAGATAATATTGAAACACCTCGCCGAGTCCCGTGCTGTTGGGAACCAACATCGGTTCGGCGCCGGAGGGGAGCAATTCCTCCACTTCAAGAAGCCGCTCGAGCACCAGTTGGCGCGCGAGATTGATATCCATCGAATCGTCGAACACGATCGTCACCAGCGAGAGCCCCACTTTCGTCAAGGATCGCATCTCGGTGACGGCCGGCACGCCGGTCAGTTGCAATTCGATCGGATAGGTCACCAACCGTTCGACCTCGGTGGGCGAGAGACCGGGCGCTTTGGTCACGACTTGGACGAGCACGTTCGTCACGTCCGGAAACGCGTCGATGGGAATGGTCCTGAACGCATAGAGCCCTCCGCCGGCGATCAGAAGCGAGAGCAGGACGATCAGCAGCCGCTGGCGAAGAGAGACATCGAGAAGACGGGAGACCATCAGACCTGTTTTTTGAGCAGCTCGGACTTCAACAGAAAAGCGCCGTGGGTGACGACCCGCTCCCCTTCCTCGAGACCGGCGAGAATCGACGTCAGCGCGCCGTTGGACTCACCGACTTCGACTTCCCGCACTTCGTATTCGGTCGCTTTGCGCTGGACGAAGACGAACGTCTTGCCTTGATCATGCTGCAATGCCGCTTCCGGCACGACCAAGCGATCCGGCTGCGGCTCGGAGAAGAGGCGAACCGTCGCGAACATCTCCGGTTTGAATCGCCCGTCCGAATTGGGCAATTCGATGCGCAGTTGCATGGTGCGGGTCGAGGGATCCAACACGTCTCCCACGTAGGTGATCGTTC
>JANDJG010000168.1 GCA_024331085.1 Nitrospira sp. | reverse complement strand
GACCTTGTCAGCAATGAAACGTTTCTTTCCATGTTTGCACGTTTAACACTGTCCAGAGAACCTCGGAGTGATCTCGCGTGCCGGCCCGATGTTCCTCGACCAACCGACGGATGATCGTTCGATCGAAAAGACCCGGATCGACCTGGTCCGGCAACTGTCGAACTCGCTCCCCCATACCGGCGTCGGATCGAAACCAGCGCTCCAGCGGCACGCCAAATCCCGATTTGCGCCGATCAACCGTTTCCGGAGGCAAAAAGGCCCGCGCCACGTCCTTCACAATAGCCTTCCCGCTTCCGCTCCGCAACTTGTATGAGCTGGGCAGCCGATTGGCGAATTCGACGATTCGATAGTCCATGAACGGTACCCGCGACTCGATGCTCGCCGCCATGCTCATCTTGTCCTGTCGATTCAAAATGGACACCAAAAAACACTCCTGGTCCAACAGCGCCGCCCGCGCGAGGTCATCGAGCCCAAGTTGCTCGGTTCCCTTGAGGCATGAGCGGCGGTAGTCAAGTCGGCTTTCAGCAAGGCGCGGCGCGATGGTCGCAACGATATCGGAGCGCAAGACGCTGGAATTGTACAGCAGCGTTTCCAGGGGAGAGCAGGCGGCGAACCGGTCGAGCTTCATGATCCGATGATCCTTCGCAACGGTTCCCCATAGTTTCGCAAGGCTTCGCAGCATACTCGGCATGCGCCGATAGATCGAGGCCATCCCCGGAATTCGGTAGCGAGGATAGCCGGCGAACAACTCGTCGGATCCTTCACCGGTCAAGACCACCGTGACAGACTGTTTGGCCAAGCGACTCAAGGCAAAGATCTGGACGGAGTTGGCAAAATTGAGTGGTTCGTCGTTCTGCCAGACCATTTGGGGGAACAGCTCGCTGAACTCGGCGTTGCCGATCGTCAGTTGATGATGAATGGTTCCGTACTGTTTCGACACCATCAGCGCAAAGGCGCTTTCATCATACTCGGCCTCATCAAAACCAATGGAAAAGGTATTGACCTCGTCACCTTTGATCCTCGACGCCAAGGCCGTGACGAGGCTGGAATCAACGCCTCCGCTGCAAAAAGTCCCGACGGGGACGTCGCTGATCAGTCGCAACTTGACGGAGTCTTCCAGCAACTCGGTCAACGTGTTCTTAGCCTCTTCATAGGTGATCGCTGGTCGGTCCGCGGTCGGCCGGAGAGACCAGTAGCGAGTGACGTGAGCCTTTCCATCACAGAGCGTCAGGGTACATCCGGGAGGAAGATTCATCACTCCCGCAAACAGGGTTTCCGGACCGGCGACCTGGCGAAAGAGCAGATATTCCCCCAAGGCCTCGCTTCGACAGCGCGCCGGCATCAATCCGCTGCTCAAAATGGCCTTGATTTCAGACGCAAAAAGAAACGCCTCCGGCGTCACCGCATAATAGAGGGGTTTGACCCCCATTCGGTCGCGGGCCAGAAACAGCGCGCGCCGACGAGTATCCCAAACGGCGAACGCAAACATCCCGTTGAGCGCGTGCACACAGGCTTCGCCTCGCTCGGCATAAAGATGGAGAATCACTTCCGTATCGCTCTGCGTTTGAAATCGGCGGCCTTTTCGTATCAACTCTTCGCGTAATGATCGATAGTTGTAAATTTCACCGTTGAACACGATCCAGAACGCGCCGTTTTCAATCGACATCGGCTGATGGCCGCCGCCGAGGTCGATGATGCTCAATCGTCGATGCCCCAACCCCACCGGACCATCCAGATGCAAGCCGGCGTCATCTGGCCCTCGATAGACAAACGTATCCCGCATCTTCGTGACGACCTCACGGGAACACTGGCGGACGGGATCGGCGTACATCAGCCCCACTATGCCGCACATACCGGTTTTCTCCCTTGCCTGTCGAAGAATCCGCGACCGATCAGATTCCCAATGGAACGTGTGAGATGACCCACTTGAATTTTCCGTTGGGTTTTTGCTCTAGGCAGTCCACCATTTGGACGTCGACCTTCACATCAACTCCCAAGCGAGCCGTCAGTTCGGCAATCAAATGACGGGTATGGGCTTCCGTATAGGCAGGACCGGGGATCAGCCGCACAACGACGGTCTGCGGATCAGTCTGGACGATCTGCGATCCCTCGATACAATCCAACGGCTTGAACGGATGGGTCAGGACGGACGGCGAGATGAGTCGCCCGTCCTTGAGCGTGAGAACGTCTTCCGCCTTGGTGGTCACATCGTCCATCATCGTCAACCCTCTTCCGCACGAGCAGCGTCGTTCGCGCATGCTCGTCATATCGCTCGTGACGTAGCGAATCAAGGGCATGGCGTCGTTGTGCAGACTCGTCCCGACCAACTTGCCCACGGCTCCGTCTGACACGGGTTGTCCCTTGTCATCGACGACCTCGGCAACCCCGTATTCCATCGCCACGTGATGTCCCTCATGCCGATCGCATTCACTTGAGAAGACCACGCGCTCCGCCAACGCATAGTAGTCAAAGACTCGGCACTGAAACCGCTCCTCGATCAATGCGCGCTGAAAGTCGTAGAGCGTTTCCGACGACGTGATGGCAGCCCGAACAGGAAATGTCTGCCCACAACTCTGGAGAAACTTTGCCAGCACATAGAGGGTGGATGGATACCCGTCAAGCACGGCCGGTTTGAACCGCGCCAGCTCCTCGAAATAGGCCGGCAGATTCTGTTTGGAGAGGTGAAAGGATGACAGCAACAATTGATTGTGGCAACGATTCAGCCGCCAGAATGGCGGCTTCTTCTGATGCAACGGCACGATGACGTTTCCGCGCGCAACAGCGATCCGGTCGCCGTCTCTGGCCAGCCGGCACCCGGCCCAGCGATAGTGACGATCAAGCGCCGCATAGGCCATTCCGATTGCCTGGTCATCGTATCCGACAGTGAGCGGTGTGCCGGTGGTCCCACTAGTATGGCCGGTTTTTCTCGCGCCTCGATGGATGCGGCTTGACCACAGCTCGCCGAAATGAGCGCGCACGTCATCTCGCGTCAGCAACGGAATTTTTGGCAGATCCCGCTGTCCGCGAATGTCGGCTGGTTTTAATTTGCATTCATCGAACCGGCGCTGGTAGAACGGTACGGTCTCATACGCATGCGTGATCGTGGCGCGCAGTCGCTCATCTTGATAGGCCAGAAGCTCGCTCTCCGAATACCACTCCGTTTTCGCCAACAGATCTCTGAACCCGCGAAAGCGCTCACCGTACCGTTCGCGATCGAGCAACAGACTGTAGCCGGAGAGGATCAGATTCTGCCCCCACACCGGCGCCAGGTTATAGAGTGCTGAGGCAAACCGATTCATGAGCGCCGGCGCCTCCCATCAATTGCCAGGCGATAGG